>DFGF01000135.1 GCA_002371715.1 Prevotella sp. UBA3757
GGCTACGAGGTGAACATCTTCTTCACCTTCTGGGGCCTCGACGCCATCAAGCAGCAGCAGGGACGGGCGTTCATTGGCAGCAACTGGCTGACTCGGACCTTCGGATTCATGATGGGCGGTCTCGGCGCGACACCGACCTCGCGGTTCAACTTCTTTGGAGCGGGGCCCAAGGTGTTCCGCTACCTGATGCGCAAGAACAATGTGGCGACGCTCGAGGAACTCGTCGAGGCCGCCAAGGCACTCGGCATCAATCTCTACGCCTGCGAGATGGCCATGCACGTGCTCGGACTGAAGCGCGAGGACTTCATCCCGGAGGTGAAGGACGTGCTGGGCGTGGCCACGTTCCTGCAGCTCAGCGAGGGCGGACAGACCCTGTTTATCTGACAATTGGACTATTTGACTATTTACAATTAGATAATTATGGCAACAAAGACATTAGACATCACGAAGGAGCACTGCCCGATGACCTTCGTCAAGACAAAGATAGAGCTGTCGAGGCTACAGCCGGGTGACATCCTGGAAGTGCTGCTCGCAGAGGGCGAACCGCTTGACAACGTGCCTCGCAATGCACGGGAGCAGGGATACGACGTGCTGTCCGTAGAGCACGTGGAGGGAACGACACACAAGGTCGTGATAAAAAAGTAAAAGAGTAAACAGGTATAATAAGTAATAACACTAAAAAACTCAAACAATTATGGCAGATTCTAATCTTCAGCGCAGTGTGACCACTGCCACCGCCAGAAGGCTGGCAACAACCACCAAGACCGCCCCGCAGATGGGCTCCATCACCCCGAGACTACTCCTGAAACTGCTGCCCTGGGTGCAGGTCAGCGGAGGCACGTTCCGCGTGAACCGCACGAAAGTGGAACTGCGCAAGAACGACCGGCTGCCCATCCAGTACGTCAACGGACAACCGTCGTTTACGGCCAAGGACCTGAAGGCAATCCCACTATTCTCTGAATTCGACGACGAGATACTGAACCGGCTGGTCAGCTCGTTCGAGGCCAGGGAGGTTGACGTCGACAAGCTCTTCGTGGAGGAGGGCAAGGACAAGCAGCGCTTCTTCATCGTGGCCAGCGGCCAGGCCGAGGTCATCAGCAAGGGGCCTCACGGCGAAGACCTGCGGATAGCACTGCTGGGCGACGGCGAATACTTTGGCGAGGCCGACCTGCTGGACGAGCAGGAGTCGACGGTCTCCGTGCGCGCCATCACGCCGACGGTCTTCCTCGGCCTGAAACTGAAGGAGCTGGTCAGGTTTATCAAGGAGGTGCCCGACTTCCGCGAGACGTTCGCGAAAGCCGTCGACAAGCAGCTGCGCCTGAAGGCTTCGGTGAACGACAATGGCGAGAAGCACATTGACCTGGTATCGGGTCACGAGGAGGACAACATCATACCGGAAACCTACATAGACTACGAGGAGAGTCCCACGGAGTACTCGCTGAACACGCTGCAGACGGTGGTTCGCGTGCACACCCGCGTGAGCGACCTCTACAACAACCCCTACAACCAGCTCGAGGAACAGCTGCGCCTCTCCATCGAGAGCATCAAGGAGCGCCAGGAGTGGGAACTCATCAACAACCGGAAATTCGGTCTGCTGGCCGCTGCCAACCCCGCCTACCGCATCACCACACGCTACGGTGCGCCGACGCCCGACGACCTTGACGAGCTGTTGTCGCTGGTGTGGAAGGAACCGGCCTTCTTCATAGCCCATCCGCGAGCCATCGCCGCCTTCGAACGCGAATGTACGTGGCGCGGCGTGCCACCCGTCACAACCGACCTCTTTGGCACGAAGGTCATCCTGTGGCGCGGGGTGCCCATCGTACCGTCGGACAAGGTGGAGGTGGAAGGACAGTACCTGACCGGGCGTGGCGTAGGCACGACGAAAATCATCCTCGTGCGCGTCGGCGAGAAGAACCAGGGCGTGGTAGGCCTGCACCAGAGCGGCATTCCCGGCGAGATAGCCCCCTCGCTCTCTGCCCGACTGATGGGACTCGACAAGTTTGGCGTGGCCTCCTACCTGCTCACCAAGTACTTCTCGCTGGCCTCACTGACCGACGATGCCATTGCCGTGCTCGAAAATGTCGAGGTAGGCTACTATCACGATTACCAGCATCGCAAAATTTAGTTGACAGTTGAGAGTTGACAGTTGAGAGTTGACAGTTGACAGTTGACGGTTGACAGTTGACAAATCATAAACTTCAAACTTCAAACAAGTATATGGTAAACATTCAGAATATAAACGACTACGGTCTGGAGGATCCCGGCTTTGCACTGCTCCGCGAGGTGGCACAGAAGTACTGCCCCGAAGAGCTGCAGGCAGAGCGCCGTGCCGTCATCCCCGACGAGGCACTTGACCTCTCGTCGCTCTCCAGCCTGTTTCAGCCCTTTGGCCTCTATTTGAGCGAGGCTCCATCAGCGGAAAGTCTAACCACTCCCCTCCCTCACAGGGAGGGGGGAGGGTCTACTTCCATCCGTCCCTTCGGCGAAACGGAGCTCAGCCAGCTGCACTACGAGGAGGCCGACACGCTGAACTCCGAGCAGATCAAGCGCGACTTCCCCGTACTGAGCCAAAGGGTGAACGGCCACCAGCTGGTATGGCTCGACAATGGTGCCACGACGCAGAAGCCACGGCAGGTCATCGACAAGCTGTCGGATTACTATCGCAACTATAATTCGAACATTCACCGGGGGGCACACACGCTGGCTGCCCGGGCGACGGATGCCTACGAGGAGGCCCGCGAAAAGGTGCAGCGGTTCATCAATGCCGCATCGAGCGAGGAAATCATCTTCGTCCGTGGTACCACCGAGGGCATCAACCTCGTGGCGCAGACCTACGGGCGACAGTATCTGACGCCGGGCGACGAGGTCATCGTCTCGGAGCTGGACCACCATGCCAACATCGTGCCATGGCAGCGCATGTGTCAGGAGCGCGGAGCCACGCTGCGCGCCATCCCTACTGACCAGAACGGCGACCTGATACTCACGGAACTGGAACGGCTCATCACGCCGCGGACGCGATTTGTCAGTGTGGGCCACGTTAACAACACGTTCGGTACCATCAACGACGTCCGGCGCATCATCGACATCGCCCACGCGCACCAGATTCCGGTGCTGATAGACGGTGCACAGTCAATAGCCCATACGCCCGTGGACGTGCAACAGCTCGGCGCCGACTTCTTTGTGTTCAGCGGTCACAAGATTTACGGGCCCAACGGCATCGGCGTGGTCTACGGGCGCAAGGACCTGCTGGACAAAATGCAGCCCTGGCAGGGCGGCGGCAACATGATTAAGGACGTAACCCTGGAACGCACGGAGTATAACGTGCCGCCGGCACGCTTTGAGGCTGGCACGCCCAACGTGGCCGACGCCATCGGACTGGGGGCCGCACTGGACTACGTGAGCCACCTGGGCATTCGCAACATCGAGGCCCACGAGCACCAACTGACGGAGTATGCCCGCGAACAACTTGGACAGATACCCGGACTGACGCTCATCGGCAATCCACGGAACCGCGTGTCGGTGGTGAGCTTCGTGCTCGACGGCATCCCCGTACCCGAAGTGGGCACACTGCTCGACAAGGAGGGCATTGCCGTGCGTGCCGGCCACCACTGCGCCCAGCCCGCCCTGCGCGCCCTGGGCTACGAGATGAGCGTCAGGCCCACCTTCGCACTCTATAACACCCGCGAGGATGTGGACAAACTGGTCATAGCTGTAAAAAAGATGATAGGACGATGATGCAGTACGAAACGAAAATCCTGACTACGAAGTATCAGAAGCCGGATGCCTACGGAGCACTGTCGATGCCCGTCTACTATACGGCGGCGTTTGAGTTTGAGTCTGCCAAGGCCATGGGCGACGCGTTTTGCGGTCGCTCCATGGCGCCGTCGTACGCCCGCATTGCCAACCCCACGACGACCTATCTGGAGGAACGCGTGCGCCAGCTGACGGGAGCCACGAGCGTCACGGCACTGAACACGGGGATGACCGCCATACACTACGCCCTGACGGCGGTCAGCGCGGCGGGGCTGAACATCGTGGCCTCGAAGCACCTGTTTGGCAACAGCGTCTCGCTGCTGCGCGACACGCTGGCCACGTTCGGCGTGGAGCCGCGCTTTGCCGACTTCACTCACCCGGAGGAGGTGGAGGCAATGGTCGACGACAGGACTTGCGCGCTGTTCTTCGAGATTATCACCAATCCGCAATTGTTCGTGGCCGACATCCGACGGCTGGCCCGCGTGGCCCACGAGGCCGGCGTGCCCCTGATAGCCGACACGACCGTGGTGCCGTTCTCAGTGTTTCGCGCCCAGGATTTCGGCGTGGACATCGAAGTGGTGTCAAGCACTAAGTACATCTCCGGCGGCGGTACGGGCCTCGGCGGCCTGCTCATTGACCACGGCCGGTTCGACTGGGCCCAGTCGCCGTCGACAGCCCTGCAGCAGCTGACTCGGAAAGTGGGCAGGAAGCTGGCGTTCACGGCGCGCGTGAAGACGGAACTGACGACAAACCTCGGTGGGCTGATGACACCCCAGGCAGCCTATATGGAAACGCTCGGACTCGACACACTCGACATCCGCTTCCGTCGCCAGGCAGAGACCACGCTGTGGCTGGCCAGGCAGTGCCAGCAGATGCCGGAAATCAGGCGCGTCAACTACACGGGACTGGAGGGGAATCCCTTCTTCGAATTGTCGAAAGCCCAGTTCGGACCGCTGCCCGGCGCTGTCTTCACGATCGACCTCGACTCAAGGGGTGCCGCCTGGGCGTTTATCGACAGGCTGAAGGTCATCCGCCGCGCCACCAACCTCTTCGACCGGAAGTCGCTGGCCATACATCCCGCATCAACCATCTTCGGACGCTTCACACCTGAGCAGTGTCGTGCAATGTCGGTTCAGGACACCACCGTACGCCTCAGCATCGGCCTCGAAGCCAGGGAGGACTTGCTGGAGGACATCAGGCAGAGCATGCAGTAAATGACCTTTGAAGTTTGAAGTTTATGATTACTTTAAATTAGAAATTAGGAATTAGGAATTAGAAATTATGATTACCTTCAGGGCGGTAGCATTGCAACGCCACACTTTGCACCTTTAGGTCAAAGAAATTCTTCATTCTTCATTCTTCATTCTTCATTTTTTTTTGTACTTTTGCAGCCGGATGATGAACATGATACGATTTCTGAAGGACTGGACGCTGCCCGTGGCTATTGCCATGGGCACGGCCAGCTATCTGACTTTCCGCTACGTGCCACAGCTTGACGCCTTGGGGACGGCACTGGCTCCGTGGTTTGACTTTCTCTTTCCGCTGACGGTATTCCTGACGCTGTTTGTCACCTTCTGCAAGGTCGACTTCCACCAGATGCGTCCGCACCGCTGGCATGTGGGCATACTCGCGGCCCAACTGCTGCTGGTGGCCCTGAACGTCGCCATCATCTTCTGGCTCCAGTCAACTGTCAACGCTCCACTCTCACCCCTCAGCCCTCAGCCCTCAGCCCTCAGCCCTCAGCCCTCAGCCCTCAGCCCTCAGCCCTCAGCCCTCCACTCTCCACTCCTCTGGGAGGCCGTGCTGACCTGCATCATCGGACCGGCAGCGTCGGCATCGCCCGTGGTGGTGGGCAAGCTGGGGGGTAACATTTCGACCATGACAACCTACGTGCTCATCTCGTCGCTGGCCTCGGCACTGATGATTCCGATGGTGTTCCCCATGCTGGAACAGACGGTGCACGCAGACTTCATGCAGGCCTTTCTGGTCATCCTCCAGAAGGTGAGCATCGTGCTGCTGCTGCCCCTGGCCTCGGGGTGGCTGATGCAGCACTTTGCCAGGCCGCTCTGCGCCAGGATTGCCGCGCGGCCCAATCTGGGCTTCTACTGCTGGGGCGTCTCGCTGAGCATCACCACGGGCATCACGGTGAAAAACATCGCCGACAGCGGTGCCGCGCCCGCCCTGCTCGCCGCGATAGCCGTGGCCACACTCGTGCTCTGCTTCGTGCAGTTCGGGCTGGGCCGTATGGTTGGGAGCCACCTGGGCGAGGAGGTTAACGCCGGCCAAGCCCTCTTTCAGAAGAATACGGCCCTCAGCATCTGGGTGGCCTATATGTATCTCAACCCGGTGGCCTCCATCGGTGCCGGCTGCTACGTGCTCTGGCAGAACATCATCAACTCGCTGGAACTGTATTACTATAAAACAAAACGACACTTATGAAGCAAATCTTACTACTTTTCGTCATGCTCTGCATGCTGACTGGCATCGGGGCCGAGAATTATCCCTACCGCAGCGACTACCTGTGGGTGACCGTACCCGACCATGCCGACTGGCTCTACCAGACGGGTGAGAAGGCCTCCGTCGAGGTGCAGTTCTATAAGTACGGCATTCCGCGCGACGGCGTGGTGGAATGGGAGGTCGGCACCGACCTGCTGCCGTCGGACCGCAGTGGCTCGGTGCGGCTGAAGAACGGACGGGCCAAGATCAGTATGGGCACGGCCGCGAAGCCCTGCTTCCGCGACCTGCGGCTGAAGATGACGCTTGACGGCAAAACCTACCGGCACCACGTGAAGGTGGGCTTCTCAGCCGACAAGATTCAGCCCTTCACTCAGGAGCCGAAGGACTTCTGGAGCTTCTGGCAGCAGGAACTGGACGAGAGCCGCAAGACACCCGTACACTTCACGAAGGAGTATGTCAAGGACATGTCTGACGAGCGCGTAGACTGCTACCTGCTGAAGATTGACCTGGACAGCCGCCGCCATGCCTTCTACGCCTACCTGCTGATGCCTCACGGCGCACGGAAGGCTTCGTGCCCCGTGGTGCTGACACCTCCGGGAGCCGGCGTGAAGACCATCAAGGACGGAACGGCCCGACGCTTCTATCCCGAGAACGGATTCATACGCCTGGCCATCGACATTCACGGACTGAACCCCACGATGACCGACCGCCAGTGGGCGGAGATTAACGCCGCCTTCAACGGCCGCGACAACAGCTACTTCCGCCAGAATCTGGAGGACCGCGACCAGTACTATATGAAGCATGTCTACTTAGGACTGACCAAGGCCATCGACGTCCTGACATCGCTGCCGGAGTGGGACGGTCGGAACGTCTTCGTGCAGGGGGGCAGCCAGGGCGGGGCACTGGCACTCATCGCCACGGCACTGGACCCACGCATCACCGGCTGCTGCGCCAACCATCCGGCACTGAGCGACATGGCTGCCGGCTCGGCAGGACTGACCAGCGGCTATCCGCACTTCACCAAGGAGAGTGGTGCCTACAGCGACGCGTGCATGAAGACGCTGCCGTACTACGACGTGGTGAACTTTGCCCGCCACATCAAGACGCCCGTCTACATGACGTGGGGCTACAACGACGACACCTGTCCGCCAACGACCTCGTATGCCGTATGGAACGTCATGACGTGCGAAAAGGAGTGCCTGCTCACCCCCGTCAACGAGCACTGGACCAGCGATGCCACCGACCGCAGCCAGATGGAGTGGATGAGAAAGAAAATTAAAAATGAAAAATGAAAAATGAAAAATTTTTCATCTTTCATCTTTCATCTTTAATCTTAAAAGCGTGGCCTCCCGCAGCCAGACTCGCTCTTCATCATCAAGATGGGGGGCGAGTTTGTTGTAGACATCCTCGTGGTAGGCATTGAGCCAATCCACCTCCTCACGGCTCAGCAGCTCTGGCAGAATGGGCGTCGTGTCGATGGGACAGAGCGTCAGCGTCTCGAAGCGCAGGAAACGCCCGCACGCCGTCACTTCGGCCTCGCGCATCAGCAGCACGCTCTCCGTCCGCACGCCGAAGCGGCCTTCCAGATAGATGCCAGGCTCGTCGGTGACGGTCATGCCCTGATGCAGCGGGGTGCCCATCCACTCCATGCGTATCTGGTGAGGACCTTCATGCACGTTAAGGTATGAACCGACGCCGTGGCCCGTGCCGTGCAGATAGTTAAGTCCGGCCTGCCACAGGGGCTGACGCGCAATGGCGTCGAGCTGCGTACCAGTGGCACCATCGGGAAAGCGGAGCATCTGCAGGTCGATATGCCCTTTCAGCACCAGCGTGTAGACGCGCCGCTGCTCGTCAGTCAGCGGACCGAGGGCAATGGTGCGGGTAATGTCTGTCGTGCCGTCCTGATACTGGGCGCCGCTGTCGACGAGCAGCAGTCCCCGCGGCTCCAGGGGCGCATCGGTCGCTGGCGTCGCCTCATAGTGGACAATGGCGCCATGGGCCTCATAGCCCGCAATGGTGTCGAACGACAGGCCGCGATACAATGGCTGCTCACTGCGCAGCTGTTCCAGTTTCCGGCTGACGCTGATCTCCGTCTGACCACCAGCCTCGACAGCCGGTTTCAGCCAGCGCAGCCATTTCACCAGTGCAATGCCGTCCTTCAGCATCGCATGGCGCAAGCCCTGCTGCTCAGCATCGTTCTTGACGGCTTTCATCGCTGGCACGGGCGATGGCTGACTGACGACGACGTTGGCCCTGACCTGGCGTGCCAGCAACTCGCAGACCTCATCGGGGTCAATGAGTATGCTCCATTCGCCCCACTTCTGCAGGGCTTCGCCGGCCTTTTCGTATGGCTCGACGGCGACGTGCAGGTTGGCCAGGTAGTCCTTGACGGCCGGCGTCACTTTCCGCTCGTCGACAAACAGCGTTGCCGCGCGACTGCCTATCAGCAGATGGCTGATGAATACCGGGCAGCAATGTATGTCGCTGCCGCGCAGGTTCAGCGTCCAGGCTATATCGTCCAGACGGCTCATCAGCATACCGTCGGCATGCCGGGCCAACAGGGCCTGGCGGATGCGCGCCAGTTTCCGCTCCGTCGTTTCGCCTGCAAATTCTATGGGCTGAAGTTCAAGGGCGTTCATGGACATGGCCGGACGGTCAGTCCAGACACGCTGCAGGATGTCAAGATTGGTACGAAGTGTCAGTCCACCCGCCTGGCGAAGCGACTCCCGCAGCTCCGTGACGGCTGCTACGGAGTGCGTATTGCCGTCGGCACCCACCTCCTTGCTGTCGCAGTCGGCCAACTCCTGGCCCAACCACTCGGCAATGGTCGGCGTACCCTCCATCTTGAGTTTCATCAGCTGGTATTCGGTACCCTTCAGCTGTTGCTCGGCAGCAATAAAGTAACGCGAGTCTGTCCAGAGGGCAGCGCGCTCAAGGGTGACGACAGCCGTTCCGGCCGAACCGTTGAAGCCACTAATCCACTCGCGGCCCTTCCAACGGTCGGCCACATATTCACTATTATGCGGGTCGCCGGTATTGAAGATGTAAGCCCCCAGATGTTCGCGGCGCAATTCCTCGCGCACCAGTTCCACTCTTTTACTAATTTCCAAACTAATCATACCTATCAATTATCTATTCGCCATTCTCAATTCGCCATTCTCAATTTCACCACAACGTACTCAGAGCGCGTCCCGATGCGGAACTTACCGCCCCAGATGCCCAGTCCGCTGCTGACGTAATAGCGCGTGTTACCACGCTGATGCGGGCCAAAGGCACATTCGTAGATGCTTTCCGTAATCCACGAGATGGGCCACACCTGCCCGTGGTGCGTATGACCACTGAACTGGAAGTCGACGTGCTGACGCTCGGCCTGCTCCAGATGATAGGGCTGATGGTCGAGCAGGATGCAGTATTTCGTGCGGTCGGCTTTTCGCATTACAGCGCCCAGCGAGTCGCGGTGCTGATTGGTGCGGTCGTCGCGCCCGATGATGCACAAGTCGCCGACGACCGCACAGCTGTCACGCAACAGGTGGATGCCAGCATCGCGATAGAACCGTTGGGCTCCGGGCTCACCGCTGTAGTATTCATGATTGCCCAGACAGGCATAGACCGGAGCCTTCAGCCGCTGGAACTCCTCGGCCATCCGCTCTTCCTCCAGCGGGCGCATGCTCATGTCGATGATGTCGCCTGCTATAAGTATCAGGTCGGGCTTCTCGGCATTCATCAGGTCCACCCACCGGCCAAGTTCCTGACGCCGGTTATGGTAACCGATGTGCAGGTCGCTCGCCATCACCAGTTTCAGCGGTCTTGCCAATGGCTTATCCGTGGTCAGCGTCAGTTCCTGGCGGTACTTGTGGCGGTAGTGCATGTTGCCGTAGACAAAGATGCCCACCATGACCACGGTGACAGCCAGGGCCATCTGCCAGTTATTATATAATAAGGTGCGGGGAACGAGGCGGACCAGCCGCCCCAGGCCGAGCAGCAGAAACAGCATGACCAGATAGAGCATGATAAAAATGCTCGACGTGCCAATCTCGTAGAGAGCCGTACCAACGGGAAGCGGCGCACT
>DFGF01000158.1 GCA_002371715.1 Prevotella sp. UBA3757
GCCGCCCTGGACCACGACGGCCGGCTGCTCTACGGGACGGGATTCGGCCACGGCGACGCCATCCACCTGGGCAAGCACAACCCCGACCGCCAGGGCCTGCAGGTCTTCCAGGTCCATGAGGACAAGGGCACCTACGCCTGGGACCTGCACGACGCCGCCACGGGCGAGATACTGCTGAAGGGAGGCCCCTCGGGCATTGACAACGGGCGCGGCATAGCCGGACACTTCGATGCCAACGTGCGCGGCTCGCTCTTCTGGAGCGGCGAGAAGATAGCCCGCAGCGCCGTCACCGGCGAGGCCGTGTCCAGCAAGGTCGGCTCCAGCAACTTCCGCATCTACTGGGACGGCGACCTGGCCGAGGAGCTGCTGGACGGCAACAAGATAGACAAGTGGAACGGCAACGGCACCACGCGCCTCACGACCCTCAGCGACCTGGGACCCGGCAACACCTGTAACGGCACGAAGAACACGCCCAACCTCTCGGCCGACATCCTGGGCGACTGGCGCGAGGAGGTCATCCTGCACAACGGCACCGACCAGCTGGCCATCTACAGCACCACCATTCCCACCAGCTACCGCGTGCCCACGCTGATGCACGACCACACCTACCGCATGGGTGTCTGCTGGCAGAACACCGCCTACAACCAGCCGCCCCACCTGGGCTACTATCTGACCGACGCGGACCAGCCCGTCGTCAGCGTGCCCTCGCTGCCAGTCGCCGGCGACGCCAAGACGGCCGACAGCCGCTACTACGACCTGCAGGGGCGCCAGGTAGCGCACCCCGGAAAGGGCATCTACGTCAGCGGCGGCCGGAAAATCGTCGTCCGGTAGTCCTTTTTTCGTACAATATTCGGTCACGACGGAAATCTGTATCACTAATGACAGATTTCCGTCGCTTCTTATTCTGCGAATCTGCTTATCTTTGCAGCGACAAACTACCATATACCAATATAAATATATCCATACTCTTTCGTTTTGGATTAAAAAGTTTTGTATTAAAAAGATTGATGATTTTAGGTTAGTTAATTAATAAGTAGTGTACGTTTTCGGTAGGGAATGGTCATTTGCGGGGTAATGAGGTTGTTTCTCAGGAATACACGAAACAATGGATGCAGAAATATGATACCTATAAACTAATTTTAAAAAAAGAAGCAAATGGAACAAACAAGAAAGACTAACGTGAGAAACGGCGCTGCCAGATGGCAGAGGCTGTTTTGGCTGACACTGATGGTCGTCTGCTCGACGGTGGCCATGGCACAAAGCAAGGTGACAGGCACAGTGACTGATGCGCAGGGCGAACCCGTCATTGGTGCCAGCGTCATGGTGAAGGGAACCACGACGGGTACAGTGACCGACCTGGACGGTAAGTTCACGCTGCAGGGCGTGCCGTCGAAGGGCGCACTGGTCGTTTCGTATGTCGGCTACTCGACCCAGACGGTCAGCGTCGGCGGCAAGAGCCAGGTGAGCATCACGCTCGAGGAGGACCGCCAGCTGCTGGACGAGGTCGTCGTGGTGGGCTACGGTGTCCAGAAGAAGAGTGACGTCACGGGAGCGCTGACGCGCGTCGGCGAGCAGGAAATCAACGCCCGCCCGGTGTCGAACGCCCTGGAGGCCCTGCAAGGCAAGGCCGCCGGTGTGGACATCACGACGAGCGAGCGTCCCGGCACCATCGGTGACATCCGCATCCGTGGCGAGCGTTCGCTGACGGGCGGCAACTCGCCGCTGTATGTCGTGGACGGCGTGCCCCTGATGTCGGCATCAGGCATCGAGACGCTGAACCCACGCGACATTGAGTCGATAGACATCCTGAAGGACGCCTCGGCCACAGCCATCTACGGCTCTCGCGGTGCCAACGGCGTGGTGCTCGTCACGACGAAGCAGGGCAAGTCGGGCAAGATGAGCATCGACTACTCCGGTTCGCTGACCATCTCGAACATCGTGGACCGCTCGCCCTCGATGAGTGCTGCCGACTTTGCGCAGTTTGCCCGCTGGGCAGCCCACAATGCCAATGCCGACGCGTATGCTGACCCCGCCCATCCGACCATGGCCGAAGACCAGGCCCTGTTCACCAAGGAGTACGGCGCACTGGACCCGACTTCCGCTACTGGCGCGAGGGCGTCTTCATTGACGGTTACTCGTCACACAAGATTAACGCCAACGGCACCGAGGGCATCAACCAGTCGTCGCTCAGCAACCGCCGCGACTTCTCGTGGACGCTGGACAACATGATCATGTTCGACCGCACGTTTGCCGAGAAGCACAAGGTGGGCATCACCCTGCTGCAGACGGCCTCGAAGTGGAACACCGAAACGTCGGGCATGAACGCACAGATGATAGAGAAAGACTCCTACCTCTGGAACGCCTTCAACACCGTCAACCCCAGCAGTTCCGACCAGAAGGTAGGGCTGAGCTCCGGGCTCGTCGAGCGCCAGCTGCAGTCGTACATGATCCGACTGAACTACGGTTTCAACGAGCGCTACATGATTACGCTGAGCGGACGCTGGGACGGTGCGTCGCAGCTGGCCGACGGCCACAAGTGGGACTTCTTCCCCTCGGCAGCCCTGGCATGGCGCGCCAGCGAGGAGGACTTCATCAAGCAACTGACGTGGATCAGCAACCTGAAACTGCGCCTGGGCGTAGGCGTGACGGGCAATGCCGCCGTCAGCCCGTACGCCACGAAGGGCGACATCACCAGCTTCTACCTGCCCTTCAACGGCATGAAAGACCTGGTGGCCTACACCACCAACGAGCCTTACTACATGGGCACGCAGCTCACCATGGCCAACCCCAACCTGGGCTGGGAGAAAACCACGCAGTGGAACCTGGGACTGGACTTCGGCTTCCTGAACTCGCGCATCTTCGGTACGCTGGACCTCTACTGGACGCGGACCAATGACCTCATCATGTTTACCAACATACCGACGCTGACCGGCTTCCCCGGCACCTATTCCAACGTGGGCAAGACCAAGAACCACGGCGTGGAGCTGACGCTGAACGCGCTGCCCGTCAAGACCGCCGGGTTCGAATGGATGACCAGCTTCAACCTGGCCTACCAGAAGGACGAAATCGTGGAGCTGGCCTACGGCAAGAACGACATGCCGGACAACGGGCTCTTCATCGGCGAGCAACTGAGCGTCTACTACGGTTACGGCAACGACGGCATCTGGCAGGAGGATGACGCTGCCGAGATGGCCAAGTGGAACGCCAACGGCTACAACTTCACCGCCGGTAACATCCGGCCCCACGACACTGACGGAGACTACCAGATGACGGCAACAGACCGCATCGTCATCGGCAACCGCAACCCGACCACGACGATGGGCTGGACAAACAACTTCAGCTACAAGGGCGTGGAACTGGCCATCTCGATGGTGGGACGCTTCGGCTACACGTTCAACACGGGCGGCGAGGCACTGACGGCTCACGCCAACCAGCGCGAAATAGACTACTGGACACCGCAGAACACGGGGGCCATGTGGCAGAAGCCCATCATGGGACAGGCCACGGCAGGCTCGAAGGATGCCTTCTCGTCGCTGCTGGGCTACCGCAAGGCATCGTTCCTGAAGGTGCGCAACATCTCGCTGGGCTACAACCTGCCGAAGCAGATACTAAGGTACGCCACGCTGTCGCACGCCAAGGTCTACGCTCAGGTCATCAATCCGTTCAGCCTGAAGCAGTCGGTCGACGGCTTCGACCTCGACACGGGCCGCACCTACTTCAACCGCAGCTTCGTCTTCGGTGTGGAAGTGGGATTCTGAGGAGTCAAGAGTTAAGAATTAAGAGTTAAGAGTTTAATAATACGGAAAAATATGAAACTGAATCAATATATCATTGGCGGGCTGCTGGCCATGACCGCTACGGCAGGGACGACAAGCTGCTCGAGCAGTTTTCTGGACGAGGAACTGACAACCAAATATTCAACCCAGTATTTTGAGACGCCAGAAGGCCTCGAGTCTTTGGCCCTGTCGCTCTACGGCAACATCCGCTGGCACTTCGGCTACGAGTGGGCCTACGGCATCACGCTCTACGGCACGGACGAGTTTACGATGGGGGCCGACAACACCTCGGAATGCTGGAACACGTACGACAACCGCCTGGGCCCGATGAACTGTACGAAGGCTACGGGTGCTGCCAACAACAACTGTCCGGCCATGGACGCCCTGTGGAACGAGATGTACTACGGCATTGCCTCGTGCAACACCATTATTGCCGGTGCCGACAAAATAGCCGACGAGGAGACGCGCAACCGCTGTCTGGCCCACGCCTACTTCCTGCGCGGCTACAACTACTACCGGCTGACGGCCCAGTACGGACGACCCGTGCTGCAGCTGGAACCCGCCACGGGCGTGGTGCGCAACTTCAGGCAGGCCACCGAGGAAGAGGCCTGGGCGCAGGTCATCAGCGACTTCCGGCAGGCCTATCAGCTCTTCAAGGGCGAGGAGTTCACCTACGGCAAGGGCATAACCTGGACGAAGGCCACTGCCGCCCACTTCCTGGCCAAGGCCCTGCTTTTCCGCGCCTCTGAGCGCTGCGACGGCTTCAACAGCGCGACCAAGGAGTCCGACCTGAAGGAGGCCATCGAGGCCTGCAACTACGTGACCAGCGTGCGCCAGCTGGCACCCAACTATAGCGACCTGTACGCGAAGTGGGACGGCGTAGACTGCGCCACTGAGGAACTGAGCGAGATTCTGATGGCTGCCGGCCACAATGCCGAGAGCGCCACCCAGGGTCGCTTCGGCAACCGTACCTACAACTACTTCGGACCGCAGTTCGGTGCCGGTTTCGGTGCGGGCTGGACCAAGCGCGGTGTGTGGATTGGCGAAATGGACTTCCAGCGCTGCCGACCCACGGAGTACACCTATGCCGTCTACGACCATGTGAACGATGCACGTCTGTGGAAGACGTTCAAGACCGTCTACGGCACCAACAACGTCGTCGATGCCTCGAAGGGCGTGGCACTGGGCGACCCTGCCGTGGTGATGATACTGAACACGAAGGACGACCACACGTACGACAACTACACCTTCGGCGCCAACGTCCAGAACCCAACGTTCAAGGACGACGCAGGCCGGTTGCCAGAATGGAAGGCCGGACAGCGCCAGACCGAGACCACCGGCGCGCTGACCTCCAAGCCCGGACAGTGGATTCCCAGCTCGCTGGTGCTCTATCAGAACGGCCAGTACGTGGCTCCCAAGTTCACGTCGAAGACCGACGGAACGGTCAACTTCTTTGCCGGCATCAACAAGTGTACCGACGGCTCACGCACAGCTGAGAAAGGCGATGCCCACCGCGACGTGACCATGGCCCGCGTGGCCGAGACCTACCTGGTGCGCGCCGAGTGCTACGCCCGACTGGGTGATTACGCCAAGGCCAAGGCCGACATCGACGTCATCCGCGCCCGTGCACAGTGGAAGAACGGCGAGAACCGCTCGTACTACGTTGACGGCTCGAAGGCTTTCGAGAAGAATGCCCTCTATGCCAACAACCAGGCCATGTACGACAATTCCAACCTCTGGATGAACACCTACTACCTGTCGAACCCGCAGCAGCCCGTCACGACGGCTGCCAGCGACCTGACCAACTGGACGTGGGAACAGCTGCCCGCAGAGGACGAGGCCATCCTGGCGAAACTGAACGTCACGAGCCAGAAGGACCGCGCCATACAGTTCATACTAAACGAGCGCTCGCGAGAACTCATTGGCGAATGGCAGCGCTGGGAGACGCTCGCACGCACGAAGAGTCTCGTGGCCCGCGCCCGTGCCTTCAACCCCGAGGCCTCGGCAGGCGTGCAGGACTACCACGTCTATCGCGCCATTCCACAGACGTTCATCGACGGACTGAAGAACGACGACGGCTCGGACCTGACAGCCGAGCAGAAAGCCGCATGGCAGAACCCCGGCTACTAAGGTTTGCAGGATCAGGACTGAGAGAGCGAGTTTCTTTTTACGAATGATATCACATCTTTTCAGTTAGTAGTTTTGTATGTAAGGACAGTAAAGGCAACATCGGGAGATGGAGCCTTTACTTTGCCTAAAGAAAAACGACGAAGAAAAGCCCGGACGGAGAAAAAAGTGTGGAAACTTTTTGGTCGTCAGACTGATATTTCGTAATTTTGCAGCAAATAATTTACTATAACAAGCAAATCATGATCAAGAGAACATTAGCCATCATGGCACTGCTGCTGACGACCGTCGGCAGCGGCATGGCACAGGAGCCGGCTGACGGCCAACTGACCCGCCACAACTTCTTCTATGCCGGACAGAGCAAGCAGCGGCGCATGTTTATCGTCAAGGACGGGCAGGTCGCGTGGAGCTATCAGGACCGCATAGGGCGCGGCGAAATCAGCGATGCCGTCCTCATGACAGACGGCCACATACTCGTGGCCCACCAGTATGGCGTGGCCGAGGTGACGCAGCAGAGCGAGACCGTCTGGAGCTACCAGGCACCTGAGGGCACCGAGATTCACACCATACAGCCCATAGGGCGCAACCACGTGGTGTTCGTCCAGAACGGGCGCCCGGCCAAGGCCGTGGTGATGGAGATACCGGCGTGCCGCATCGTGCGCGAATTTGAACTGCCCACCAATGCGAAGGGCTCCGTGCACGGCCAGTTCCGCAATGCCCGCCTGTCGTCGCGCGGCACGCTGCTCGTGGCCAACATGGCGCTGGGCTGCATACACGAATTTACCAGCACGGGCCAGGAGGTGGACCGGTGGACGGGCTTCCTGCCATGGAGCGTGCAGGAGATGCCCAAGACGGGCAACCTGCTCATCACCGGGCGCAAGGGCCTGATACAGGAAATTACGCGCCAGGGCAAGACCGTCTGGCAACTGAACACGACGCAGTACGGCGTGACGCAGCCCCAGAAGACCGTGCGGCTGAAGAACGGCGGCCACATCGTCAACAACTGGTACAACGAGTGGAACAAGCAGCCCATGGACTCGGCCAACGCGCCCGTGCAGGCCATCGAGGTGGACAAAAGCGGAAAGGTGACGTGGCAGCTGAGGGCATGGAAGCAGCCTGACCTCGGACCCTCGACGACCATCCAGCTGCTGGACGAGGCCGTCAGCCGCCAGCGGCTGTTCTTCGGCGAGTTCAACGCTCAGGCTCCCAAGCTCTTCGCCGGGCCCAACCAGCCCATCGGCAGCGGGCGCGGCATTCACCCCGGCCGCGTGGCCTGGATTCACGCGCCGGGCGTGGCCAAGTGGGACGGCAAGACGGGCCTCTGGGTGGAAGACCGGTGGAACGACCAGCAGAAGGCCGACGCCATGATACCCGAGGCCGTCATGCAGCTGACGGGCCAGCCGACGGCACGCAAGGCCTGGCAGGCACTATTCCGCAGCTTCAACAAGGCGCACGGCCGTGGCAACCGTGGCTACAAGAAGGGCGAGACCATTGCCGTGAAGCTGAACATGAACAACGCCATCACCCACCACGACACCATCGAGCTGAACTCGTCGCCGTTCACGACGCTGAGCCTGGTGCGCTCGCTGGTGCGCGACGGCGGCGTGCGCCAGCAGGACATCATTCTGTGCGAGCCCAGCCGTGCCATTACGGACTCTATATATAACAAGGTGCACCGCGAGTTTCCGCTGGTGCGCATGATTGACAATCTGGGCGGCGACGGCCGCGAGCGGTGTGAGTACTATCCGGAGCGCATCGTCTACTCGGTCGACAACGGCAAGATGGCGCGCGGACTGGCCAAGTGCATTGCCGATGCCGACTACCTCATCAACTCGGCCCTGCTCAAGACCCACAGCGGACCGGGCGTGACGCTGACCACCAAAAACTGGTACGGCGCAACGGACATCAACCTGCTCTGGCGACAGAACGCCCACAACAACATCAGCCAGGACAAGCGCCACGGCAAGCCGCAATATAAGACGTTTGTGGACTGGATGGCGCATAAGGACTTGGGACAGAAGGCACTGCTCTTCCTGATTGACGGCACCTACGGGTCGCGCGACGTGAACGGTGCGCCCAACCCGAAGTGGATGAAGGCACCCTTCAACGGCGACTGGGCCTGCTCCATACTGGTATCGCAGGACGAGGTGGCGTGCGACGCCGTCGGCATGGACATCATCATCAGCGAGTGGCCGGAATTTCCAAGCCTGAACTACTGCGACGAATACCTGCGCGAGGCGGCCTCGCTGCCCAGTGCGCCAAGCGGCACCGTCTACAAACAGGACGGACGGGCCCTGACCGGTCCCCTGGGACTCTTTGAGCACTGGGGGCGCGACCATCAGTACACGAAGATTGACCTCAAGTACAAGAAACTGTTTTAAAACCATTAGCAGACAGATGAAGAGGATAGTAGCTTGGGCAGTGCTGACGCTGCTCGTGACGGTGACGGCCAGCGGACAGGTGCGCGACGCCTTTGGCGGCATACTGCCCGTGACGGACGCAAAGATGAAGATGAGCCTCAACGGCCAGTGGCAACTGAAGGTGGTGGACGGCATCACTGACGACAGGACGGTGCCGCCGACGGACCAGACATGGCGCACCATTCCCGTGCCAGGATGCTGGGAGGCCTACGGATTCTGCAAGCCCAGCTACGACAAGGCACAGCCCATGACGGGCTACTACCGCACGGCGTTCAGCGTGCCCGAGGCATGGCGCGGCCAGCGCGTCGTCATCCGCTTCGACGGCGTGCTCTATGGTTACGACCTATGGGTCAACGGACACTGCGCAGGCGCGTGGCGCTCGGGCTACAACACGGCCTTGTTCGACCTGACGCCCTACCTCACGCGGCAGCCCAGACAGGAGCTGGCCCTGCGCGTCATTACCCGTTTCCCCGGCAGCGACTTCGACTACAACGACGACTGGGCGCCGAGCGGCATCTTCCGCGACGTGACGCTCATGGCCGTGCCGAAGACGCACCTCGCCGACCTGACCATCCGCACCAAGAACAGCGGGCTGGTAGACGTCACGACTGACGTGGCCGACGGCGACAAGAGTACCGAGGTCTGTCACGACGTGCTGGACGCTACGGGACGACTGGTGGCAACGACCAGGGCACAACACGCCACGACAGACGCCGCAACGGTGACAGCCACCGCGAGGGTGGAAGCGCCACACCTCTGGACGGCCGAGACGCCCTACCTCTACACGCTGCGCACCACCCTGCTGCGCAAGGGCAAAACGCTGCAGCAGTTCGAACACAGGTTCGGATTCCGCGAACTGACCATGGACGGCAACGTGCTGAAGGTGAACGGACGACCGGTGAAACTGCGCGGCGTCACGGCACACAGCACCGACCCCGTGACCGTCAAGGTCATCAGCGAGGCCAGCATCCGCCGCGACATGAAGCTGATGAAGGAGGCCAGCATCAACTACATCCGCACGTCGCACTATCCGCGCGAGCCACGGTTCTACGAGCTGGCCGACTCGCTGGGCTTCTACGTCATCGACGAGGTGCCCTTCGGATTCGGCGACAAGCTGCTCTCCGACACGGCCTACTACCCCGTGCTGCAACAGCGCGCACAGGCCACCATCCGCCGCGACAAGAACCACCCCTCGGTCATCATCTGGAGCCTGGGCAACGAGAATCCGCTGACCGACATCTGCGTGCGCCTGGGCGAATACGTGAAAACCGAACTCGACCCCTCGCGCCCCTACTGCTACCCGCAGGTGGGAAGCTACTTCAGGCGATTCTTCAGCCGCACCGCCCTACCCCTCACCAAGGACGGACAGAACGGTGCACCCCACCCCTTCCCCTCGGCAGCACCCATCTACGCGCCCCACTATCCCACAACGGGGCAGATTGGCGGCTTCTACCAGCTACTGGACCGTCCCGTCATCTTCACTGAGTACTGCCACACGCTCGGCATATCGCTCGAAGACCACGACCGCCAGTGGGAAATCATAGAGCGCACGCCCGGCATTGCCGGCGGTTCCGTATGGGAATGGGCTGACCAGGGAATGCCATTTCATAACGGAGAGCGTAAAGCGCAGAGTGCAGAGTTTGGCTACGAGGAGCGCGTGTTCACCAGCGAGGACGGCGGTTTTGAAATGTTCGGCAACAAGGGCACTGACGGACTGCTCTACGCTGACCGCACGCCGCTGCCAAACTACTACGAACTGCAGCGCAACTACGCCCGCGCTTTTGTGGAAACGGACAGTGGGAAATGGAAAATAACGAACCGCTACGACTTCCTGAACCTGAAGGACAACGTGACCTTCCACTGGGTCTTGACGGCCGACCGCGACACCGTTGCACAAGGCGCCTTCAGCCCTGACTGCCAGCCGCGCAGCACGACGGACTACGACCTGCAGCTGCCCGTCACCAGGCCCACGGCCCTCAGCCTGCTGCACTTCACCGCGACCGACAGCCAGGGGCACACCTTCCTCCGCCAGAGCTTCGTGCTGAACAAGCCCCGGCAGGAGTGGACGGGCAACGGCTCGCCCGAAGACCTGATACGTCAGACACTGGTGCGCACGGGCCGTAAGCCCACCATGGGCGAGCGGCTGACCCAGAAAGGACGGCTGCCAGAAAGATACCTGCTGAGGACGGACAATAGTCAAGTACGCGCCGACATCAGCCGCCAATCCACCACGGACGGCGGTCAGGATGTGACGTTCACGCTGACGCCAGACACAGCCGACCTGTTCCGTGCCGAACTGGGACTGGCCTACCTGCTCGACCCGGCCATCGACCGCGTACAGTGGATAGGCTACGGCCCCATGGCCAGCTATCCCGCCCGCCAACGTGCCAACCGCTACGGCTTCTGGGCCAAGCACATGGACGACCTGTACTTTGAGGGCAACCACAGCGGCATCGATGCCGCCCTGCTGACCGACAAGGACGGCAACGGCCTGCTGCTGACGGGCGACTCGCTATCGCTGAACTTCGAACAGACCGACCGCGGACTGGTGGTCACCGTCAACGCCGCCGTGAGCGGCCAGGGGCCGAAATTCGCCAAGACCCACTTCCCTGGCTGGCAGCGGGGCGATGCGCCCGTCAGTGCACGTTTCCAGTGCCGCCGCATCGTGGCCGGCCAGTGGCCCGCAGCCGTCGCCCGCCTGTTCCGCCCGGCACAGTGTGTACCGGCACCGCTGCGCCCCTTCGTGACGCAGTATGACACCTACCTCATGCGCTTTGCTGACATTGCAGAGTAGGAAGAGGAAGCAGGAATGGGGGGCAGCAGGGCGTGTCACTCAGTGTGGCCGAACTGCTGCAACTCATCATTTGACCGTCTCATCAAGCTCGTCAATAAAACTGTCGAGGTTGTGAATCACCATCAGCGCCGCCGTACGCTCCATCTCCTGCTTCTCGCGATACTCTATCCACGCAGATGTGCCAAAGGTCAGGACGATACCGATAACGGTACCGAGCGTACAACTCAGAGTCTGAGTCCAGAAATCAGATAACTTCCACTTCATGTCCTTCTTAATGCTTATATGCCTGTTGCCAACGGACGGCTCCCCTCTCTGATCGAGAGGCGCGCCCGCCCCCAGCTGTGCTTTGTCCCAATTATACTTTTTCAGTCTAACGGTGCAAAGATACTAAAATATTCTGAATCGGCAACAGGAATCCAAATAATTTCGTACCTTTGCACGCGATTTTAATACGTTATGTGATTTAGAGAGGACACGTTATGACAAGACTGATCATATTCGACTTTGACGGGACACTGGGCGACACCCGACGGAATATCGTGACGACGATGCAGATGACCATCCGAGAATTAGGACTGGCTGGCCGCACTGACAACGAGTGTGCCTCCAAGATAGGGCTGCCCCTTGACGGCTGCTTCGAGGCGCTGTATCCGGACGAGAGCAAGGAAACCATCCTGCTTTGCACCGATACCTACAGGAGAATCTTTCAGGAGAACCTGCAAACCATGAAGCCACAGCTTTTCCCCAAGGTCAGGGAAACGCTGCAGGCCCTGAAACAGCAGGGGCTGACGCTCACGATAGCATCGTCGCGCTGGCACAAGTCGCTGGCCGAACTGACCCACGACCTGGGCATTGCAGACTATTTCTACATGCTGGTGGGGGCTGATGACGTCGTGAGGGCAAAGCCCTATCCCGACCCTGTCCTGACCACGCTTTCCGCTACGGGGTTCAAGGCAAGCGAGACCCTTGTGGTGGGTGACATGAACGTCGACATCCTGATGGGCAGGAACGCCGGTGCAAAGACCTGCGGCGTGACCTACGGCAACGGGACAAGGGAGGAACTGGAGGAGGCCGGAGCCGACTATATCGTTGACAGCATGACCGACATCCCGATACAGGCACTGACGAGGTAGGACGACAGACCAACATAGCTGCCAACGACAGCACAGATATAAGTTCTTCCGACTATCCGGGGATTCAGAGCATCCTTGCAGCGTGATAATTCATGGCGCAAATGTATTACGAGCATATGACGAAAATATTATTCCTTCACGGATTCTATGCCAGCGGCGAGTGCGTGCCAGCTGTGGCTTTGAGAGAGGCATTTGACGGAAGGGCAATCGTGCTGACTCCAGACCTGCCTCTCCACCCTGCCGATGCCATCAGGCTGATTCGCGACATCTGCGACAGGGAGAAGCCTGATGTGATTGTCGGCAACAGTTGTGGGGCGTTCTATGCACAGATGATTGCTCCGATTATCGGAGTGCCGGCCTTGCTGGGTAATCCCCATTTCAAGATGTCAGACTTCCTGCGTGAACGTATCGGAAACCATCAGTACAAGTCACCGCGAGCCAATGGCATACAGGACTTCACCATTGACGAGCAGCTCATCCGTGAGTTTGAGGAGTTGGAAGCGCATCAGTTCTTGGACGAGCCAAGCGGCGAAGCCGAGCGCGACTGCTGCAACACATATTTTAAAGATAAGGTGTGGGGACTCTTTGGCGAAGCAGACACCCTGGCACATTTCGAGCCGCTGTTTTTGGAGCACTATCTCTACAGCTATCATTTTCCTGGAGGACATACTCCAACGGCGGAGCAGTTCAAGACATGGTATGTTCCTCTCATCGAGAAACTGATGATGGAAAGACTATAAAGGGGGGGCCTATTAATAACGTTTTTGGCACGACTTTATTGCAATCTTGCAATAATTCTTATCAGTTATTCGTTAAAGACTATCTCCATTCATTGAGTCATTTATAGGTTCGATGATGCAAAATTACAAATTTCCGTTGACTTCAGCGCAGGATTTGGCAGAAATATGACGGAAGACGTTGCAAATTGCTGATTTTCTGCCGCAGATGTCAGAAAGTGGTGGAAATTTAGTAATTTTGATGTCATAGTTCTTGCTTGAGGCAAGCGGCAGAGCCGAGCGGATGGTGAAGTCGAGTTCCTCCTCCGTGAAGCCGTATAGCTGATAGACGAGAGAGGCGATTTCGGATTCTAAAGTGAAGGTGTCGGCAGAGGGCGAGAGCCCTTTTGATCCATTAGGACGTCACATAGCAGTGGCCGACTCCACTTTCTCCTCTATGGCCTCTTTGATATACGCATTCAGAGTCTGTCCTGCCTGACGAGCTAACATGGCAATCTTCCTGTGGATGGCAGGCGCGAGCCTGACGTTCAGTACGCCTGAATAACTTTTATCGGGTTCTATACCCTCGTCTTTGCAATAGGCCAGATAATCGTCCACAGCCTCATGGAAAGCATCAGTCAGTTCTTTCACGCTTTCCCCCTCGAAATTGACCAGACCGTTTATCCCTTCTATTTTTCCAAAGAAGACATTGTCCTTTTCGCTGTAAGCCACAGAGCCCAGATACCCCTTGTAAGTCATTGTATTCATAATCTTTATTCTCCTTTCCTTTATTTTATGTAACCTGCCTCTTTTAAATCATCAAAAACCTGTTTCATGGCATATCCCTTAACGATATTGCCAGGATGGGGCTTGTGTAGCATGATGGGACGCTTTTCGCCGTTTTTGAAAATGACTCGCGATCCAGATGTTCTTCCCTTGTCACTTCTCTCATAACCGTAACTTTCGAGCAGCCGTTGCATCTCATCAAACGTAAAGTCTGACGGTAACTTTATAAACCTTTCCCTCAACTTATCTTTTGTCCCCATATAGCATTTTACGCTTTTGAATGCAAAAGTAACTGTTTTTTAGTTACAAACCAAACTTTTTGCCAATTATTTTATTCTACTCCTTCTATTATCCTGATTTCCTCTTCCGTCAAGCCATAAAGTTGATAGACGAGACGGCCGATCTCGGACTCTAAGGCGGAGGTGTCGGCGGAGGGAGTTTGGTTCTTAATGGTTAACACTCTATCCACTAACCTAATAATGGGTTACTGATTATTGTAAACATTGTCCCATTTAGGTATCAAAGATTTTCTTATTTGAGGAGCTTGCATCTGTATAGAACCAAGCATTGATGCAAAGTGTCTGACACTTTGCAAGCATTTATCAAGGTAGCAACTTATTTCTGAACTCCTCTTGTAGTCCGAAAAGACTGCTTTTCTCGTTCACTCCAACAAAAACGATCTTGTCTGCAACCTCACAGATATACTTGTTACGAGCAAGGGCAGTAACCTTTGACTGTCTGACAGCCTTCGAGACGGAGATAATCAGCAATCGCCGTTCGTCAAGCAGCGATTTCAACTCTGGAGGAATGTCCTTATACAAATGTTACGTCTTTCATCTTACTTCCAATTATTAGGTCTATGAAGAACGTGCCCGTTCGTAAGTGTTACATCATCAGGTAGCATAGATTGTACGAATCTGGCTTTGTAATGTTCCAACCATACTACATGATCACACTTACTTGCCAAAGCAAACGATTTCTGCGTAGGAGGCACAAACACATGGACAGGATGCTCAGGAGCAAAGTTCTTGATTATCTCTACCGAAGGAATCATATCGCTGTCTGCAGAGACTACGATAGTAATATCACATCGTCTAGAATAAACATCCACCAGCATACCCGTTGCCACTCTTACGTCTGATTCCTTTTCTTCGTAAGTTTTAATCTTAAAGCCACAATTCTGACACTTAATCTTCTTTTTTTTGTAAAGACCCAAATGAAGTTTGAATTTAGGATTTATCTCGTTTGCTTGGAAAAATTTGTCTTGGTTGTAATAAGCCTGAGGGTCATCAACAGGACGGGCAGAAAAGTAGTTCACTTCTACTAATTCTTGATCTCGCAACATCATGCGCTCAAAGAACTTCACAACGTCTAACCAATAGAGACGCTTCCACGTACTTCCACTATGTTTAAGACCATAATAGAAATTATAGCCATCTACATAAACAATTACTTTTTTCGTTTTCATATTATTAAATTTAAATAAAGCCTCCTTGCGGAGGCTTGACCCAAGTATTTATCATACAAGGGGGGATTAATCTTTCTAAGTTGCTCTTTCACAACTGACCCAAGTAATTTGCATACAAGGGGTTTTCTGTTGCAAAGATAGGAAGTTTTTCCGAAACTTCCAAATATTTTCACTATTTTTTTATGTTCTAGAGCCAAATAGCCTTTTACTACCTCTTTCTCTTCTTCATGTTGGCATGGATTTTAGTCAAGATGGAAGATGATTTTCCATCTTCACCTAACTCATCGCCCATGCGGTACTTGATGTCTTAGTCCTTGCTTGAGGCAAGCGGCAGAGCCGAGCGGATGGTGAAGTAGAGTTCCTCCTCCGTGAAGCCGTATAGCTGATAGACGAGAGAGGCGATTTCGGATTCTAAAGTGAAGGTGTCGGCAGAGGGCGAGAGCACTTTTGCAAAGTGTCTGACACTTTGAATGATCAATAGTCCCCGTGATCTTGCCGTCCCCGTGATCTTGTTGTGCATCTACTGGCAGGTTTTTCTCTATCAGCGCAGCCTTGTGAGCATAGAAATCTGTTAGTTTACTCATATTTCGTGGTTCTTATTTGTTTGTTTCAGGTTTTTATCGTAAATTTGCAACCGTAGTTTAAATAAAAGGGAATCGGCAATGGAAGCAGTAACCGCACAAGCAAAGCCGCTCACCCTATGCCAGATTGAGATTAATGAAAATGAATATACTCCATGATACTCTTGTATTAGAAGTATTTAGAGATTCCGGTGACTATGCGTGGTTGGCGGAAGAACCTTTATGGAGAGGTATTGCCGTTGAGTTAGAGGAACTGCACTATCTGAAAGGAGCCAGTTTCATTAAACAGTTGAAACAGATAGTCTACTATGGTGAATTCCATCCTGTAGAGGGCGAGACAGGCATCTACAGCACGGGAGGCGAACATAGTCCAGACTATGCAAATCTTTTAAATGCAGCCCATAAAGCAGTAGAGCATGGTTATCGGGTGTTTATTTTACCAAATCCAAAAGGTACACGTACGCCAGACTTTATTTTTGAGCAAAAAGGGACTTTTAAGGCATATGACCTCAAAACAATATCAGGTAAAACTTCAGCCAGCAACAGGCTGTTTGAGTCAATCGGTCAGAGCAATAGAGTCTTGCTTAACATGGCTGTTGATTATAATTCCCGATTGCTTGCATCAGATATAAAAAATTATTTTGAAACGAATCAGGATGCATTAGAAGTACTGATATTCAAAGGAAGGAAGGTGCTGCCAATAAACAGAATTCAAGTTCAAAGCCCCGATTTCTATCGTGTATTTCGAAAGAGGTATGAAAAATAAAAGCCACTATTAAGCGGCTTTTAAATGGAGTAGTGTCGATTAAGTCTTGCTCCCCGCACTCAGCGGCGTAGTCAAAATTCGATTTTGACGCTGCAAATGTACAAACAAATTTGGAATATTCCAAATATTTTAGCCTAAAAACACCATATTCGACTATTTATTTAACTTTTAGTAATTATTTCTCTTCATTATCCCCAGTAGTACCTCTTATAAAAAAGGATTGTCTGTTTCCATGATGAATAGTCATCATGATTGATGGACTTGTACCTCAGAATCTTTGCACTATCTATTTCCAAATCCCTGCTTCTCAGACTGCTGCGCTTGTTGATCTCCGGACTCTGCAGGAAGTCATAAATAGCACGAATAGATTGCGCCAGTTCGGGATAAGATT
>DFGF01000060.1:0-1236 GCA_002371715.1 Prevotella sp. UBA3757
CCTTCGCCCAGCGCATCGAGGCTGTCTCCCACAGCAACGCCAGGTTCGATGCCCATTGTAACGCTGAGGATGATCACGCACACGCCGCATACCAGTGCGCACACGCCATACTTACGGAGCAGGCTGATATTCTTCGGGGTAAACACTTCGTTGCGGTTCACGTTCAGGATAAACCTGATGAAGTAAATGAAAGACAGGGCAATGGCAGCAAGGGCCGCCAGCATGACGAACAGCAGGATAAGAGCCGTTTCAAAGGAAACGGATTTGGGGTCAACACTGATGCTCACCTCCCTGCCGCTGAAGCAAAAGTTGGAAACTAAGTCAAGCAGTGTCAGTGCCAGTATCAGCACGCACAAAACATTCATCCACTTTTTCATAATCTTCTTTTTTTGATTAGTTACAATAATATTTGGTCAGGAAATAGGTATTCTCCCAGTCAACCATCTTTACTTCGGACTCCTTGGCCGGATGGATGTTGAACTCGTCGAGCACCATCACCTGCTTGTTGCTCTGGTCGTAGAGCGGCCATTCCTTGGCCTGCCCGTCTGGCGAGATGTCGGCACTGAGCGACGGATTGCCGGTCTTGGCGAACTGAACCCACATCTTGCGCATGGTCTTGCAGAAGGTCTCGTCGATTGGCCTTCCCGTGAAGCCTGTCATCTCCGGGTGGTTGAACACTACCGACAGTTCTGAGGCGTGTCCGCTCTTCACCATTGGCAGGATAGACTCGGGCGTGTAGAAATAGGTGTATATCTTGCCGCCAGCCTTGGTCTGGTTCTCCGACATGCGGATAGCCGGTGCATTGAAATAGCTCTGGCTGAACATGCTGCACGTCTTCTGCCAGTCTTCTCCCGACGCGCTGCTGATGTAGTTCTGCACTTTTGCTCTCTCGTCATCGGTCATCAGCTTGTTACGCTTCTCTATACGGTCGGCAGCCCACTTGTTCCAGCCTTCCTCGCCGAGGCCGGCTGCGAAGGTATTGAACTCATCCTTGGTGCAGCCGGCGAGAATCTCTATATCCTTTGCCTTGCCGTCTTCGTAGGCCTTCCATCCATCCTTGGGCAGGAGCTTGCCGTCTCTTTCAGGCCAGATGCTCCATCCGAGTACCTGATAGATGCCGTACAGTTCTCCCACCTTGTCGGCGAGTGTCCTGGGGTCAACCTTCTGTAGGTCGGCAACAGTTTTGCAGCCGAGTGCCTCCATAACCTTGTCTGTCACGGCGATGGCCTCTTCGGT
>DFGF01000060.1:1423-2738 GCA_002371715.1 Prevotella sp. UBA3757
TCAGGATCGCCGCCGAAGCCCTCGATGTTCTCATGCACCCACTTCAGGGCCATCAGCTGGTCGAGGGTTCCCAGATTCTGTGCGTCGGGATAGTCCTTGCCGTCGGGCAGGTGCGACAGATGCATGAAACCGTAGGCAGCAAGTCTGTAGGTGATGGTGACGAAGATGACATCGGGATTCTCTTTCACGAGGTTGGTGCAGTCGTACTGCGGGTCGGTCGTTCCGCCAACCTCGAAGCCGCCACCGTAGATCCACACCATGACAGGCTTCTTCCCGGCAGGCGCATCGTCGGCCTTCCACACGTTCAGGTACAGGCAGTCCTCGCTCTGACCAACCTGGCCGGCGGGGTCGCCTGGTGCCTGGAAGGGGGCTTTGCCATAGTTATACGCCTCATACACACCGTCGTTTGCCGTAAATTCCACAGGAGCCTTCCAGCGCAGGTTGCCGACGGGCTGCTGCCCTACAAACGGAATGCCCTTGAAGGAAATGATATTGTCCGTTTTCTGGCCGATGAATGTACCGTTGATACATTTGACAGCCAACGACTTGTCATAGTTGCCAGCTTTATAGGCTGCGATGCGCTTCGCTACGTTCTCCTTGATGTTGTTGTAGAAGAGTCCGTAGTCGTTGTCGTGGAAACTTGCCGTTCCGAAAAGCCAGGTAAGGGGGTTGAAGGGACAGTCGGGCTTGGTCACCACCACACCACGGTCTACGTTCACCTGTGCATCAGCCTTGACGTCCTTGAACTCATGCTTGAAGGTTTCCAGGTTCAGCACGTAAGACCCCAGGTTTTCGCTTGCCGGGGCGTATGTGTCGTCGAGTTTCCAGTTCAGCGGATTGATGCTGATGGCACCTGGCATCCACACCATGTTCTGGGCATTGGCGTTCGCAGGGCCTTCAGTGTTCCAGCTGACGATTACACCTGTGTCGCTCTCGCCGGTAGCGAACTTCAGGTGCGGATTGGCTGCAAGGTCTTCCTTGGTGACGGCATAGCCTATAACGTAGGCGGCCACCATGCGGCTGTAATAGTCAGGGTGCTCCTTGAAATAGTTCATCAGCACGAGCTTCGTCATGGCCGAGCCCTGACTGTGGCCCGCAATGATGAACGGGCGGCCGCCGTTATAGTTGGCAAAGTAGTAGTCGAGTGCTGCTGTGATGTCGGTGTAGGGCGTGCCTGTAAGCGCCGTCAGCATGTTGCCGCTCTTCTTCCAGCATTCTTCCTCATACTTCAGGCTGCTCTGGCGATAGTAGGGGACGAACACGTTGGTGGAGGCTGCATACACTGATGCATGTGCCTCGTTTTCGTCAGTTACAC
>DFGF01000166.1:0-2800 GCA_002371715.1 Prevotella sp. UBA3757
CGGCTGTTGAGTTCAACAGCGACGTGATTCGTGTTGACTTTGGTAATGACACCAACGTGGCTGACTTGGTGAAGGCTGGTGGTCTGCCCCGTCTGATGTATCCGCTGGACTGCGCCAGTGTGAAGGTTAATGGCAAAGCCGTTGAGCTCTACTCTGTCGAGGGCTTCAAGGATGGTCGTTTCTACATCTTCCTGAACGAGCCTGTTTCTGAGACCGACGAGGTGCTGGTATCGTTCAAGAATCCTGCCGACGCTGCTTACCATCTGATTTTTACCAACGGTGTCGACAAGGGTAAGGCCGTGAGCGACTTCACCGATCTCGAGGCTACCAACAATCCTGAGGTTGAGGAGAACGAGGGCTATCCTTACGACTACGTAACGCCCGTTGTGTTGAACGCTGATCCTGAGGACGGTTCGTTCAACCTGCCCAACAGTATTAAGGAGTTCAAGCTCGTGTTCGATAAGGAAGTTGACTGCAAGGAGCTGAAGGCTACTCTGAATGGCGAGGCTCTGGGCGTTGTGCCCGCTACTGACTACTCGAAGGAAATCACGCTGACTCGCGAGGGCGCAGATCTGCCTGACGGTGAGTACACTATCAACGTCACCAAGATTTTCCCGAAGATGAACATGGGTCCTGAGGTGTACGGCGATACGACTTACACATTTAATATTGGTAAGGTGGTCGATGATCCTAACGATGTCGAGGAGACCATCATGACTGACGACTTCGCTGCCAGCGGTAATAGCTGGATTGTAAATAGTGGTTCTAATGACGGTGCTATGCAGGATGCTAACGCTGGCAGTGGTTGCCGTCTGATGCATGGTCAGAGTGGTTTCGCTGCTGATATTCTTTATCTCTCACAGCGCGATACTCCAAATGGTGGTGTTGCCTTGTACGGTACAAAGACTAACGCTAAACTGACACTGAAGGCTAAGACTTATCACCTGACACTTGGCGCTGCTAAGTGGGATGGCAACAATGCTGCACGCACTCTGAAGGTTCAGGTGCTGCCTGAGGATGCCGTAGATTCCAATACTGGTGCTATTTTGGACGAGAGCAAGATTCTGGTTGAGGAGCGCAAGGCCGTTGAGCCCGACTTCAAGACCACTACCAATGCTACCCGCTTCGACATTAAGGTTCCCGTCACCGTTGAGGGTAACTACGTGATTCGTTTGGTTCCTGGTAATGCTGATGGTAATCCTGCCGGATATAGTGACGCAAGTGCTGTTGGCGACGTGAAGGTTGAGTATCTGCCCAACAAGGTTGGCGCCGAGTGGGTACGCCTGCTGAAGGCTGCTCTGGAGTCGGCCAAGAAGGTCAACGACAAGTTTGTTGCCGAGCGTTATGCTGGTGAGGCCCAGACCGCTCTGGCTCAGGCCATTGCCAAGTACGAGGGCGAGATGGAGAACTACACTGCTCCTTCTGTCTATCAGAATGCTGCTACCGACCTGGAGACTCTCTCTAAGGCCCTGGAGAACCACGGTAAGCTCTGCGACGACTATGACACTCAGATTAAGAAGGCTATCGACGTTGTTCGTCAGAACGCTGAGAAGAAGTTTGCTACCCTGCAGCTCTATGCTCAGGTTTCGGAACTGGCCGCCAAGTATCATGGTACCTCTGAGTGGCGCAACGTCAACGAGGATCCCGAGGGTGAGCCTAACAACCAGCTCTTCTACGAGTTTGACAAGCTGACTGACGATGCTCAGTTGCAGGCTGCTATTACCGAACTGACTGACATTGTGACCCTGACGAGCTACCTCTTCACTGAGGGTGAGTCGAAGGGTACAACCACTGGTGTGGCTGCTGAGTTCGAGCGTCTGCGCATTGGTATCGAGACTCTGAAGACTCTCGGTGTTGCTGAAGACGATGCTCTGATTGTCGAGGCCAGCAAGCTGGTGGCTGATGATGACAATGTTGCTGAGGCTCTGATGAACCGTACGGCCAAGGAGACCTACGGCAAGCTGAAGGACAATGTGAACATCTTCGAGAAGGTTGACAACTCCGATCCTGAGAATCCTGTGGTTTCTGCCCAGCAGTTTGACTTCAGCGTATTCTTCAAGAATCCTAACGTCTACAAGACTCAGACGAACCTGAACTGCAATTCTGAGAACGTTCCCGGTTGGAACATCTCCGGTTCTACTGGCCTATGGTGCGGTTGGAACAACTCAGTGAAGAACATCGAGGGTGTTGCTGAGGACTGCTCGTTCACTATCTATCACGCTGCCGGTGTTGCCGAGCAGACCATCTACAACCTGCCTGCCGGTGTCTACAACATCGTGGTTGACGCAGCACGTTGGGACGAGGTGGATCCTACTGGTCAGACCTTCGCTTACTACAAGACTTCTGCTACGCCCGCCGTTGAGGAAGGTGCAGAGCCTCAGAAGGACGTGAACTTCGCCGGTACCGCCGACCTGGCTTACCGTGGACAGTATGTGATGAACTACGATAACATCTTCGAGAACGTGACCATTACTGACGGACAGCTGACGGTTGGTGTCAACTTCGCTTCCGACAATGGCCAGTACTTCTTCGACAAGGTGAAGGTGTTCCTGGTTGGCAAGGCTGAGGGCTTCGACTATGCCAAGGCTTTCGACGAGACCGTTGGTATCAGCCAGACCGTTGCTGCCGAGAAGGCTCAGAATGGTGCTATCTATAACCTGGCCGGTCAGAAGGTCAGCGAGAGCTATAAGGGTCTCGTCATCAAGAACGGCAAGAAGTTCGTCATCAAGTAAGGATATCAAGTTGTAAAACTTCGCTGCTATAACAAAAGTCCGAGACTCGCTGGGCCTCGGACTTTTTT
>DFGF01000166.1:2926-8180 GCA_002371715.1 Prevotella sp. UBA3757
CTGGCAGCTGCCACTGCCGCTGCCCAGCCCAAGTTCAGCCAGCCACACGGCCTGTACGACCAGAAAAGCCTGACGGTGGCCATCACGCCCAAGGACGCTGATGCCGATGTGTATTTTACCACCGATGGCAGCACGCCCACCATCGACAACGAACTGTATGTAGAGCCGCTGGTTTTGACGGAGACCACCCTGCTCAGGGCCATCGAGGTGAAGGACGGCCAGCCGTCGGCCGTCACCACTGCCAGCTACATTTTCACTCAGTCGGTGCTCAGTCAGGGCAATGCCCCTGAGGGCTATCCCGACCGCTGGGGGCGCTACACCACCATCAGCGGCACGGCCAAGGCCGACTACGAGATGGACCCGGAGATGACTGCCGACGCCGCGCTGCGTCCCAAGATTATCGCGGGACTCAGTCAGTTGCCCATTCTCAGCGTCGTGACGGACAAGGGTAATCTCTTCAATCGCGAGAACAATGAGGAGACGGGCGGTATCTACATCTTCACCGGCCCTCCCGTGGGCGACGCGACGGGCAACGGATGGACGCGGCCGTGCAGTGCCGAACTGTTTGGCGGCCCCCAGCATCACGACTTCACGGTGGACTGCGGCCTGAAGCTGCATGGCGGTCACGGACGGTTGGCCGAGAAGAATCCGAAACACTCGTTCCGTCTGCAGTTCAAGAAGACCTATGGTCCGTCGTCGCTGGAGTACCCCCTCTATGGCAAGAGCGAACCCTCGAAGTTCGGCCAGCTGGTGCTGCGCTGCCATTTCGGCAATTCGTGGCAGCACTGGAGCGAGGGCAACCGCACCAAGGCGCAGTACACGCGCGACGTCTGGGCACGCCGCATGCAGCGCAAACTGGGTCAGCCCAGCGTCAACGCCCTCTACGCGCACCTTTTCCTGAACGGTATGTACTGGGGCATCTATAACATCGCCGAGCGCGTGGACGACACGTTTGGCAAGGAGCACTTTGGCGGAAAAAAGGGCGACTACGACGTCATCAAGATTGAGGAGGAGGGCGGCAACCACCTTGAGGCCAGTGAGGGCACCACCGACTCGTGGAACGAGATGATGCAGGCTGTCAGGGCCGTTGCCGGGCAGTCGGCTGAGCTCTCGCCAGACGAAGCCTACGAGAAGCTGGACACGCTGCTGGACAAGTCGAACTTCATCGACTACATGATTATCAACCAGTATGCCGGCAATACTGACTGGGATCACCACAACTGGTATGCCATCCGTCGCAACAACCACCGCGAGGGCTTCCGCTTCCTGTGCTGGGACTCGGAAATCATCCTGGAGAATCCTGCGGAGAATGCCGTCACGCGGCGTAACAGCGGTTGTCCGACGGACATCTTCAACATGCTGCTCAATAATAAGGACTTTGCCCGCCGCTATCTGGCCCGCGCCAAGGAGTTGCTGGCCAAGGACGGACTGCTGGGCCAGCAGTCCGTGGTTGAGGTCTGGGACAGCCTCTACAGCACCATCTCCCTTGCCATCTACGACGAGGCTGCGCGCTGGGGCGACTACCGCCGCGACGTGCACAACTGGCAGGATCGCACCAATACGGTCTACACCGTCGACAAGCACTATATGGCCGAGCGCAACCGCCTGCTTACCAGGTACTTCCCCGTGCGCACGGCTACCGTGCTCTCGCAGATTACGCAGTACGTTCAGCCATATATTGGTACGGACGGCATTGACGTGGTTAGTGGTTTACCCGCCATGGCACATGACTACTATAATTTGCAGGGCCAACGCGTGGTGCATCCCGCTAAAGGCCTGTATATCAGAAACGGAAAAAAGCTTATCCTGCGATAAGCTTTTTTCTTTGCCTGTTTATTTTAGGGGCACGCATTAGATGTCTCCTACAATCAGCAGTCCGCCGTTCTCAGGAATGTTGATGGTCATCTGCTGCTTCTTGTTCTGCTTCACCTGCTTCACGCTGCCAGCCAGTGTGGGATCGCTGGCATACTTGGCATCGTCGGCATAGACCGTCAGCTGGGTGTCCTTGGCAAACATGGGCAGCTGGATGGTCTTCTTCAGCGGTTGCTTCTCGGCATTGATGCCAGCCACGTACCAGGTGCTGCCGGCGCGGCGGGCAATGATGGCATAGCGGCCGGGGTAGCCGTCGATGAAGCGCACCTCGTCCCACGTGGTGGGCACCCGCTTCATGAAGTCGATGGCCCAGGCGGGCGCGTCCGTCAGGTTGTTGGGAGCCAGGGCGAAGTGCTGTACGCTCGACTGGAACAGCACGGCGGTAGCCAGAGCGTAGACATCGCTCGTGCGGCGGTAGGTGCCGCGGTCGTTGCCCGTGCTGTAACGCTTGTTCAGGGCCGAACCGCCGAAGTCCATCGACGCCACGGTGTTGCGGATGAAGACGTGCGTGCATCCGTTCTTGGCCTCGGCGTCGCAGGCGCCCTGTCCGAAACTCAGGTTCTCGGAAGCCAGCACAGCCTCTGAGGCTACGTAGTTAGGATACATGCGCTCCCAGCCGCGCGGCAGCGTGCAGCCGTGGAAGATGCACTGCAGTCCGAACTCGTTGGCGTCGGTCAGTATGTCTTCGTAGAGCTGCATCATGGGCTGCTTGTCGCCGCCGAAGAAGTCGACCTTGATGCCCAGGATGCCGTTCTGCTGCATCCATTTCATCTCCTGTCGGCGCACGGACGAGCGGTCCATTTTGTGGCGCGGTCCCTGGGGGGCATCGTTCCACGAGCCGTTACTGTTGTACCACAGGAAGAGCCCCACGCCCTTCGACTGGGCATAGCGCGACAGCTCGGCCACGCGGTCGTGACCGATGGCCGTGTCCCAGTGGGCGTCCACCAGTACCGAGCGGTAGCCCAGTGCGGCGGCAAAGTCAATGTACTCCTTCTGTTCCTTGTAGTTGCAGCTGCCGTCCATGCGGATAATCCACGACCAGGTGCCCTTGCCGTAGGTGTACGCCTTCGAGGCCTTGTACTTGGGCTGGACGAGGTCGTTGGCGACGGTCGTTTCCACGATGGGAGCCAGCGTGGTGCCCAGCGTCATGGTGCGCCAGGGCGTCAGGGCGGGCAGTGCGACGGAAGCCGACGGCGTGCCCCAGCCGTCCATCTCCTCCTTCTGCGGGAACCCGATGCTGTACTTGTTGCCGCCGTCGTTCAGCAGGGCGCAACCCACGTAGTTGGCGTCGGTGCCCGTCTCGGAGATGATGACCCATCCGGCGGGCGTCTTGAACAGGCAGGGGAACGTGTAGCCCTGTCCCCAGCCGTTCTTGCCCGTCTGGTCGTCCCAGGTGTACGAGGTCTCGTAGCTGGGGTAGGTGCGTGCGAAGCCGCCCATGGGCTTTACCTGCGGACAGAGGAAGGTCGTCGTGCCCTGCGGCAGCACGAAGCTGCTGGCCTCGCCCTCCACGTTGCCACTGAAGTGGTCCTTGTTCTGGCCGTAAATCTTGTAGCGGTAGGCCACGTCGCGTCCCGTCACGCGGAAAATGACGTCAAGGGCCTGCTTGCCCTGCTTTTCAAACTGGCAGACGGCCTCGGTGGCTTCGTAGCTGACGTGGCTCTGCTTGATGGTCTTGATGGCATACTCGTCCTTGACGGTACCAATCTTACAGTCCTTCAGTGCCAGTCCCTGCGTCAGGTCGGCATAGTTCATTCTGACGCCCAGCGGTGAGCGCTCAATGAACGTGGTGCCGTTGAGGCTGACCTGATACGTGGGGCGGCCGCCCTCGTCGCTGACAGTGATGGCCATCGTGCCATCAGGACTCTGGAAAGTTTTCTCGTTTGCCTGGGCTGCCAGCAGGCTCAGGGCCAGTGCTGTAGCCGTCATCATTCGTTTCATCATTGCTATTTACAATTTTACAATTTACAATTTACTATTTTTTTTCCTATTTGATGATTTAGCTATTTGTTCTTTCATTTTTCATTTTTCATTTTTATCTGGTATACGCTTCCTGGTGTCGTTTCCAGGTCGTACTCGTAGACCTGGCGCAGGGGCAGCAGTTGCAGATTCTGCAATTCCTTCGACAGTAGCGGCTGCTTGATGGCAGCGGGGGCCAGCAGTGCGTTCGGACAGTCGCCCGCAGCCTGGCTCAGTGTCACGCCTTTGGGGGCTTTGCCCAATTGCAGGGGCACATACGAGCGCAGGCGCAGCGTGCCGCCGATGGTGGAACGGATGGTGGCCGTGCTGAGCTGGCCGTCGCTCCACGCCTCGTCGACTATGAAGCCGCCGCGAGCCCGCAAGCCTTTCACCTGGCCCGCCTGCCAGTCGTCGGGCAGTGCCGGTAGCAGGTGGACGGCTCCGTCGTGGCTCTGCACCAGCATCTCGCAGATGCCTGCTGACACGCCGAAGTTGCCGTCAATCTGGAAGGGCGGGTGGGCGTCAAACAGGTTGGGGTAGGTGCGGCCGTTGGGGAATTGGCGCGCCTTCGAGTCGTCGGGCAGCAGGTGCAGCATGTTCTTGATAATCTGGAAGGCGTGGTTGCCGTCCAGCATGCGCGCCCAGAAGTTGGTCTTCCAGCCCAGACTCCATCCTGTGGCCATGTCGCCACGCTGCTTCAGCGTGTTGCTGGCGGCGGTGAAGAGCTGGGGGTGGCTGTAGGGCGATATCTGGTTGGAGGGGTAGAGTCCGTAGAGGTGCGAGATGTGGCGATGCTCGTCCTTGGGGTCGTCGGCGTCGATGAGCCACTCCTGCAGCTGTCCGTAGCGGCCAATCTGCATGGGCGGCAGGTTCCTGAGCTGGAACTGCACGTTGGCGGCAAACAGGCTGTCGGTGCCCAGTGCGCGCGCTGCCATCATGGCCTGCGACAGCACGTCGAAGCATATCTGGTTGTCCATCGTAGAACCGGCACAGACGTTGGTACCCTTGCCCTTCGGGCCGTGCTCGGGCGAGACGGTGGGCACCGTCATCAGCCAGCCGGCGGCCTCCTTCACCTCACCGGCGGCGGGGTACGTCTGCATGTATTCCAGGAGGAACTGCGCTGCACCCTTCATGACGGGGTAGTAGTGGCGCAGGAAGTCCTTGTCGCCCGTGAACAGGTAGTGCTGCCAGAGGTGTGTGGTCAGCCAGGCGCCGCCCGTTGGGAACATGCCCCACGGCGTGCCGTCCACCGGGCCGGCTATGCGCCAGATGTCAGTATTGTGGTGAGCCACCCATCCGCCGCAGCCGTACATGGTGCGAGCCGTCCGTGCGCCCGTCTCGCTCAGGTCACGCACCATTGAGAACAGCGGCTGCTGCGTCTCGGCCAGGTTGCCGACAAGTGCCGGCCAGTAGTTCATCTCGG
>DFGF01000166.1:8244-20721 GCA_002371715.1 Prevotella sp. UBA3757
TTGATGTTGATGGTGTATTTCGAGTCCCACGGGGCATTCATCTTGTCGTTCCACACGCCCTGCAGGTTGGCGGGCTGGCCGCCCGGCTGGCTGGACGAGATGAGCAGGTAGCGCCCGTACTGCATCATGAGCGACACCATGTCAAGGTCGCTGGCATCCTTCTCAAATGCAGCCACACGCTGGTCGGTTTCCAGATTGGAGTTCGCCGACTTCGGCAATGTAAGCTGTACACGGTTGTATTGCTCCTGATACTTAGCTATATGACGCTTCAACAATTCCGGAAAGCGTATCTGTTCTGCCAAGTTCAGACGGTTCTTGTTCTTTGCCTCAGCATTGCCACTCACGTCGTGATAGTTTACGAAGTTGGTGGCTGCAGTGATATAGATGGTAGCCTCAGTAGCATTCTTCACCTCAATGGTATTATCGGGAAAACTGATGCCAGCATCCTTACCTTCTACACGCACGCTGGCCTGACATTGAGCCGTCAAGCCTGCCTTAATACCTTCATGGTCGGCTCCTTCGACTTTAGCAAACAAGCGACCTCCACAATTTCCAGAACCGCTAACCAAAGCACACTGGCAGGCATGCTGACTCTTCACTGTACAAGGCATCGGACTGTCAAACGACATTGTGAAACTGATGGCATTCTTCTTATTCGCCTTCAGATGGATAATGACAACGCTGTCGGTCTGTGAGGCAAAGACGGTGCGCTCGTACTTGACGCCATCGCGGGTGTACGTTGTCGTGGCCAGCGCATTGCCCAAGTTCAGTTCGCGGCGGTAGTTCGTGACGTCCTTGTGGCCCAGCTTCAGCTTCAGGCTGCCCATGGGCAGATAGCGCATGCCGTGAGGACCGGGCACGAAATACTTGTCAATGAGCTTCGCGGCCTGCTGCTCCTTGCCCTCGAAGATGAGGCGGCGCACTTCGGGCAGCGCGGCCAGCGACTCCCGCGAGTCGTTGTTGTGGGGCTGGCCGCTCCAGAAGGTTTCCTCGTTCAGCTGGATTTCCTCCACGTCCGTACCGCCGTACACCATCGCGCCGAGGTGCGAGTTGCCTATCGGCAGGGCCTCCAGCCAGTGCTGTGCGGGTTTGTCATACCATAGTTTGTGCTCCTGGGCACTCGTCGTCATGGCCGTCATGGCCAGCACGGCGATACACGTCAGTTTTCTCATCATTGTCGTTTTTCGTCTTTAAATTATAACGGGCTGTTTATTGTCTGCAAAATTACAAAAAAAATCGCATACCGCAAAGGAAATCCGTTTCTTTTTTCTGCGTATTTCGTGCATTTGAAACTGGAGCGCAGGAAAATTGTAAATCAGCATGCAGTAAAATTTGGAAAAAATAAAATTACTAAAAGAGAGAAAAGAAAAAACAAAGAAAAGAAAGTTTTCCCCCACACCCCTTTATAAAGAAACAGAAAGAATAAAAGAAAAGCAGAAGAAAACCCACCCCCGTGTTTGCGACGCTTTTTTGCCTTTTTTTTCTGTTTTTGGGACTATGTCGAGACGTATGGTGCTACGTTTCCGCACGGCTCTCCCATAGTGCTCAGTCGCGGGCGCTCGGTTCCCCAATACTCCGTAAGTATTCTAAAATACTCCGTAAGTAATTTTTAATACTCCGTAAGTATTCTAAAATACTCCGTAAGTATTTAAAATTACTCCGATAGTATTTTCCAATACTCCGGAAGTGTTGCGGCATGGCGAAAAAGAGTGAAATTGGAAAAAGTCCGAAAAAAAAACGCCGAAAATGTAGACGGTTTGAATTTTTTTTCGTACCTTTGCACTCAAATATTCGAATAATAAACATTAGTTAACTAAAAAGTCATACAAAAGATGAAGAAGATGTATTTGGTGAAAGGCATGGCCGCGCTGGCCATGGGCTTTGTTGCTGTCAGCTGTAACAAGGCAAGCTTCGACGAGGGCGCCTACCAAAATGCCAAGGAGCAGGAGTCGCAGGAGCAGTTTGTCAACAACGTGATGGGCGGTCAGCAGATTGACCCCAACCAGAACTGGAAGACAACCAACACCATTGAGTTGACCGTTACCACGGGCAAGGAAGGAACGCTGAAGATTTATCCCGCCAATCCTATTGGCAATACGACAGGTTCGCTGTATACCATGAACGTTACTGCCGGCCAGACCGTCACGTTCACCGTGACGAAGGGCGTAGACCTGACAAAGCTCTATGCTGCCGTGGTGGACGAGAACAACTTTATCCTTGACATGTTGACGGTTGATGCTACCGCTGAGAAGGCTGAGGTGAACATGACCAGTAGCGAGACCAGAGGTGCTGCCCGTCGCGTCGCAGCCGCTCCCACTGAGCCTGACTATGCCAGCGAGACCAACCCCATCGCAGGACTGGGCACAAGGCAGAAGACCGTTTCTGTCAGCGACATGCCAACAGCAAGCACTGCAGCTGCAATCGTTGACAGAAACGTGACCACAAACTATGACTATAACTCCCAGTCTACAGTTTATATCGCTCCGGGCAAGACGTTCACTTTGGGTAACGATTATGAAGGATTTGCACAGGGTGCTAAGGTCTATATGGGCAAGGGCAGTAGAATCGTTGCCTCTAACAAGACGCTTTCCTTGGGCAGAGATATTGTATTGTATAACGACGGTGGTACGATTGAGGCTAAAGACCTTAGCCTTGATGGATGTACCGTTTGGAACAAGGGAACCATAACGCTGACGAACGGTATGTGGTTTAGTGCCAACAACCCTGCATACGTTTACAATTCGGGTACTATCTCTGCCTACAATGGTCTCTCGCTGAATAAGAACGGTATCCTGTGGAACGAGGGAACGTTGACCTCCGATAATGGCAATCTCAACTGCGATGCTGCTGATAACGCATCTAGTGCTCCCTATATTTATAACAGTGGTACCATCAGCACCAAAAATGTCTATCTGAACAAGTATGCCACGCTCTGGGATGCAGGTACGGTCACCGTTGATGGCGACCTGAAGGGCGGCAATGACGAGACTAAGATTTACGTTGCCAGCGGTCATAAACTCACTGCCAAATACTTCGAGTTCAATAACAATAATCAGGTACTTTGGATTGACGGTACGGTGGACATCAGTGGTGCCATCAACATTTACAACAGCTCTGCAACGATCATGAACCACGGCACGCTGAAGGGCGCTTCGTTCGACGGCAAGGCTGGTGCCAAGTTCTACAATGCTGAAAACTGCCTCGTGGAGATTACTGGCGAGACGCATGTCAAGAACAGCAATTCCGCCTGGGTTAACGACGGAACCTACAATACCGGTACCTTCATCGTCTCTGGTGGCGGTAATCAGGTGTTCAACAACTGCCGTTTGTTCTGTACCGGTAAGTTCACGATGGGTGGTGGCGATGGCAGTCGTTTCATCCTGAACGGCCAGGCCTCGGTTATCTGCGATTCGTTCGATTTTACTGACAGAAGCTTCTTCTGGATGGGTGGCGGTTCAATCGTAAAGGTTGCCAATACGCTGAAGTCTAATAATGCAAACTGGGAAAGCGGCTTCCTCAATCCGACAAGTGACTTTGCTGTTATCACGGCCAAGGCCATTACTACTGACAATGTAGACAGCCAGTGGAGAGCATGGTATCAGGGCAAGATTTACGTAGATACCGACTCACACTTCGAGTTTAAGTCGTTTAACCAGACGCAGAAGAACTACTATCTTGGCGAAGGTGCTGTTTTGACCGGCAAGCAGGGCACTGCACCTCTCGACTGGGACGAGTCGCCTTGCCGTCCAGAATATCACGGTGGCGGTGGTCGCATTGAGCCCACTATCTACTACTACTACGCTTTCGAGGACCTCGGCGCTATCGGTGACTTTGACTTTAACGATGTCGTGCTGCGCCTGAGTGCCCCTGATCATGGCAAGTCTAAGGTTTATGTAATGGCTGCCGGTGGTACGCTGCCCGTACAGGTGACCTACGGCGGCACGAATCTTGGCGGCGAGGTTCACGGCGAATTTGACGTCCAGACCGGCGTGATGATTAACACGGGTAAGGGCCCGAACTTGGATCCCATCGAGCTTGGCGTAGTGAATATTGCTGCCAATGCCGATATGGCCAACCTGCCCTTCGGTATCGTCGTCAGCGGTGCTGGCAGCATCAAGGTGACCAACGAGGTTGACCACACCGGCGAGGCTCCGCTGATGATTGTCGTGAGCGGTTATCCCTCTGGCGACGACGCCGGTAAGTGGTTCTGGCCGCGCGAGTACATGAACATTTCCAAGGCCTACACGAAGTTTGGTGCCTGGGGTGCCGATGTCCAGTCGAATACGGACTGGTACCACCACTACACCGAGGGTAACGTCTGGAAGTATTAACAGTGCATCAAATACATTAAGTTAAATATTCATTTGGAGGGGGCGTCCATGGGAATGGGCGCTCTCTTGTTGCTTAACTTCGCCACAGCATGATGATTCATCCGCTATATACAGAACTGAACGGGCCGGAGCGGTTTACCTATCCCTTCTGCTACGAGCCGCACCCGCTGTGCCAGCTGGCGGCGCAGGAGGTGCAGCAGTTCATTACGTCGCACCCTGATATCAAGGCGGATGCCGACAGGGGCAAAATGTTTGGCGTGCTGGTGGTGGAGACAAAAGAAGGAGGGGATGATGCCGGCGGCGCCACCTCCCGTTATGGCTTTTTGGCGGCTTACAGCGGACTGCTGGCCGGGCGGAACGACTGGGACTATTTCGTGCCCCCCGTCTACGATGCACAGCAGCCCGAAGGCTACTTCAAGCAGCAAGAGCATGTCATATCCCTCACCTCCCACCTCTCACCGCTCACTTCTAAAAAGATGTCGCAGGACCTGCAGCTCTGGCTGTTTCATCAGTACCAGCTGCTGAACGCCCGTGGCGAGACGAAGGACCTGGTGGACATCTGGCAGTCGTACTACAGCCGGCCAAAACTGCTGCGCCGCTTTCCGTTGCCGCCAGGCGGCACGGGCGACTGCTGTGCGCCGAAACTCTTGCAGTCGGCCTACCGCCGAGGGCTGAAACCCGTCTGCATGGCCGAGTTCTGGTGGGGAGCCACGACGAAGACCGAGCTGCGCCAGCACCTGAACTACTATCCGGCCTGCCGTGGCAAGTGTAAGCCTATCCTGACGTGGATGATGCAGGGCCTTGACGTAGACCCCGACCCGGAGTCACTGGGTTTCGAGCGGCTGGAGATTCCCGTCGTCTATGAGGACGAGTGGCTGGTGGTGGTCAACAAGCCCAGCGGCGTGCTGTCGATGCCCGGGCGTATCGAGCAGTACAGCGTCGAAACCGTCATGCAGCAGCGCTATCCCGGCAGCGTCATAGCCCACCGGCTGGACATGGGGACGAGCGGGTTGCTGATAGTCTGCAAGTCGAAGGACGTGTACCGCCCGCTGCAGGAGCAGTTTGTCAAGCATCAGGTCAGGAAGAAATATCTGGCGGTGCTGGAAGATGGAAGAGGGCTGATGGCTGATGGAAGATGGAAGATGGATGATGGAAGATGGAAGATGGGCACCATTTCGCTGCCTTTGCGACCCGACCCGATGAACCGGCCGCGCCAGGTAGTGGACATGGAGCACGGCAAACGGGCGGTGACGGATTACGAAATGCTGACGGACCGCCTCGTGGCCCTGTACCCTCAGACGGGACGGACCCACCAGTTGCGCATTCATTGTGCGCATCCCGACGGATTGGGCCGGCCCATCGTCGGCGACGAACTCTACGGGACTAAGGGCGGGCGGCTGATGCTGCACGCCGCCGAGATATGGTTTACGCACCCCGTGAACGGAATGCCGATGCACCTGGTGGCAGAGGACGGACTATGGTCTAAATATAAAATGTAAAATTGTAAATTGTCAAATTGTAAGTTAACAAGATGGTAAAGCATGTTATTCTCTGGACACTGAATCCAGAACTCTCGGAAGAAGAGAAAAAGGCCGTCAAGGCAGGTATTAAGGAAGGACTGGAAGGACTGGTAGGCAAAGTGCCGGGACTGTTGGACGTCAAGGTTCACATTGACGGACGGCTGGCTTCGTCGACCGCCGACGTCATGCTCGACAGCACGCTGGAGAGCGCGGAAGCACTGCAGGGCTACGACAAGCACCCTGAGCACGTGGCCGTGGCCAATAGCCGCGTGCGCCCCTACACCGTGCAGCGCAGCTGTCTGGACTTCGAGGTTTAGCACAGTTTGCCCTGCCTGCTTTCTTTTTGCCGTAAGCCCGACCACTTCGAGAACTACGACGACTGGCCATGCCTCTGGGGGCAGAACGAGGGAACTATTGCCGGTAATACGCAGTACGTCATCTTCGGGTCTTCGTTCAAGGGCGCCATTGCAAGGTAGCACCTCAAAAAATATCGCAATTAATTTGGTTTTTTGCGCGGTTTGTGCTACCTTTGCAGGCAAATGGCGAAAACTACGATATCAAAGGGGGTCCTGCCATATCATGAGGCAGGACACCTTTTCCCGTTTTAAAACCATATCATCCTAAGAACACATTCATTATGAAGAAAACATTATTCCTTTCACTCCTCTCGGCACTGCTGCCCCTTGGCATGACGGCAGCCAGCTACACGTTGGGACGCGTCAGCGTTCATGACCCCAGCATCGTCTGGGAACCTGAGTCCAAGACCTACTATATCTTCGGCTCGCACCGTGGCAATGCCCGCACTACCGACCTCATGCGCTGGAGCAATGTCAGCGTACTGTGGCAGTCGGCCACCAGCAGCAATGCCTCCAACACCGTGGCCTACAGCACGCCGCAGGTGACGAAGGTCACGAAGGGTGGGGTGGAGTACGACCTCAACTTCAACGCCTATGCCTGGGCAAAGCGTGGTAGCAGCAACTATAGTATCGACGGCAACCTGTGGGCACCGGATGTCATCTACAATAAGAAGATGGGCAAGTGGTGCATGTACATGAGTGTCAATGGCGACTACTGGTACAGCAGCATCGTGCTGCTGACGGCCGACAAGATTTATGGCCCTTACCGCTATCAGGCTCCTGTGGTCATCAGCGGTTTCCACACCGGCACGTCGTATAAGGACACCGACCTTGAAATCGTTATCGGCAAGCAGTCGTCGCTGCCCTCACGCTATGCCGTCGGCAACAACTGGGGGCGTCGCTACCCCAACTGCATCGACCCCTGTGTGTTCTACGACGAGCATGGCAAGCTCTGGATGTCCTACGGTTCATGGAGCGGTGGCATCTATATGCTTCAGCTCAACGAGGACAACGGCCTGCGCGACTACGACGTCACCTACACGCTGAAGGGTTCCGGCGACGGCATCACAGTCGACCCCTATTTCGGCAAGAAGATAGCCGGAGGCTACTATTCCTCTGGCGAGGCCAGCTACATCGAGTATATCAATGGCTACTACTACCTCTTCGTCACCAATGGCGGACTGGCAGCCGGTGGCGTAGCTGACGACTATAACAATGGCGGCTACCAGATGCGCGTGTTCCGCTCGCTGTTGCCCGACGGCCCCTATCTTGACAGTCACAGCCAGGCTGCCCTCTATCCCAGCTATCTGCTGAATTTCGGTGCCAAGGAGAGCGACGGCAACCGTGGTGTCAACATCCTGGGCGCCTACACCAAGTGGGGCAATCAGGTCAATGGCGGTGCAGGCGAGCGGTCCGGCGAGCGCTCGCAGGGCCACAACAGCATCATTGCCGCTGAGGATGGTCGTACGTATCTTGTCTACCATACGCGCTTCCAGAACTGGGACGAGCGCCATCAGGTGCGCGTCCACCAGGTGTTCCAAAATAAGAATAAGTGGTTGGTGGCCGCTCCCTTCGAGTACACAGGTGAAAAAGTGACCAGTGCCGATATTGCCACCACGCAGCAGATTGCAACTGACAAGATTGCCGGTAAATATAAGTTGCTGACCCATCAGTACAAACTCGACCACACCAAGAAGGCCACTGCCACACCTGTCGATGTGGAACTGAAGAGCGACGGTACCATCACCGGCAGTGTCACCGGTACGTGGAGCATCGAGGAGGGCACGTCGTATATCAACGTTAAGATTGGCGCCGTGAACTATCATGGCGTGATGGTCGAGCAGACCCTGGAACCCACCGATACGAAGGTGCCCGCCTTCACAGCCTTGGCCGAGACCACGGGTGTCACCGTCTGGGGCTACCGCTACGGCGAACCCACCACGGGTGTCATGGCCGTCGAGGCTGCTCCAGAGTACGGCAAGGACTACCTGTTCGACTTGCAGGGCCGTAAGATGACCGGCACATTGAAGCCAGGACTCTACATCCGTAACGGCAAGAAAGTGATGATTAAATAAAAGTAGCTTACCTATGATTACGACTACCGTCAGAACCGTAGCCCTGCTGCTCCTGCTGGCATCCGCATGGACGGCCACGCAGGCACAGCAGCGCCGGCACATGCGCCGTCAGGCTTTCCAGACAGAGACACCAATGGTACATGACCCCGTCATGGCCTATGAAGACAGCACCTATCATATCTATGCCACGGGCATGGGCATCCAGCACATGACGTCGCGTGACCGCCGGACGTGGACGGTGCTCACCGAACCCGTTATGACCGTTATGCCTCAGTGGACACGCGACAGCGTGCCCGGTTTCCGCCAGCATGTCTGGGCGCCCGACGTCATCCGCTGGCATGGCCGATGGTGGATGGCCTACAGCTGCTCCACGTTTGGCAAGAACGGGTCGGCCATCGGCCTGCTCTCAGCGCCCTCGCTCTCCTTTCCCGTCTGGGACGACGAAGGTTGCATCGTCACCTCCCGCGAGAAGCGCGACGACTGGAACGCCATCGACCCCTGCTTCGTCATCGACGACCAGGACCAGCCCTGGCTGACGTGGGGCTCCTTCTGGGATGGCATCCAGCTGGTGCGTCTCGACTCCACCATGCATGTGGCCAAGGGCTGTCAGCCGCGCACCATCGCCCGACGCTATGACCCCTCCGCCAAGCATCCTGACGATAACCCCACCAGCCGCTTTGCCGGGCCGAACGCTATCGAGGCGCCGTTCATCATGAAGCACGACGGCTGGTACTACCTCTTCGTGTCGTGGGACTACTGTTGCCGTGGTGCCAAGAGCAACTATCGTGTAGCCGTAGGACGTAGCCGCCAAGTGGCCGGTCCCTATCTTGACCGTCAGGGCAAGGACATGCTCGTGGGTGGCGGCACGTTGTTTCTGGAGGGCGACAAGCAACAGTTCGAGGCTGCCGGCCACTGTGCCGCCTACAGCATGAATGGCGAGGACATCTTCGTATGCCATGGCTACAGCACTCGTCACAATGGTGCTGCCATCCTCATCCAGCGTCCCATCCGGTGGACGGCTGATGGATGGCCGACGATAAAATGAAGAATGAAGAATTTCTTTGACCTAAAGGTGCAAAGTGTGGCGTTGCAATGCTACCGCAGTGATAATTATATAACCGTTTAATGATTAATAAAGAGTTTACGATGGGAATCAAGCGTTTTTTGTATTTATCATTTGTCATTTGTCATTTATCATTTAGCCCCGCAGGGGCGCAAAGCTGGACGGCCGACAATGGTAACGGTACGTTTACCAATCCGCTGTTCTACGACGAGTTCAGCGACCCCGACATCCTGCGTGTTGGCGACGACTACTATCTGGCCGGCACCACCATGCACGCCGTGCCCGGACTGGTCATTCTGCACTCTAAGGATTTGGTCAACTGGGAGAACGTTGCCTACTGCTTCGACCGCTTTGACTTCGAAGACGATGCCTTCTCGCTGAAGAACCATAAGGAGGTTTACGGCCAGGGCGTCTGGGCGCCGGCCATCCGCTATGCCAACGGTCAGTTCTATGTCTTTACCAATATTAATGGCAAGGGCCTGCAGTGCTATACGTCGAAGGATATCCGCGGCCCGTGGAAGCACCACAATATGCGGGGCAACATCTACGATTTGGGCGTGCTCTTCGACGACGACGGCAAGGTCTATGCCATCCACGGCTACGGCACGGTGAAGTGTACCGAGCTGAAGGCAGACATGAGCGGCCCCGTGGAGGGTACTGAGCGCGTCATCATTCCTGAAGGTAACGGTGTCGGTGAGGGTCACCACATGTATAAGATTAACGGCATGTATTACCTCATCTCTACCGATTACCGTCCCAACGGCCGCACGCTCTGTTCGCGGTCGAAGAGCATCTGGGGACCCTACGAGACGCGTGTCATCACCGCCGACGAGACCTATGGCTACCATGCTGCCTCGCTGACGCAGGTGCCGCGCGGGACGAAATACCGCATCGGCGAGGATGGCACGAAGTTCCAGCTGGGACCTGTCGACAAGGATGCTACCGCCTGCACCAATGCCCATCAGGGTGGCATCGTGCAGTATAAGGACGGCTCCTGGTGGGCACTCTTCATGATGGACTTCCACAGCATTGGCCGCACCGTCTGCCTCATGCCCATGACGTGGCAGGACGGCTGGCCCATGGTGGGCTTGGAGGGCAATCTGGGCCGTGCGCCGCGCACGTGGTTCAAGCCGGGCTTCCAGCCCTCGCAGGCTGATGCGACTCGGTCGCAACAGACCGAACCGCACGCGCCATACCTGCGTAGCGACAATTTCGATGCCAAGCAGCTGGGCCGCATCTGGCAGTGGAACCACAACCCCGACGACAAGCAGTGGAGCCTGAAGGGCGGTCGGCTGCGTATCAATAGCCAGCCCGCCGAACAACTGATGTGGGCTCGCAATACGTTGACGCAGCGCGTCATCGGCCCGAAGAGCGTGGCCACCGTGAAGCTGTATGTAGAGGGCATGAAGGAAGGCGATGTCTGCGGCCTGGGCAACATCAACGTGCCCTGCTCGTGGATTGGCGTCGTCAAGCTGAGTACGGGACTGCGCGTTCGCTGCTATGAGCAACTGACCAACGACACCACTGACATGGGCATCGGTGCCACTGGCGGCCCTGTCAAGGTGGTTTACCTGCGCATGGTGGGCGACTACGACCGTGACCAGGCACACTATGAGTGGTCGTTTAATGGAACCAACTATCAACAGCTGGGCCGCGAGATGCCACTCAGCTATCAGCTCATCTCGTTCCAGGGGTCGCGCCACGCGCTTTTTGCCTTCAACACGAAGGGCAAGCAGGGTGGCTATGCCGAGTTCGACAATTTCACCGTCGAGGAGCCTTGTGCCGACCGCAGCCAGAATATTCCTTACGGCAAGACCTTGACTTCCCCTTCGGCTGCCGACCGTTGGTTCCGCATCATCAACAAGGCCACGGGCCGTCCTGCCGTCTGCGACCCTCACGGTCTGCTCTACGATACGCGTCAGGGTGACCGCAGCGACCGTACGCTGTTCCGCATCATCGACCGCGGACAGGGTCGTGTCTCGTTGCAGTGTAAGGACGGACGCTATGTGAAGGTCTATGGCGAGGGCCTGCCTGGCGACGTTCGTTTCACGCAGAACGAAAAAGATGCCGAGGTATTTCTCTGGCAGGACTATTTGAATCATGACTTCATGTTGTTGTCACTGAAAAACCATCGCTATCTGGGCAAGTCGCCTACGACGGGCAGTCCTTATGCGATGGACTTCCCCGGAGCCGACCCTGCACGCCGTAATGGTGCCGTGTTGCACTGGGAAGAGTAAAGATTGTTTGGGTAACAAAAAAGGAACTGGGAGCCTGTTTGAAGGTTCCCAGTTCTCTTTGTATTCCATTCGTTTTGCTACCAGTGCGGCAGAAGCAAATCAGACCTCTCACTTCTCACCTCTCACTTCTCATCTAAATGGGCGGTAGCAAATTCTTCATTCTTCATTCTTCATTTCTTAATCCGGTAGATGCGGAACGTCATGGGGGCCAGTTGGTCATTGATGACGGTCTGCTTCTTGCCGGTCTCCAGGGCTATGGTGCCCTTCTGCGGCGTGATGAGTTCCGGTCGCTGGATGCTGTTCTCGTCGTCCAGTCCCTTGTGGCTCAGCGTGATGGTCTGGGCGGTGCCGCTGGCAGCCATATCGTTGAGGTTCAGGCGGATGGGCTGTGCGCTCTTCGATGTGTTGACCACCTTGACGATGACCTCGCTGGCATCCTTGTCGAAGGCTGCCGAGGCAAACAGTCCGTTCTGGCCCTCCTGGTTAGCCACGGGACGGCCCTTCTTGTCGCCTTCGCTCTTCATGGTCAGCGCGAGCACGTTGGAACCCTTGTTGGTGGCATAGAGCTGCTGGACGTAGTAGCTGACGGTCTTGAACATCTGCGTCTGGTCGTACCAGATCTGGTCGGGACGCCACTGCCAGCCGTCGACGTGGGCAAAGAGCGGGGCGGGCGTCGTCATGTGGACGATGTCGGCATTGCGCTCGAAACCTGTCATGTGGGCAGCCTCGAGGATAGCGGCCTCGTAGTGGTTCCACTTCTTGCCGCGGCCGTGGCAGGCGTATTCGCCGGCAAACACCTTCGGGCCCTTGCGGTCGTAGGAGTCGTAGCGCAGGCCGTGGGTGAGGAACCAGTTCTCGTCGCGATAGTAGTGTTCGTCGTAGAGGTCAACCTTCA
>DFGF01000054.1:0-8656 GCA_002371715.1 Prevotella sp. UBA3757
AATTTTGTCGTCGGTAATCATGAGTGTATTCTTTTGTTTTACTTTATAAGTGATTGGAATTCAGATATAAAGGTACAAAAAATATCTCAGATTACCAACTTTTTATGCAACTTTCTTATCCCGAACTGACGTAGTACATTGCATTGATTTCGGGTGCAAAGATAAACATTATTTTCAAATACAAAGAATAAATAGCAAAAAAAGTAATAATGTCGGTGTTTTAAATAGTAATACGCCATCGCCTTAAAAACTATGCCAACGATTTGGTGGGTTCAGTTTTTTTGTCTACCTTTGCAACGATTTTGAGCATTATGACTATGATACGATACAGATTACGGAGGGCTGGCCTGACGTTAGCACTGCTGCTGGGCATGCTGACAGCCGCGACGGCCCAGGAGCTGCAGGTGAAAATCAATATCAATACGCAGCAGGTGGGCACGTCGGACAAGAGCGTGTTTGAGAACCTGCAGCAGACGCTGGAGCAGTGGATGAACGACCGCCAGTGGACCGACCTGCAGTTTCAGCAGAACGAGCGCATCACCGTCAACTTCAACCTGACGGTGACGAAGTATGACAAGGCCAACAACCGCATCTCGTGTACGGCAATGATTCAGGCCAACCGCCCCGTGTATAACTCGTCCTATACGTCGACGCTGTATAACAACAGGGACGCCGACTTCAACTTCGACTTCGCACAGTTCGACCAACTGAACTACAACGACGAGACGATAGACAACCAGCTGACGGCACTGATGGCCTACTATGCCTACCTGATTATCGGACTGGACCTCGACTCCTTCTCGCCCTTGGGCGGTACGGACGTGCTGCAGCGGTGCATGCAGCTGACTAACAATGCCCAGGACTTGGGCTTTACGGGCTGGAAGGCTTTCGAGAACTCGCGCAACCGCTTTGCCATCATCAACGACTATCTGGACGAGGCCATGAAGCCCTTCCGCCAGTTGCAGTATGACTACTACCGCAAGGGGCTGGACGAAATGGCCCAGAATGCCGAGCGCGGGCGCGGCAACGTGACCGAGGCGCTGCAGCAGCTGAAGAAGGCCCACGAGGAGAAACCCCTGTCGCTGTTGCCACAGATATGGACGGACTACAAGCGCGACGAACTGGCCAATATCTATAAAGGTAAGGGTACGCAGAAGGAGAAGGAGCAGGTGTACGACCTGCTGTTCAACCTGAATGCTGCCCAGAGTAATGCGTGGAACAAAATCAAAGAGTGAGCGCACTCGTTCTTTGAAAGTTGAAAGTTGAAAGTTGAGAGTTGAGAGTTGACAGTTCTCTCCAAGAGAGTGTGGCGTTGCAATGAGAGTTGAGAAATTGAGAAAATGAGAAATTGATATGATAAGAAAGCTTTTTATCAAGAACTATGCGCTGATAGACCATTTGGATATCGAACTGCATCCGGGCTTCTCGGTGGTGACGGGTGAGACGGGTGCGGGCAAGAGCATCATCCTGGGAGCTATCGGCCTGCTGTTAGGTCAGCGTGCCGACTCGAAGAGCATCAAGGCCGGAGCCGACAAATGCGTGATAGAGGCGCATTTCGATCTGTCGCGCTACAAGATGCAGGATTTTTTTGACGACAACGGGATAGAACGCGACGACGAGGACACCATCATCCGCCGCGAACTGACAGCGGCAGGCAAGAGCCGTGCCTTCATCAACGACACGCCCGTCAGCCTGGCCCTGCTGAAGGAACTGGGCGAACAGCTGGTTGACGTTCACTCGCAGCACCAGAACCTGCTGCTCGAACATCATGACTTCCAGCTGAGCGTGGTTGACATCATTGCAAAGGACAACCGTCAGCTGACCGCTTATCAGCAGACCTACGGTCAGCTGCGTGACGTTCAGGGCCAGTTGCAGCAGTTGCGTGACGACATAGAACGCAACCGGCAGAGCCTGGATTTCCTGCAATTCCAGTACGACGAACTGGAGAATGCACGACTCTCTGAGGGCGAGCAGGAGGAACTGGAACAGCAGAGCGAGACGATGGAGCACGCCGAGGACATCAAGACGGCCCTCTTCGAAGCCAGCAGTGCGCTGGACGGTCAGAGCGGCGGCCATGATGAGCCGGGAGCCATCAGCCAGACACGGCTGGCACAGACGGCGTTGGGCAACATCAGCCAGGTGATGCCGACGACGGCTGAACTGGCCGAAAGGCTGGAGCAGTGCCGTATAGAACTGAAGGACATAGCCGAAGAGGTGGGCGCGCTGCTGGACCATGCGGACTTTGACCCGGCAGAACTGGATCGTATCCACGCCCGTCTGGACCGCATCTACGAACTGGAGAAGAAATACCATGTGGAAACGGTGTCAGAACTCATCAGCCAGCGCGACGAGCTGAAACGAAAACTGGGTGCCATCGTGAACTCCGACGAGGCACTGGCCGAACTGGAGGGCAAGTGCCGCCAGCTGACGGAGTCATGCCGGCAGCAGGCCGACGAACTGACAGCCGTGCGCCAGCAGGCTGCCCGCCAGATAGAACAGGAACTCCGGCAGCGGCTGGTGCCGCTGGGCATGCCTAACGTGCGCTTCGAGGTGAGCGTGAGCCGGGGCGAGCTTGGCAAGAGCGGACAGGACCAGGTGGCATTCCTCTTCTCGGCCAATACGTCGACGCCGCTGCAGCCTGTGGCTCAGGTGGCGTCGGGTGGTGAGATTGCCCGTGTTATGCTGTCGCTGAAAGCCATGATTAGCGGTGCCGTGAAGTTGCCTACCATCATCTTCGACGAGATAGACACGGGCGTCAGCGGCAAGATAGCCGAGAAGATGGCCGACATCATGCAGGAGATGGGACAACGCGAACGTCAGGTCATCTCCATCACCCATCTGCCCCAGATAGCCTCGAAGGGCAGTCACCACTACCGTGTGTCGAAGTCTGAAACCGAGCAGGGCACCATCAGCCACATGCAGGAGCTGACAGCCGACGAGCGCATCAGCGAGATAGCCCAGATGCTGAGTGGCAGCGACGTTACGGAAGCAGCCATCGCTAACGCGAAACAACTTTTGAAAGTTGAGAGTTGAAAGTTGAGAGTTGAAAGTTGAGAGTTGAAAGTTGAGAAATTGAGAGATGAATCATATTAAGGAATATATCAGGAGACAGGGAACAGGATTGGGAATGAGGTGCGCAGCATTTCTCATTCTCTCATTGTCGCCATCCCTTCATCTTCTTGCCCAGTCATGGGCTAAAAAGGCCGCTCAGGCGGTGTTTACGCTGAAGACGTTCGATGGCAACAATCAGTTGATGGCCAGCAGCAACGGTTTTTTCGTCGGTAGCGACGGCGAGGCCGTCAGCAGCTATCAGCCCTTCAAGGGTGCCCAGCGGGCTGTGGTCATTGACGTGCAGGGCAAGGAATGGCCCGTGGAGTGCATCATCGGCGCCAATGACATGTACGACGTAGCCAAATTCAAGGTCGACGTCAAAAAGCCGCAGGCGCTGACCGTTGCCCAGGCGAAGGCCGGGAAGGGCGCAGTGGCGTGGCTGCTGCCTTACAGCGTCAAGAAGGTGCCAGACTGCAAGCAGGGCACAGTGGCCGAAGCCGAAGTCTTCCAGACTGACTACGCCTACTATACGCTCGACATGACGGCGGACGAGCGGCAGGCGGGCTGCCCCGTGATGAACGACGAGGGGGAGGTGATAGGTATTCTCCAGCCCTCGGCCGACGGCCAGGCTGGGAAGAGCTATGCCGTGAGCGTGCTGTTTGCCAGCACGATGCAGATGAGCGGGCTTGGCATGAATGCTCCGGCCATGAAGGCCACCGGCATCAAGAAAGCATTGCCCGACGATATTGAACAGGCGCAGCTGGCTATGTTTATGGCGGCATCGGCTATGGACTCGCTGCAGTATATAGATTTCCTGGAAAGGTTTATACGTAAGTTCCCGCAGCATCCCGACGGCTATGTCAACCGTGCCCGCAACCTGGCTTCGGCCACTCAGTTTGCTGAGGCCGAGAAGAATATGGAGCAAGCATTGAAGGTGGCCGACAAGAAGGACGACGTCCACTATCAGTATGCCGCCCTTATCCTGCAGCACCGTATGCTACAGTCGAAGACTCCCTACGGGCCATGGACGTTGGAGCGTGCCCTGCAGGAGTCGCAGGCGGCTTACGAGGCCAGCCCCATGCCTGTCTATCTGCAGCAGCAAGCCCAGATACACTATGCCCTTCAGCACTATGATGAGGCTTTCCAGCTTTATCAGCAGCTGACCAAGAGCGACCTGCGCAGTGCCGAGGTGTTCTATGCCGCAGCGCAGTGCCGGTTGGCACAGGGTGACCAGTCAGGGGCCATCGCCCAGCTGGACAGTGCCGTCAATACTTTCTCGCGACCGTATCTTCGTGCTGTGGCACCCTACCTGATGGCGCGTGGCCGGCTGTTAGACCAGGCAGGCAAGCATCGCCAGGCCGTCAGTGACTTTAATGAATATGAGAAACTCATGACCGGACAGCTGACGGCTGAATTCTACTACCTGCGCGAGCAGTCGGAATTTGCCGGTCACCTGTATCAGCAGGCCATCGACGACATCCAGAAAGCCATCGAAATGGCTCCTCAGGATCCCGTCTACCATGCCGAGAAGGCTTCGGTAGAGCTGCGTGTCGGCCGTTACGACGAAGCCTTGGTGGCAGCCCGCGAAGCCGTCCGCCTGGCTCCCGACCAGGCCGACGGACACCTGCTGTTAGGATTGGGCCTCTGTGTGAAGGGACAGAAGACGGAAGGGCTGGCCAGTCTGCAGAAAGCAAAAGAACTGGGCCATGAGCAGGCCCAGTCACTGATAGAGAAGTATTCGAAATAAGTATATTACTAAAACGGTGCAGAGCCTGGTTGCTCGGCAAAGGGCTCTCCGGCAAATGGCGACTCACCCCCCAGGGGTTGGGCGCCATTAACTTTGCTGCCCAATATCTCGCCGCCGTTATCGTTCTGGGCGTGTCCCAGGCGGCGGTCCTCGGGATTCTCGAAACGCGTAAATTCACCACGGAACGTGAGCAGCACGTCGCCCGTAGCACCCTTACGGTGCTTGGCAATGATAATCTGTGCCATGCCACGCAGGTCGCGCCCGTTGTCGTCCTGATAGATGTGGTAGTACTCCGGGCGGTGAACGAACAGCACCATGTCGGCATCCTGCTCGATGGCACCCGATTCGCGCAGGTCAGAGAGTTGCGGGCGCTTGCCTTCCAGGCCCTCGCGGCTCTCCACGCCACGGTTCAGCTGCGAGAGGGCCAGAATGGGGATGTCAAGCTCCTTGGCCAGTCCTTTCAGCGAACGCGAGATGACCGACACCTCCTCCTGGCGTGACGAGAAGCGCATGCCGTTGGCATTCATCAGCTGCAGATAGTCAATCATGATAATCTTCACGCCGTGCTCACGTACCAGTCGGCGCGCCTTGGTGCGTAACTCAAAAACCGAGAGGCCCGGCGTGTCGTCAACGTACAGTGGCGCACCCAGCAGGTCGTTGACGCGTTTGTCCAGACGGTCCCATTCGTCGGGCTTCAGTTGTCCGTTAAGTATCGTGGAGCCTTGTATCTCGCAGGCGTTGGAAATCAGACGGTTCACCAACTGCACGTTCGACATTTCGAGCGAGAAGAAAGCCATGGGTACCTTGTAGTCGGCGGCAATGTTCTTAGCCATTGACAGGGCAAACGACGTCTTACCCATGGCCGGACGACCGGCAATGATGACGAGGTCGGACGACTGCCATCCCGACGTGATGTCGTCAAGTTTGTTGTAGCCCGTAGGTACACCCGTCAGACCGTCCTTGTTGGCTGCTGCCTTCTGGATGACGTCGATGGCGTTCTTGATGACGGGGTCTATCTGGGTGTAGTCCTTCTTCATGTTGCGCTGTCCCAGCTCAAACAGGCTGCCCTCAGCCTCCTGCATCAGGTCGTCGACATCGATGGTCTCGTCGAAGGCCTTGGTCTCAATGTTGCCGGCAAAGGAGATGAGCTGGCGGGCCAGCGACTTCTGGGCAATAATGCGCGCATGATACTCAATATTGGCTGACGAGGCCACACGGCTCGACAGCTCCGCTATGTAGCCCGGACCGCCCACGTCCTCCAGATCGCCCTGACGAGCCAGCTGCTCGGTCACCGTCAGCACATCGACAGGGTTCTCGTGCATCGACAGTTCCAAGATGGCACTGAAGACTTTCTGGTTGCGCGGCTCGTAGAAACTTTCTGGGCGCAGCATTTCCGACACCACGGCATAGGCGTCTTTGTCAATCATCAGTGCTCCCAGCACGGCACGCTCTATCTCTGTGGCCTGTGGCTGCACGTGGGCGTAGGTGTTGTCTACCTGTTGTGACCTGCGGCGGCGCTGACCGCCGCCTGTTCCGGTTGAATTGTTTGATGGCTCTGGCATTGTATTTTTCGTTTTGGGCTACAAAGGTAGTGCAAATCGGGCGAAATGCCAAACGAAAAAGTTACTTTTTGCTAAAATAGTAGTTGACGTTACCACGTAGCAAGGCGTCGATGGTCTGTTGCTGATGGCTTTTCATGTAGTCGTCGATGTCAGAAATCATCTTGCCGTGGAACACGTCGCGCCCTACGACCTCGTTGACCACCCATTGTATCTTGCTCATGTGCTGGTGGCGACCGTCGGGCGTGCCGGCTAGTTCGCGTGGGGCGGGGTAGAGGCTGAGCAGGTAGAAGGCCAGACAGTCGGGCACAATCATGGAGCGCACCATCATGCTCCGCTGGTCGTCACGGTAGTTCTCGCGGTAGAAGGGGTAGTCGGCACCCAGATACTTGTCGAGGCTGATGCCCAGCGAACCGTCGGCCACGATGATGCTCTGGTCGAACGAGCCTATCTGCGCATAGAAGTGGGGAATCTTCAGGGCGGGCATCCTGGCTTGTAGCCGTTCGAAGGCAGCGGCCAACTCGTTGTTGATGTCGTCCATGTCGGCATACTGCTGTTGCACGTCGGCCAGCATGCGCTGGAGCGTCGAGTCCTGGAAAAAGTGCAGGAAGCGATGGTTGGTCTCCGGGTCGTCTACCTTGCCCAACCGAAGCACGTCCTCTATCAGCGTGCGCGTCTGCATGGGGAAGTAGGTGTTCATCTGCCGGAGTGCGGAGTGGTCGCCGGTGGTCAGGTACAGGCTCTCAATGCGGTCGTAGCGCTCAATACTGATTTGGATGGCATCGCCAGCGTCGCTGGGCTTCAGCTGCCATTGGCAACCGAAACACAGAAGCATGATGGAAAACAGTATGCCGTATATTTTGCGCACGGGTATGTTGACGAGTTTAATTACTTATTTATGTTAAATTTCGGTGCAAAATTACTAAAATATATTTTAAAATCCAAATTTTAACCTAAAAAAGATAAAAAAAAGTACACGAATGATGTGGTTTTCGTTTATTTGTGTGAAATTTGCAAAACGATAAACTACTTCAATTATGAAAAAGAAACAAACGTTAGCCCTTTTCCTGCTGTCTGCGATGGCGACGGTGGCTTCTGCCTCGAAAACCATCACCGTCAGCGTCAGCAATCCCTCCAGTGTCTCACGCAGCGATGTGCCTGTCGTCATCCAACTGGCTCCTTACGGCACCGTGTCTTCTGCGCTGGTCACGCTGGACGGTCGGGAGGTCCCCTGCCAGTTGGACGACCTCGACCAGAACGACACCTTCGACGAACTCTGCTTTTTGGCCAATCTCGGCAAGAAGGAAAAGCAGGAGTTCAGCGTCACCCTCTACGACGAAGGTGAGCCTCGTCAGTATCCGGCCCGCGTCTTTGCCGAGATGGTTCTGAGCAACACGCGCGACAAGAAACTGAAGAAGAACCAGCAGAACAACTATATCGAGTCCATCACCGCACGTGGCGACGCTGCCTATACCTATAATATACAGCACCACCATGGCGTGGACTTCGAGAGCGAGCTCAACGGCATCCGCATCTATTTCGATGCCCGCCAGACGCTGGATCTCTACGGCAAGTTCAAGAAACAGCTGGAACTCAAGGAGACACAGTTCTATACCGACGACGAACAGAAGAAGCGGGGCTATGGCGACGACGTGCTATGGGTCGGACAGACCTTCGGACTGGGTGCCTTCCGTGGTTGGGACGGCCGTCAGCCTACGCTGGTGGAGCCGGTGGCTTCGCGCACGCAGCGCATCATTTCCTATGGTCCCCTGCGCACCATCGTCGAGGTTGTCGACAAAGGTTGGCAGGCCCCCCGTCCCGCCACGTCATCCGTCAGCCATCAGCCGTCATCCATCACGATGACCCTACGCTATACGCAGTATGCCGGCCATCGCGATACCGATGTTGACGTGCTGTTCAACAAGGACGTCAGCGACTATCGCTTCTCGACCGGTATCATTAATGTCAAGGGGTCCGAGGAGTTTTCCGACAAGAAGGGGTTGCGCGCCTGCTGGGGTACCGACTATCCTGCCACCGACACGCTGAAATGGAAACGCGAGACGGTGGGCCTGGCCATCCTGCTGCCACAGCAGAGCGTTGTCAGCGAGGAGCCGGCCAACAAGGACAACTATGCCTACGTCGTCAAGGTCGATGGGCGCCAGCTGTCGTATAAGGTGACGTACACCTCGGCCAACGAGGAGTTTGGCTACCATTCAGCCCGCGAATGGTTCGACTATCTGAAGGCTTGGCGCAAGGAGGTCGACAAGCCGGTTGAGGTGAGAATTAAGAGATGAGAATT
>DFGF01000054.1:8755-12720 GCA_002371715.1 Prevotella sp. UBA3757
TTTCTCATTTTCTCAATTTCTCAATCTCTCAATTCACTAAAGTGTTTGCGGCCTTTTGCATAGTACTGCCAGAGCAATGAGAAACGTCGTTGCTCTGGTATTTCTTTTTCCTTTCGCGAAGCCTGTATCTGCAGCCTGTCCTCCTCGAAGTTCTTCTGCCAGTGCTTGAATGCGCGACGTGCCCTGTAGACGGCGCGGAAATCGCCCAGGTTACGCTTGAGTATCAGCATCTCCCAGGCCGCCAGATAGTCCAGAAACCAGCGCCACCGCATGACGTGGAGCAGTTCGTCGTCGGGCAGACACTTGTAGAGCATGGTCAGGTTATTGCGGAAGTTGAGGAAGGTCTTCATCGGGTTTGACTTGGGCAGTGTGCCACCGCCTACGTGGTAGACGTACGACTCCGGCAGGCAGTAAATCTTACGGCCGCGAATGCGAAGTCGCCAGCACAGGTCTATCTCCTCGTTATGGGCAAAGAACCGGCCGTCCAGTCCGCCACACGCCCAGTAGTCTGTCGAACGGATCATCAGGGCGGCACCCGTGGCCCACAGTATACTGGTGGCATAGTCGTACTGGCCGTTGTCGTCCTCAACTGTGTCGAAGATGCGCCCGCGGCAGAACGGGTAGCCATAGCGGTCCAGGTAGCCTCCGCAGGCTCCGGCATATTCGAACTGGTCTCGGTTGTATATGGAGAGCAGCTTGGGCTGACAGGCTGCTGCTTCGGGGTGGGCATCCATAAACTCGATGAGCGGTGTCAGCCAGTGGTGGGTCACCTCGATGTCGGAGTTCAGCAGCAGGTAGTATGCTGCCTCTATCTGACGGAGGGCCTTGTTGTAGCCCTCGGCAAAGCCCCAGTTCTTGTCGAGCTCAATGAGCCTGCACTCGGGAAATTTCTGGCGCAGCAGGTCGAGCGACCCGTCGGTCGAGGCATTGTCGGCAACATATACTGTTGCCTCGTCGCGCGAATAGTTCAGCACCGTCGGCATGTATTGTTCCAGCATCCTGGCGCCGTTCCAGTTGAGTATGACGATTGCTACCTTATCCATCTTAATATCTCATTTTCTCAATATCTAAATATCTCAATTTCTCAATTTCTCATTTTCTCAATCCCTCAATCCCTAATGCGCTTCGGTCGTGGTTAAAACCGCCCAGTGTGCCGCGCATCAGCTGATTGTCGTATTCAGGTCTGGCATCGGCAGGCGACAGCTCCACGCGGATATAGTTGCGGGTGAATCCGTGCATGGCCTTGCCACGGGGGGCTTTCTCAAACAGCACCTCGGCTTCTGTCCCGATGTATCGCTGATAGAAGGCGTGTGTCTTGGCGTCCGACAGCTCGAGCAGTCGCTTGCTGCGCTCACGTTTGTCCTGTTCGCTCACCACGTAGGGAATCTTCAGGGCCTGTGTGCCGGGACGCTCGGAGTAGGGGAATACGTGCAACTGCGTCACGTCCAAACCGTTCAGAAAGTCGTAGGTCTCCTCAAAACATTCTGGCGTCTCGCCACGACAGCCCACCATCACGTCGACACCGATAAATGCATCGGGCATGACGCTCTTGATGTGGTGAATCTTGTCGGCAAAGAGTTGACGGTTGTAGTGGCGGTGCATCAGTTTCAGCACCGTGTCGCTGCCACTCTGAAGCGGGATATGGTAGTGGGGCATGAAAGCACGGCTCCGGGCACAGTAGTCTATCAGCTCGTCGCTCAGCAGGTCGGGCTCCAGGCTGCTGATACGGTACCGCTCTACGCCCTCCACGGCATCCAGTGCCTTGACAAGGTCGATGAAGCACTCGCCTGTAGTCTTGCCGAAGTCGCCGATGTTGACGCCTGTCAGCACAATCTCCTTGCCACCCTCTCTGACGGCCTCCTCAGCCTGTGCCACCAGCGAGCCTATGGTTGGGTTGCGGCTGAACCCGCGTGCAAAGGGGATGGTGCAATAGGTGCAGAAGTAGTCGCAGCCGTCCTGAACCTTCAGGAAATAGCGCGTCCTGTTGCCTCGCGAGCAGGAAGGTGCAAAGCTCTTGATGTCCTTCGTCTTCACCGTCCTGTATGTCGTCCCTTCTCGTCCTGTTCCGTCCGTCGTCCCTTCTCGTCCTGTTTCGTCCGTCGTCTCTTCTTGTCCTGTTCCGTCCGTTGTCCCTTCTCGTCCTGTTCCGTCCGTCGTCCCTTCTTGTCCTGTTCGGTATGTCGCGATATTATCGCGACCAACGAGCGCCTCTGAAAGAAACTGCACCAGGTTGGCCTTTTCGTTCGCCCCCAATACCAGGCTGACGCCGTCTATCCTGCTCACCTGCTCCGGCTCCAGCTGTGCATAGCATCCGGTCACCACCACGAAGGCTCCTGGATTTTCGCGTACCAGCCGGTGGATGGCCTGGCGGCATTTATGGTCGGCCACGTCGGTCACCGAGCAGGTGTTGATGAGGCAGATGTCGGCCCGTTCGTCCTTACTGGCCGTCACCACTCCCAGTTCAGCCAGCATTTTGCCGAACGTCGAGGTCTCTGAGAAGTTCAACTTGCATCCCAGCGTGAAATATTTCGCTTTTTTGCCTTGGAAGGCTGAAGAATCTATCATTCGTTCCTTATGATTCAAATAGGTACTTATTGTTTGCGGCCACAAAGGTAGTCATTTTAATCGTAAAAAAGGCATTTTTTTGCATTTATTCAGTAAAGGGTGAAATTTACACGAAATTTAACATTTCGTAATTCGCTGATTTATAGCGTCTTGCAAAAAAGTTACAAAAATGGACTAAAAAAAAACGCAAAAAAAGATACAACGTATCAAAAAAATGCCTACCTTTGCAGCGTTTTAATAAACAAATGATTGTTTTACAGATTTAAAAAGCTTAGAAAAATGAAAAAGTTAGTTTTGATGTTCGTAGCTGTTGCAGCTATTTCTTTCGCTTCTTGTGGTAACAAGACTCAGCCCGCTGAGGCCGTTGACACTGATTCAGTTGTCGTTCCCGACACTGCTGCTCAGGTTGTTGCTGATAGCGCTGCTACTGATTCTGCCGCTACTGACAGCGTTAAGTAATTAACGAACTCATTGAGAGAATCGACCGTCGGATGTGAATCCGGCGGTTTTTTTTCTATTTTCTCAGCTTTCTCCGATTATTCAGCTTTCTCTGATTACTCCGATTACTCTGATTCCTCTGATCCCTCCGATTATTCTGACAACCCTCCTCTCTCCTTTCAGCCTAAAAAAAGATAAAAAAATCCCGAGTGTCATGCAACACTCGGGATTCAATAGTGTATAATTACTATGATTTGCTTTACAGCACTGGTTACTCTTCAGCGGGAGCCTCTGCCTCGGTAGCCTCTTCTGCCTCAGCTTCGGCAACGGGAGCCTCGGCTTTCACCTCCTCCTCAACGGGAGCATTCTCGGCGACAACCTTAACAGGAACCTCAACGGTTACCTCCTTGTGGAAGTGGACGAGGGCGACGAAGTCACCAACGGTCTTGGCTTCCTTCATGGTGATAATCTTGCGGTCGACGTCCTTACCCAGCTTCTTCAGCTCCTCAGCCACCTGATTGGCACCTACAGAACCGTAGAGCTGACCAGTTGCGCTGACCTTAGCAGCTATGCAGAGGGCAACATCCTGCAGCGTCTGAGCCTTCTTCTCAGCCTCGGCCTTGATGGCAGCCAACTTGTGAGCCTGCTGCTTCAGGTTCTCGGCCAGAATCTTCTTGGCCATGGGAGAGGCGATGACACCCTTACCCTGAGGGATGAGGTAGTTACGGCCGTAACCCGACTTAACGTTGACGATATCGTTCTTGTATCCCAGACCGATAATATCTTCTTTCAGTATTATTTCCATAATCTTGCGTCCTCCTTATTTTACTTCATCATGTCAGTTACGTAAGGCAGCAGGGCAATCTGGCGGGCACGCTTCACGGCCTGGGCCACACGGCGCTGATACTTCAGAGATGTACCGGTGATACGGCGGGGCAGAATCTTACCCTGCTCGTTCAGGA
>DFGF01000054.1:12855-14652 GCA_002371715.1 Prevotella sp. UBA3757
GTGTCGATAGAAGGAGCGTTCAAATAACGGATTTCACTGTCTTGCTGTGCCATAGTTTAAGCCTCCTCTTTTTTACCCATTTTGTTACGACGCTTCTCAGCATACTCTACGGCATACTTGTCAAGCTTTACTATCTGGAAACGGATGACTTTCTCGTCGCGACGGAAAGCAGTCTCCAGAGTCTTAATCACTGATGGCTCAGCCTTGAACTCCAACAGGAAGTAGAAACCTGTCGATTTCTTCTCGATAGCATAAGCCATCTTCTTCAATCCCCAGGCCTCTTCGCTCAGGACCTCAGCACCCTTGTCGGCGAGGACCTTCTTGAACTTAGCGACCGTTTCCTTTGTCTGTTCATCAGACAAAACGGGAGTCAGAATGAAAACGGTTTCGTATTGATTCATAATACTTTAAGTGAATAAATAATGTTATTTTTGCAAAATGCGGGTGCAAAGGTACAAAAAAATCACCGAACAGCCAAACTTTTCCCTCTTTTTTTTTCTCTGCCGCTTTTCTATTATAAAAAAGGTATACAGAAGTTTGGCAGGCTCAGAACTTTACCCGCTTTTTCATTGCTGTTCACGGCCCTTGTGCCTGAAGTAGCGCTTCAGCCGGTTATAGCCTTCGACACCGAGGATGGTCAGACCGCCGTACTGACAGGTCTTGGCCATGCCGAAGAGAATGGTCCATAACACGCCCTTGGCGGCGGTGCTGATAGGCAGCAGCATCTTTCCATTTCTGCAATCCCCATTTATGTGGAATTTACGGATAGTAAAAAAGTGGTTGCTACTATTAATAAGTAGTGTTGTATACTAAGAATTTTTCAAATAAGGCTGACACGCTGACACAACCCCGATAAATAAAGGGCGTGCAACGTTTGAAAGGGTGACACAGGCTGTCACAAGGGTGACACGTTGTCAGAGCCCTTTTTTCTGCCACTCCGGCAGATGATGACGGCAGGCGCAGCGGATTTTCTGTCGGCACTAAGCGTCGTTAAGCCGTTGTTGGTCAATGGATTTTCACGAAAATTCAGGCAATAAGTGCCGTCTGAGAAACAATACTCGGGGAGTAACGGATGAATTTTCACGAAAATTCAAGGCTTCGTGGCACGATATTTGCTGGTGCTCCTATAGTATAAACTAATAGAGGTACTATGGAGACAAATGGAAAGCTGAGAATGAAGTTTCGCTACCGTGGCGAGTGGCACGAAAAGTATGTAACGCTGGAAAGTGTCTGGAACCAGACGCGCAATGGCAAGTTCCGGGCGCGCGTGGAGGCTACACGTGGCCTGCGCGACATCAAGACGTCGATAGCCGACGGCAGACTGAGTGGCGATTTGGCTGCCGAAGACCTGCCCATGGTGTTTCCGTCGCAGGGTGTGAATCCGGGCAGTAAGGCAGGAACCGGCGTCCGGAACGGTGCGTCTGCGGGCATGCCTGGCGGCGGAGAGGGGACGTATACGGGACTGGTACTGCTGGAGTTCAGGGTGGACGAAGGTCAGGAGGTGCTGGAGCGTCTTCGCAGGCGCGTCAACCAATGGCCACATACGTTGCTGTCGTTTATGGATGCCACGGGGCGCTCGCTGATGGTGCTGGTCTCCTACAGGCTGACGGGTGGCGGGTTGCCCGTCGAGGAACGGCAAGTGGCCCTTTTCCGGCAGTATGCCTACTGGCGTGCCGCCGAATACGCGCTTGCCTCTACTATGCGCAGGGTAGAGGAGGTGGCGCACGACGGCACGGAGTCGTTTCGCGTGTCGTTCGACCCGGCAGCCTACTATCAGCCTGACGCTCAGGTCCTTGA
>DFGF01000105.1:0-14997 GCA_002371715.1 Prevotella sp. UBA3757
GCTCGGCCATCAGCGGCAACACGTTCGACATCAGCGCCGACGCCAGCGTGACGGTGACGCGCACGCTCATCGACTACGCCATCACCTACAACCTCGGCGGCGGCACCAACGCCAGCGGCAACCCCGCGACCTACACCATCCAGAGCCCGGCCATCACCCTGGCCGCACCCACCCGCACGGGCTACACCTTCGGCGGCTGGTACGCCAACAGCGGCCTGACGGGCAACCAGGTGACCACCATCGGCGGCGGCTCGACGGGCAACGTGGAGCTGTGGGCCAAGTGGACTCCCACGCAGTACACCATCACCTACAACCTCGGCGGCGGCACCAACGCCAGCGGCAACCCCGCGACCTACACCGTCGAGAGCGCAGCCATCGCCCTCGGCGCAGCCACCAGGACGGGCTACCAGTTCGGCGGCTGGTACGCCAGCGCTGACTTCGGCGGCGACGCCGTGACCACCATCGCCACCGGCTCGACGGGCGACGTGGAGCTGTGGGCCAAGTGGACGGCCAACCGCTACGCCATCGCCTTCAACCGCAACGGCGCGACGGGCGGCACGATGTACAACGAACTCTTCGACTACGACGAGGCCAAGGCCCTGACCGCCTGCGCCTACACCCGCACGGGCTACCACTTCAACGGCTGGAACACCCAGGCCGACGGCCTCGGCACCGCCTACACGGACGGCCAGGAGGTGGAGAACATCACCGCCGAGCACAACGCCACCGTGACGCTCTACGCCCAGTGGACAGCCAACACCTACACCGTACACTTTGAGCCCGTCATCCTCGTCAATGGCACGATGGCCGACCAGACCTTCACCTATGACCAAGCCGCAACGGCGCTGACCAAGAACGCCTTCTCGACCACTACTGGCCAGTGGCTGCGCTGGAACACCAAGGCCGACGGCAGCGGCACCAACTACGAGGACGAGGCCGTGGTGCAGAACCTGACCGCTGAGGACGGCGGCGTCGTGACGCTCTACGCACAGTGGCGCTTGATGCACCGCTTCAACTACGACAACACCATCTTCCACTGCTACAAGGCCAGCAACAGCAATGAGGTGCATTGGGCCTACGCCGGCGAGACGGTGAAGGTGGAAGTCATCGACGGCACCAGCGAGTACACCATCCGCGTGGTAAATGGTGACGGCGAGGACATCACGCTCAACACCGAGACCAACACCTTCGTCATGCCCGATGAAGAGGTATGGATTACCTATACCAGCGTCAAGAGGATGTCCTACACCACCATCAGCCTGGACAATTTTGAATCGGGGGACGATGTGGCCTATCTCTACGATGCCGACCATCCCACCGTCACGCCCACCGTCACGGTGAAGGACGGCGAGACCGTGCTGACCGAGGGCACCGACTACACCCTCGCGATAACCAACAACACGGGCAGCCCCACGCAGATGGTCACCGCCACCGTCACCGTCACCGGCATGGGCGGCTACGTGGGCACGAACACCCGGGAATTCCGCATCACGCCATTCAACATCGCCAACTGCGAGATTAAGGGCACGCTGGAAGCCTACAACGACGACTACGGCCCTTACAATCCACTCAGCAACAACGTGGAGGTTTGGAACGGCGAGACACAGTTGACGCTCAACACGGACTATACAATTGAACTCGACCCCAGCGTTGGCACCTACGACTATGTTGTTGGAGAGCAATATCAGGCCACCATCAAAGGTACAGGCGACTGGGGCGGCACGAAGATCTTTACGTTCACCTTCGTAGCGCTGCACCATACCATCGTGTTCGATGCCAACGGTGGCAGCGGCACAATGGCCAGCGATGTCGTGGCTAACGACGGCGGCAATGCAGGGCACTACACCCTGCCCGCCTGCGGCTTCACCGCCCCCGACGGCAAGAAGTTCAGCCACTGGGTGGCCAGTTGCGAGCCTGGCGTAGAGAAGCAGCCAGGCAACTACTTCACCGCACCCTACATCAGGAGCGAGTCCGACGTGCAGACCATCACCGTCACCGCTTACTGGAGGGATAAGGCCACCTGCACCGTCACCCTGCCCGAAGAGATGGAAGTAGTCAGCGGCACCCTCACCGACGGCAAGGCCATCGAAGACGAGGTCATCACCTTCAGGCCGCGGCCCGGCTTCACCGCCACCGACGTCCAGGCCAACGGCACCGCCCTGACCCCCGACGGCGAAGGCATCTACACCCTGACCGTCACCACCGACGTCACCATCACCGCCACCTTCCTCAGCACCCGCCAGCCCGTCACCGTAGCCTACATCAATGAATACGGCCAGCCAGCCGAACACACCGCCATGATACTCGACGGCACGGAGACCACCCTCGCCGCAGGCTGGTACTACGTAGGCAACAACATCAGCTACAACGCCACCCTCACCCTCGGCGGCGACGTCCACCTCATCCTCGCCGACGGATGTGAGATGAAGGTGGGGGAGAGCGGGAGCGAGGTTGACGGCTACGGCATCATCTGCTACGACGAAGCCAACAACACCTATTACGACCTCACCATCTGCGGCCAGACCGCCCAGACCGGCACCCTCAGCGTCTATACCACCGGCCAAAATAATTACGCCATCGGCACACGCCACATCACCGTCAACGGCGGCAACGTCATCGCCCATACCGACGGAAGTGGCTGCGGCATCGACACTAAACGCAGCGGCAACGTCACCATCAACCGCGGCAGCGTCAGCGCCACCACAACCTACACCGGCAACTTCGCCTGGGCCATCAGTGCCGCCGGCAACCTCACCATCAACGGCGGCAACGTAAGCGCCAAGAGCAACAGTCATGCCATACAAGCCGACGGCAACGTCGCCATCAACGGCGGCACCGTCAACGCCACCGGCGGCGACGGCGGTTTCTCCGGCATCTACTCCAACGGCACCATCGAAATCAACGGCGGCAACGTCACCGCATCAAGCATCTACTCCGACGGCACCGCCATCACCCTCGGCTGGACCAACCCCGCCGACCGCATCACCGCCAGCAGCATCAGCACCGGCGAAGGCGGCACCGTAGCAGTCAAGGACGGCCAGGCCCTCACCGACGGCAGCGGCAACATCTACACCGGCACACTGACCGATGAGCAAAAGGAAGCCCTCGCCGGCAAGACCCTTCAGCCCTGGCTCGTGCTCAACGAGACCGACGGCGTGACCCCACTCGCCGCCCTCGCCGGACAGGCCAACGTCCCCGTCATATTCACCCGCAGCGGACTGACGGCCAATGCCTACTCGACAATGTGCCTGCCCTTCGGCTTCGAGAAGCCCAGCGACTGCACGTTCTATGCGTTCAAGGGCGTAGGCTGGAGCAGCGAGAACAACCAGTGGGAGGCCACCATCAGCGAGACATCGACACTCGCAGCCCACACACCTTATATATTTAAGTGCAGCGACACCGAGGCCACCTTTATTGGCACCATCGCCAGCGTGCCGGCTGACATCGAGGCCAGCCTCGTGGAGGTAGGTGCCAGCGAGGGCGACGACAAGGAATGGAAGTTCAAGGGCACATATACCGCCCTCGACTGGACGAGTGCCGACCCGTCGGAGCCCACCTACGGATTCTCCACCTATGTGCCCGCGCAGACCATCGCCGCCGGCACGTTCGTGCGCTTCGTCAAGGGGGCAAGCCTCGCGCCCTTCCGCGCCCGCCTCGTCTATAACGGCTCTGACACCCACCTGAAGGCCCGCGGCCACAGCCGCGCCGCACAGGCCGAGGGCGAACTGCCCCGCTACATCATCGTGCGCATCATCGGACCCGACGGCACCGCCACCGCCATCGGCACCCTCGACACCACGACAGGCCAGCTCTCCACCGAAGGATGGTACACCCTCGGCGGCCGTCGCCTCGAAGCCAAGCCCAACGCGAAGGGCATCTATATCCACAATGGAAGGAAAGTCATAGTTAAGTAATCATTAAAACAACATACGACAATGAACAAGAATGCATATCAGAAGCCCTCGATGAAGGTATTCGACATCAAGCCCGCACAGATTCTCTGCGGCAGTCCTGGCAATCCTAACAGCTGGCCGTACCCCGGTGCCTACACGCCCGGTGCCCAAGACACGGAGGAATACAACGCTAAGGCTTAAACTCTAAATTATGGGTCAGGGGACGGTTCTCTTCTGGGTCAGAGAACCGTCCCCTGATCCATTGTACGCTATGGCTTCTGCGGCGGCCTACAATATATAATAATGTGGCGGCGGAGCGTTAAACTTTGTAGATTTTTCGGACGGAATGGCGAAAAATTGCTAAATGTTTCTTATCTTTGCGGCATAAATCATCAAACGACATACAATTATGAGCGAAAGAGACAAGCAAATCGAGAAGGAGCGCAAGGGCGTGGTCGAACTGCTCCTGAAGAAGAACGGGCTGACACGCAAGCAACTCGTAGACAACCTCGTGGACTTCTGGGCCACCAGTTGGGCGCACACGCTCACCGAGGAGGAAAAGAAACAGTTCCCACACTTGGTATTCTGAACGATGACACGCAAGAAAAGTCCATTCAATTCCAACCACATCTTCGTAGACACTAACGTCCTCGTGGGCGGCTACAGCGGCGACAGCCGGTTCCAGAAGGACGCCGACTGTCTGCACTATCTCTATTCGCTGACGGGCAAGAAGCTCTACATATCGACGCTTAGCGTGGCGCAACTCATTTCCATGTACCAGAAAAAGAAAACGAACGACGAGATAGTCCGCATCGTCCACGAGTTGCAGCACCGATTCAATATCATCGACTTCACCAACCGCGACATCGACGCCGCCCTCGTTGAGACTGGTGGCGACATTGAGGACAATGTACAGTTCGTGCTGGCGCAAAAGCAGAAATGCAGCATCATCGTTACGAACAACTACAAGGACTACCGTCTTTTCTACAACATCAGTGTCGTCAAGCCGGACGGAGTAAGGACAATTCCACAGTAACCAGGCAACATGCGACACTCCCTTTGCAGTTCCCCCTATTTACCCCCTATGATTCCATATCACTAAACTACAGGCACAGGACTTTTTGCCTATAGGCGCAAGACTTTTTTCCTATAGGCGCAAGAAGTTTTGCCTATAGGCGCAAGCTCGTCGGAGCCGGGTTCTCTTCCCGTCAGAACGGAACAGGAACTGCGCAATCCGCTTGCTGACCTCCCGTAGGGCTGCCATAGCAGTACACCATCACAGCATTGTCATCATAGGGGGTGAATAGGGGGAACATAGGGGGATAAAAGGTATATCCCCCTATGGATATATGGCTTATAATCAGCCAGATAGATGAAATCATAGGGGGATAGGGGGATATTTTCGTTTTTTATTTATATGAGAGACTTGGCAGGGGTCTGACGATGACCTTCGTCTTCTGGTATTTTTCGCGAAACTCGGTGGGATTGCATCCCTTGCGCTTGCGGAAGAGGCGGTTGAAGTTTTGGAGCGCATCATCATGTAGTAGAGGCATCAGGGCTGGTTGGCATACCGGCCGAAGTACTGCAGGCAGACGTCGCGCCACTCGCGGGCGTTGGCGGCCTGGTGCTCCAGACGCTCGTCGACCTCGCGCCAGCGCTGCTCGTCAACGTAGTGGCGCATCTTGGTGTGCCAGAGGTTATGGGCATGCTCCGTCCACAGGACGCCCTCGTTATAGTGGTATTGCAGCGACTCCCAGAGGGTGGAGCCGTCCTTCATACGGTAGGTCCATGGCACGCGGTGGAACCAGAGCAGCAGGTTTTCAGGGCAAGTCTTGATGTCGTCGTAGCGTCGGGCCACGTCCGGGCGGTACTGGCCGGTGGCATTGGTGCCCGTGCTGGAGCGGTCGAAGCCGATGCTGTCGCGGGTGGCCTTATGGTAGTAGACGGGACACCACTCCAGGGGGTAACGGGCAATGAAGCCGTCAGGCTCCGGGCCGTAGTGATGGTCGAACTTGAAGATGTGGTGCAGTCCCAGCGGCATCATGTAGTTGACGCAGGCCTCGTGGCTCTCCACCATCAGCTGCGACATGGTGTTGACAAACTGCGGGTCACGGCCGAAGGTGAGCTCAAGCCACGCCTCGGCAATCAATTGGGGCGTAAGTCGATAGTTGGTATCCCAGGCCATGCGCCCGAAGGCATACCAGTTGGCCTGCGAGAAGTGGTGGCCGCACCAGTTGCGGTCCAGTCCGATGTTGGCCACACCGGCTATGCCCCGCAGCTGTTGCGGATTGACGTCGTCGAGGAACTCGCGCCACATGGGTGCCAGAAAGACCAGGTGGCGGCTCTGGCCCAGGTACTCCTGGGTGATCTGCAGCTCGGCCATGTTGGGCGTCAGCTTGATTTGGTCGAAGACGGGGCTGTAGGGTTCGCGTGGCTGGAAGTCGAGGGGGCCGTTCTTGGTCTGCAGGATGACGTTGTCGCGGAACTTTCCGTCGAGGGGCTTGAATTCCGATACGGCCTGCTTGACGCGGTCTTCGCCCTTGTGGTTGGCACCGTAGACGAAGCAGCGCCACATGACGATGCCGCCAAAGGGCTTCAGCGCGTCGGCCAGCATGTTGGCACCGTCGGCATGCGAGCGCCCGAAGTCGCCGGGGCCGGGCTGTCCCTCGCTGTTGGCCTTGACCAGGAAGCCGCCGAAGTCGGGAATGAGTTTATAAATCTCTTTTGCTTTCCGCTGCCACCACCTGGCCACCGACTTGTCCAGCGGGTCGGCGGTCTTGGTAGCCTTGAGGGCCATGGGTGTGGCGAAGTTGATGGAGAGGTACACGCGGATATGGTACGGGCGCAGGATGTCAGCAATGGCCTTGACCTGCTTCAGGTAGGGGGCTGTCAGCATCTGGGGCGAGGCATTGACATTGTTCAGCACGGAGCCGTTGATGCCGATGGAGGCGTTGGCGCGGGCATAGTCCTTGATGAGCTGTACGTCCAGCGGCCGGTTCCAGAAGATGCTGTTGCCGGCATAGCCGCGCTCTATGCTGCCGTCGAGGTTGTCCCAGTGGTTAAGCAGACGGAGCTGAAAATCGGGAGCCGTGTTGATGCGGAATCCCGTTGAATAGCCACGAGCGCAGCGCATCAGCAGGTCGTAACAGCCGTAGAGCAGTCCGGATTCGCTGCGTGCGCTGATGGTGGCGCGCCCGTCGTGATGGTCGATGACATAGCCTTCGTCGCCATTGATCAGGCCGGCATCGATGGTCAGCGTTACCTCACTGCCCGGATAGTATGTCTCCAGTTCGTGACGGATAATGTCGATGGTGGGTGACTTGAGAGTCGTATTGACTTTCGCCTGGTTGACGGGCTGGAAGCGCAGCCACAGCTGGTGACCGTCCTCTGCGGAAGCAAAGAGGCTGGCGGTCATGATGAAAAGTGATAATAGTAGTGTTCTCATGCTGCAAAATTACAAAAAGAAAAGGAAATAACGCAAAGAAAAGCATGATAAAACGTTAAGAAAACACAAATTCTCATATATATATAAGGTGTAACCAAATCTTTTGCCTACTTTTGCAGCCCAAAAGAAGATAAAAAGTATTAAAGATAAGACATGCAGAAGAATTTAGTTATTGTAGAGTCGCCTGCCAAGGCCAAGACCATCGAGAAATTCCTGGGCAAGGATTTCAAGGTCATGTCGAGCTATGGACACATACGCGACTTGAAGAAGAAGGAGATGAGTATCGATACCAAGACCCTTCAGCCGGAATACGAGATTCCAGAGGAAAAGATGAAGCTGGTCAAGGAATTGAAGCAGAATGCCGAGAAGGCCGACAAGGTATGGCTCGCATCCGATGAGGACCGCGAGGGAGAGGCCATCTCGTGGCACCTGTGTGAGGTGTTGGGGCTGGACGAGAAGAAGACCAACCGTATCGTCTTCCACGAAATCACCAAGACGGCCATCCTGGATGCCATCCAGCATCCGCGCCATCTTGACATGAACCTGGTCAACGCCCAGCAGGCCCGCCGCGTGCTGGACCGCCTGGTGGGCTTCAAGCTGTCGCCCGTCCTCTGGCGCAAGGTCAAGCCTGCATTGTCGGCCGGCCGCGTGCAGAGTGTGGCCGTCCGCCTGATTGTCGAGCGTGAGCGCGAAATCCAAGCCTTCAAGAGCGAGCCTTACTACAGCGTGGTGGGCATCTTTGCCATTACCAATGCCGACGGTTCGCATACGGAGGTCAGGGCCACGCTGGCCCAGCGGCTGAAGAGCCACGACGAGGTGGAGCAGTTCCTGCACAAGTGTGTGGATGCCACGTTCACGGTTGACAGCGTCAACCAGAAACCCATGAAGCGTACGCCGGCACCTCCCTTCACCACGTCCACCCTGCAGCAGGAGGCCGCCCGCAAGCTGGGCTTCACCGTCAGCCAGACCATGATGGTGGCACAGCATCTGTACGAGCACGGACTGATCACCTATATGCGTACCGACTCCGTCAACCTGTCGAGTCTGTGCATCAATGCCGCCAAGGAGGAAATCAGCAAGCTCTACGGCGAGCAGTATTCGAAGGTGCGCCAGTACCACACCAGTTCCAAGGGCGCCCAGGAGGCTCACGAGGCCATCCGTCCTACCGACATGGCCAGCCAGACCGTAGAGGGCACCGCCCAGGAGCGCAAGCTCTACGAGCTGATTTGGAAGCGCACGCTGGCCTGCCAGATGGCCGACGCCGCCATCGAGCGCACCACGGTCAACATCTCCATCAGCGGCACCACCGAGCAGTTTGTGGCCCAGGGCGAGGTCATCAAGTTCGACGGTTTCATCAAGGTCTACCGTGAGAGCAACGATGACGACGACCAGCAGGAGGAGGAGAGCCATCTGCTGCCGCCCCTGACGAAGGGCATGGAGCTGACGCGCCGCGAGATTCAGGCTACGGAACGCTTCAGCCAGGCACCCCAGCGCTACACCGAGGCCTCGCTGGTCCATAAGCTGGAGGAGCTGGGCATCGGCCGTCCGTCGACCTATGCGCCCACCATCTCTACCATCCAGCAGCGCGAATACGTGCACAAGGGTGAACAGAAGGGCGAGGAGCGCACCTATACGGTAGACATCCTGAAGGGCAAGCTGATTACCCAGAAGGAGCGCACGGAGACGGTCGGCTCCGACAAGGGCAAACTGCTGCCGACGGACATCGGCGTGGTGGTGAACGACTTCCTGATGAAGCACTTCACCGACATCATGGACTACAACTTCACCGCCAAGGTGGAGCAGGACTTCGATAAGATTGCAGAGGGCGACGAGCAGTGGACGGAGATGATGAAGAACTTCTACCGCGACTTCGAACCCACCGTCGAGCAGACCATGAACGACCGCCAGGAGCGCAAGGCCGGCGAGCGCCTGCTGGGCAAGGACGCCCGCACGGGCAAGCCCGTCTACGTCAAGATAGGCCGCTTCGGCCCCGTCGTACAGATTGGTACCGCCGAGGACGTCGAGAAGCCCCAGTTTGCCCAGCTGCCTGCCGACAAGAGCATGGAGAACATCACCCTCGACGAGGCCCTGGAACTGTTTAAGCTGCCGCGCACCGTCGGCGAGTTTGAGGGTGCTCCCGTGGTGATCGGCGCCGGACGCTTCGGCCCGTACATCCTGCATCTGAAGAAGTACACCTCACTGCCCAAGGACGCCGACCCGATGACCATCTCGCTCGACGAGTCCATCCGCCTGATACTGGAGAAGCGTCTGCAGGAGAACCGCAAGCACATGAAGACCTTCGAGGAAGACCCGAAACTGGAGGTGCTGAACGGCCGCTATGGCCCCTATCTGGCCTACGACGGCAAGAACTACCGGCTGAACAAGTCGCTGCATGCCAAGGCTGCCGAGCTGACTTACGACGAGTGTATGGCTATCATAGAGAAACAGAAGAAATGAGGCGTATTATCCTTGTAGGCTACATGGGGTCAGGCAAGACCACCCTGGGCAAGGCCCTCTCCAAGGCGACGGGCATGATGTTCTACGACCTGGACTGGTATATCGAGAGCCGCATGCGCAAGTCGGTGTCACAGATTTTTGCCGAACGTGGCGAGGAAGCTTTCCGGCAGATGGAGTATAACATGCTGCACGAGGTGGCCGAGTTTGAGGACGTCATCATCAGTTGCGGCGGCGGCACCCCCTGCTTCTTTGACAATATGGACTATATGAACCAGCAGGGCGACGTGGTCTACCTGAAGGCCACGCCCGAGACGCTCTACAAGCACCTGCTCATGGCCAAGGTGGAGCGCCCGCTGCTGAAGGACAAGAGTCCTGAGGAACTGATCGTTTACATTACCCAGCACCTGAACGAGCGGGCCCCGTACTACGAGCAGGCGCGTTACACGCTGGACGTCAGCGTACTCGACGAATACGATAAAATCAAGCATAGCGTGGCAAGCCTGTGCACAATGCTAAACATAGAACAGTGATATACTTATGAAGAAATGGACCATCGATGACTCCAAGGAGCTCTACAACATCAACGGCTGGGGTACCAGCTACTTCGGCATCAATGACGAGGGCAACGTCTACGTGACACCCTGTAAGGACGGCACGCGGATAGACCTTCGTGAAGTCATGGACGAACTGTCGCTGCGCGATGTCACGTCGCCGGTGCTGCTGCGTTTCCCGGATATTCTCGACAACCGTATCGAAAAGACGTGGAGCTGCTTCAAGAAGGCAGCCGAAGAGTACGAGTACAAGGCCGAGAACTACGTGGTATTCCCCATCAAGGTCAACCAGATGCAGCCCGTCGTCGAGGAGATTATCTCGCATGGCGCCAAGTTTAACCTGGGCATTGAGGCCGGTTCCAAGCCGGAGCTGCACGCCGTCATTGCCGTGCAGTGTCAGAGCGACTCTATCATCATCTGCAACGGCTATAAGGACCAGTCGTACATCGAGCTGGCCCTGCTGGCACAGAAGATGGGCAAGCGTATCTTCATCGTCGTCGAGAAGCTCAACGAACTGGAGATTATTGCCCGCGAGGCCAAGAAGCTCGGCGTGCGTCCCAACATCGGCATCCGCATCAAGCTGGCCTCCAGCGGCAGCGGCAAGTGGGAGGAGAGTGGCGGCGATGCCTCAAAGTTCGGACTGACCAGTGCCGAACTGCTGGAAGCCCTGGAACTGCTGGACAAGAAAGATATGCGCGATTGTCTGCGACTCATCCATTTCCACATCGGCAGCCAGATTACGAAGATTCGCCGCATCCAGACCGCCCTGCGCGAGGCTTCACAGTTCTACGTCCAGCTCCACAAGATGGGCTACAACGTCGACTTTGTGGACTGTGGCGGCGGCCTGGGCGTCGACTACGACGGCACGCGGTCGCCGTCGAGCGAGAGTTCCGTCAACTACAGCATCCAGGAGTATGTCAACGACTGTATCTATACGTTCGTCGATGCCGCCAACCGTAACGGCATACCTCACCCCAACCTGATTACCGAGAGCGGACGGTCGCTGGCTGCCCACCACTCCGTGCTGGTCATCGACGTGCTCGAGACGGCCTCACTGCCCGAGATGCCTGAGGAGTTCGAGCCCGACGAGAACTCCCATCAGCTGGTCAAGGACCTCTACGAGATATGGGATAACCTCTCGCCTCGAAACGTGCTCGAAGACTGGCACGACGCCGAGCAAATCCGCGAGGAGGTGCTGGACCTTTTCGCCCACGGCATCGTAGACCTGAAGACGCGTGCCGAGATAGAGGCCATGTACTGGAGCGTATGTCACGAAATCCATGCCTTGGCCAAGAACCTCAAGCATGTGCCTGAGGAACTGATGAACATCGACAAGCTCTTGGCCGACAAGTACTTCTGTAACTTCTCGCTGTTCCAGTCGTTGCCTGACTCATGGGCCATCGACCAGATATTCCCCATCATGCCCCTCCAGCGGCTCAACGAGCGACCCACGCGCAATGCCACCATCCAGGACATCACCTGCGACTCGGACGGCAAGATTGCCAACTTTGCCACGAACCGCCACAACTCCCACTCGCTGCCGGTTCACACGTTGCGGAAAAGCGAGAAGTACTATTTAGGCGTTTTCCTGGTGGGTGCCTATCAGGAAATCCTGGGCGACATGCACAACCTGTTTGGCGACACCACTGCCGTCCATATCTCCGTCAAGGACGGCCACTATCACATTGACCAGGTCTTCGACGGCGAGACGGTCGAGGAGGTGCTGGAGTACGTCCAGTATAATCCCAAGAAACTGGTTCGCCAGCTGGAAATCTGGGTGGCCAAGAGCGTCAAACAGGGTAAGATCAGCCTGGAGGAGGGCAAGGAGTTCCTCAGCAATTACCGCTCCGGACTCTACGGTTACACCTATCTTGAATAACGCATCATTGCAATATCAACACAACGGGATGAAAGAAAAACTGACAATAGTCAAAGTAGGAGGAGCTGTGGTCGAGGACGAACTGCAGCTCTCTCAGTTGTTACGCGACTTCTCAGCTATTGAGGGCCGCAAAGTACTGGTACACGGCGGTGGCCGCAAAGCCACGAAGATGGCCGAGCGGCTGGGCATCGAGACGCAGATGGTCAACGGGCGCCGCATCACTGACGGCGACATGCTGGAGGTGGTGACGATGGTCTACGGCGGACTGGTCAACAAAAACCTTGTGGCCCGTCTGCAGGCCAATGGCGTGAATGCCATCGGACTGACGGGTGCCGATGCCAACGTCATCGTCAGCCATAAGCGACCCCTGAAGGATGGTGTCGACTATGGTTGGGTGGGCGACGTGGATGCTGTCGCCCAGGAGACGCTGGCCCACCTCATCGAGGCCGGCATAACGCCCGTCTTAGCGCCGCTGACGCACGACGCACAGGGCCACGTCCTCAACACCAATGCCGACACGATAGCCTCCGAGGCCGCCAAGGCATTGGCCAGGATTTACGACGTGACGCTCATCTTCTCGTTCGAGAAGAAGGGCGTGCTGCTGAATCCTGACGACGACGATTCCGTCATTCCCACCATCACGCGTACATTATTTAATAAATATAAGGCCGACGGCACCATCTCCGGCGGCATGCTGCCCAAGATTGAGAATGCACTCAGTGCCGTCGAGGCCGGCGTCAGCCGCGTCATCATCACGCTGGCAACGGCCATAGACGGTCAGCACGGAACGGTGATAGAATAAGGGAAAGACAAGAATACAAGAAGACAAGAATACGGGAAGACAATGAAAGGCATCAGTTTCCAGTCAGACATCCTGCCGCTGAAGAACGAACTCTTCCGCATGGCTCTGCGCATCACGCAGAACCGTGAGGAGGCCGAGGATGTCGTGCAGGAAACGATGCTGAAGGTCTGGAAACGCCGCGAACAGTGGGCGCAGTTAGAGTCTGTCGAGGCTTTCTGCCTGACCATCTGCCGCAACGTGGCCCTCGACAGGCTGCGCCGCATGGATTACCAGCAGCAGAGCCTTGACGACGATATTGACCCGGCCGACCACAGCCGCAGTTCCAATCCCGAACAGATGGCCATCCAGAACGACCGCACACGCATGGTGCGACAGTTCATCAGCGAACTGCCGGAACGGCTGCGCACCTGCATGCAGCTGCGCGACATTGAGGGCAAGAGCTATCGCGACATTGCCGCCATCCTTGACATTCCCGAGCAGCAGGTGAAAGTCAACATTTTCAGGGCACGGCAGGCCGTCAAGAAAAAAATTTCGCCTTTCCTGTAACTTTTCCGTTCTACATACGTCTTCCATATAGAGAACAATAAAAAAGCAAGGTATGGATTACAAGTACATCGAACAACTCTTGGAGCGCTATTGGGACGCTGAGACCTCACTGGAGGAGGAGAGCATCCTGCGCACCTTCTTCAGCCAGAAGAACATTCCGGCCGAGATGGAGCACCTGCGCCCCCTGTTTGCCGACGATGCGGCCGGTCAGACGTTGGACGATGACTTCGATGCTCGCATCCTGCAGGCCATCGGTGCGGAGGCAGAAGAGTCTCTGGCCGCCCGGCAGCAGCCCCTCGCCACCGAGCAGGTGGTGAAGGCCCGCGAGGTATCGCTGACCCAGCGCCTCATGCCGCTCTTCAAGGCGGCAGCCGTCATTGCCATCATCCTGACGCTTGGCGGTGCACTGCAGGCTCCCTGGGACAGTACTTGGAACACGCCTGAGGACTATGCCGCCATTCAGCAGGCCGACACGATGAACGTGGTTCCCGTGCAGGCCGAGGTGTCAACATCGCGCTCCGACCTCTGGTCTGAGAACATGGGCACCGCAACGACTGACAGTGCTAACGTGATGCAGGTCGGTCGGGCAAAAGACTAAGATTTTTTCTATGCTTTCTCTATATTAACATCATGTTTAGTAGAACGGGACAACAGCTGTGAAGCCAGGCTCCCACAAATTCGACCCCAATACGTGATTTATGAAGCGGTCGATTTCTCTCAAATTTTTCATAACATACTAACGATGAACGGGCTGCCCATCCGATGAGACGGAGGCAGCCCGTTCGCTTTCCTGCGTGCCCGCTTAGCGGACAAAGACCTTTCTGACCCGTCCGTCGGCATCGACCACGATGTTCAGGCCGTGCTGCAACGCCTGGCGGTGCATGCCTGTCGGGCTATAGATGCCGCGCGGCCAACGGCTGGCAGCGCCGATGGTGGCTATGCCTGTCGTACTGAGGTCTCTCAGCCGGCATTCGGCCAGCAGGAACTCGGTGAAGCCGCTGCTGACGGACTTGAACTGGATGACGTAGTTATCCTTCGTCTTGACCTCGAAGTCCAGCGTGTGGCGGACGGCCGACGAGATGTCACCGGCGCCGTTGCCGTTGAGGTCAGGCTTGGCAACGATGGACGACGACGACTTGATGGTGGCACCCGTGCTCTTCTGGATGATGGCGGCCTGATAGGACGGTGCGCCCTTCCAGGCGGCCATGGCAAACGTCAGCTGATATTTGCCTGGCTCCAGCGGCAGCAGGTAGTTGGACAGGCGTCCGTACTCAGCACTGGTGTTGCGCCAGTAGAGGGCCTTGCCCTGATAGCCCGTCAGTCCGGCAAAGGTGCGCGGGCCGCTGCCATTTGAGGTGGGGTAGTTGCGGACGTCGCTACCGTCCGTGGTGCGCCAGCCTACAGGCAGTGCGCCGCTGGCCACG
>DFGF01000105.1:15115-17678 GCA_002371715.1 Prevotella sp. UBA3757
TTGTCGTCGGGCATGACGAACGTGGTCTCCGTGGCATCGCTTTCAAACGCGATGGTCTTGCCCTGGGTAAAGAATATGGAGTTGACGACGCTCAGCCCCTTGAGACCGTAGCCCTCGTTGGGGATGATGGTCAGGTGGACGGTCTGTCCGGCCTCGGCAGAGTCTACATCGGCTACGACGCGTCCGAACTCGGCGTCACGCACCTTCACGTTGAACTTCTCCTTCGCGGTGCCTACAGGCTCGTAGATGACCTGGTCGATGGTCATGCGGATGGCGCCGGAGTTCTGGAGCGTCAGCGTATTGTTGCCGGCGTTCAGCGTCACGTTCTGCAGGACGGCCTCGTGCCAGTCGTTCTTGGCCACCTTCTCAAAGCTGATGTCATGTGCCGTGCCGTTGACGGTGGCCTTCATGTTGCCGGCCTTGCTGCTATTGCAGTAGCGGACGCGGATGTTATACTGGCCGCCCTCGGCCAGCTTCAACTGGTGGCGCAGGGCGCTGTTGGTGCTGGCTTGTGTCTCGATGAAGCCCAGACCGGCAAAGTCCATGTAGTCCTGTGCCCACCAGCCGGAGTGCGTCATGCGGTGGTCCACACTCTTGCGGTCCATGTCCTCAGCCTCGATGATGATGGGGCCTCGGTAGGGTTCGGGCTGCTTGGGCTGCTCGAGTGCCGTGGCGGGCAGGATGTCGGTCTGGCGGTCGGTGGCGGCTCCTGAGCAGTCTATTCTCAGGATAGCGGCGCCCATATGGTTGACGCTGAGGGTAAAGGTCTTGCTGTCGGCATCATACGACTTGCCGGACACGCTGGCAATGTGGCCCGTGGCGCCTGTCGTGGGTCTGGTCAGCTTGTAGGTAGGCTCCGACGTCACACCGGTGATGGTAATCTTGTCGGTCTGCTGCGAAAGGCTGTCACTGCGGTAGTTGTTGAAGTAGAAGTCGATGTGGTCGGCATACTCGCGGATGACGGCGCTCGAGAGCTTGCCGTACTTCAGCTGCAGCGTGTCGCAGGTGTTATACTGCAGGGGAATGTCGGCCGAGGCTGTCTTCTTGGTGTTCAGGTAGGAGTAGGGGGTATAGGTCACCAGCTGGTTGCGGTAGCGGTTGACGTAGAGGTCACCTTTCGACACCTCCGGATACTGGGCGTTGAAGTCGGCCTGCTTCTTGGCCAGCGTGCCCCAGCGCGACGTGTAGTTCGAACGCTTCACCTGGACGGGAATCTGCTTGGCGGCATCGTCGTAGAGGCCCATGACGATGGGTATGGCACCGTAGCGGCCCGTAGACTTGAAGTAGCAGAGGTTGTTGTACCACTGGCCATAGTTGTGGCGGGCCTCCTTCTTCTGGTTGAAGGGGTCGGTCTGCAGGTAGAGACCGTTATACAGGTCGTCCCATGACGTGTACGACTCGTAGCCGCTCGTGAGGTCGTTGACGACGACAACCTTTGTCTTGGCCACGACTTCCTCGCGCGTTGGGATATACATGGTGCCGTCAATGATTCTGCGCCACATCTCGAGCCAGATGCCCTTGAAGTGGGGCGACGAGGCCCAGTTGCGGCGTGTGTAGCCATCGACGTTGGTGTCGGCCTGGTTTAGGAAGCACTCCTCGCGCCAGATGAGCTCCGGACCGTCCCAGACGGCACCGCCGTTGACGCAGGTCTGCTCCATGACCGTACCGATACCGGCCGAGCCGGGATACTTCTTGCCGTGGTTCTCGCCTAAAAGCTTCGACAGCGTGTCGTTCCATCCGCAGTTGTCGTAGCGCACGCCGTAGTTCTTGGTAAGGCCGCTGACGAACGGTCCCCAGCAGATGCTCTCGTTGTTGTAGAAGCTGCTCGCGTGCGTATATTTATAGAGGAATACGATGGCCTCCGGATATTTCTGGCAGGCAGCAAGGAAGTTCTTGTCAGCCTTCAGCTCGCCCATGGGGTTGGTGCTCATGTGGTAGTCGCCGCCACACCAGCTGACGGTCAGGAAACCGCCGTACTTGTGCGACATCTCCACCAGGTTGGCAAACAGTGCCCATCGCGAGGCTGCGGTCATCGAGCTCTTGTCGCCGGCATCGCCGAAAGCCCAGAACTGCTCGGCATAGTTCCAGCCGAGGAAGTTTGGGTAGGTCTTGAAGAAGTATTCAAACGTCTCCAGGTCACTGTCCTGGATATGGGTGTGTCCGCCCGAGGCCGGCTGGCACGAGAACCACATGCCGTTCTGCTGGCATACCGTTGCCCACGACTTATAGGTGCGCACGGCGTTGCGCGGCATGCGGTACATGTTGGTCTGCGTGTCGTACTGGCACGACAGCGAGAGGTTCATGCAGACGTAGGGCTTCACGTCGTCAGGTATCAGGTTAATGATCTTCTGCGGGTCGGCAGAGTTCCATACGTCAATATGGATGAGCCAGAGAGGGTGTTGAGAGTCGACGGGACGGCGTTGTTGGGCCGTCACGCCTTGCCATGCTGTCAGCAGCATGAGCATCATTAAAATCAAAATGTTTTTTCGTGTCATAATGCTATTGTTTTTTATATAGTCTTTTTGTCGTTTGTTTTCCTAGTTTCACTAGTTCTACTAGTCTT
>DFGF01000105.1:17756-22221 GCA_002371715.1 Prevotella sp. UBA3757
CTAGTTTCACTAGTCTTCCTAGTTCTACTAGCTCTCCTTGTCCTCCTTGTGCGCGTCCGCATACTCTGACGGCGACTGTCCGAAGTGGCTCTTGAAGGCCGTGGAGAAATGTGCCAGGTCGGTATAGCCCACCTTATAGGCCACCTGCGAGACGTTGACCTTCTGTTCGCGCAGCAGGCGTGCCGCCTGCTCCATGCGCAGGTTACGCAGGAACTTGCCGCTTGAGATGCCGGTCATCTCCTTCATCTTGCGGTGCAGCTGGGCACGGCTGATGCCTACGTCCTCGGCCAGCGTGTCGACATTGTAGCCGGACTCCGACATGTGGGCATTGATAGACCGCATGATGCGCTCCATCAGCACGTCGTTGTTGCCTTTCACCTCTATATTCTCTATGCGCTGCTCCTGCTTGATGGCACCGCTGAACTTGCCGCGCAGGCGGCGTACGTTGTCTATCAGGTTGTCAATCTGGATGTGCAGTTCCTCCATGTTGAACGGCTTGGCAATATAGGCATCGGCACCCGACTTCAGGCCCTCCAGTTTGTGCTCCACCTCGGCCTTCGAGGTGAGCATGATGACGGGCAGCTGCGAAATCTGCGGGTTTTCCTTGATGCGCTTCAGCATGGTGATGCCGTCCATCTCGGGCATCATCACGTCGCTGATGACGAGGTCGTAGTTGCTGTCGGTCAGCAGCATCTTCAGCCCCTCCTTGCCGTTGGGGGCGTGGTCGAACTTGTAGCGGTTGCCCAGCTCGTTGATGATGTAGTCGGCTATCTCGTGGTCGTCGTCGACGATGAGGATGCGGAACTGGCGGAAGGGTCGGCCACCGCCTGACGACAGCACCTCGCGGGCCGGCGTGTCGACCATGATTTCCTCGGGCTTCAGGTGGCCGTTGCCCTTGGGCAGTACGACGGTGAAGCACGAGCCGCGCTGGCCGTCATCACGGACCTGGGCGCTGATCTTGCCGTGGTGCATCTCGGTGATGGCCTTGCAGAGGTTCAGGCCGATGCCCGTACCTTCCAGTCCCATATCGTCGGTATTGCGGCCCTGGTAGAAGCGGTCGAAGATGTGTTCGGCATCCTCGGGCTTGATGCCGACGCCGGAGTCGACGACCGACAGCGTCACGTCCGTCTCCGATTCGCTCAGCACGACCTTCACCTCGCCGCCGTCGAAGGTGAACTTAAAGGCGTTCGACAGCAGGTTGCTCACCACCTTGTCGAAGTTGATGCGGTCTATCCACGCCAGTACGTGGTCGCGCTCATGCTCGAAGGTGAAGGTGATGTTGCGCTGCGCGGCGTTGTACTGGTAGAGCTTGCAGATGCCGCTGATGAAGTCCACCAGGTTGGTCTCACGGCAGTGCAGCTGCATCTGGTTCTTGTCAATGCGGCGCTCGTCCAGTATCTGGTTGACCAGCAGCATCAGCCGGTTGGCGTTGCGGTCTATGGTGTCGATATACGCCTTGCCCTCGCCGTCGGCCACCAGTGACTTCAGCTTGGCCAGCGGCCCCATGATGAGCGTCAGCGGCGAACGGATGTCGTGGGTGGCATTGATCAGGAACTTCATCTTCTCCTCGTCCATCTGGCGGCTCGACCACCTCCGCCAGTAGATGATGCAGGCCATGAGCACGGCCACGAGTGCCGTCAGGTAGAGCAGGTAGGCCAGGGTGGAGCGGTACCAGGGTGGCGTCACCCTGACGGTGATGACCTTCGATTCGGAATAGGTGCCGGCAGCCAGCGCCCTTACTTCTATCTCGTACGTGCCGGGCTGCAGGTGGGTCAGCTGTACGGCATTCTGGCCGGGCGCGTTCTGTTGCCACGTGCCCTCGTTGATGCGGTATTCGAAGATGATGTTCTGCGGGTCTATATAGTCGAGCAGCGAGAACTCCAGCGTTATTGAGTTGTCAAGATACGACACGCGGTACTCGTCGGTGACGATGGTGGGACCGGTGGTGACGGGGCTGCCGTTCGACTCTAACAGCGTGTTCACCGGATGGCCGGCAATGAAGAATTCCGTCAGCTGCAAGGCCGGCAGCGTGCGCTCGGCACCCGTCACCACGTCGGGCCGGAAGGTGGTGATGCCGGCATGGTTGACGAAGTATATCCTGTCGTCATTGTTGTGCATGCCCACGCAGTAGATGTATTCCTTGCCGTTGAGGCCGTTGTCGTTGATGTGGTTGATGAACATCTTCTTCTTGGTATCGTAGTGCCACAGGCCGCTCGACGTGGAGCACCAGAAGTCGCCGTTGTTGGCCTCGACGATGTAGCCCACCACCAGGTTCTTCAGCCCGTTGTCTGCTGGAAACAGCACGGCCTCCTTCGTGCCGGCCTCGTAGAGGTACAGCCCCTGCTCGGTGCCGATGAGGATGTTGCCGTCGCTGGTTTCGCACAGCGAGTAGCACAGGATGCCGTTCAGCAGCTGTCGCCAGCCGTAGCTCATGAAACTGTCGGCCACGGGGTCGTAGCACGACACGCCTGACGCCGTGGCCAGCCAGATGCGCCCGTTGCGGTCGGGCATCATGTTCAGAATCCAGTTGTTGCAGAGCCATCCCTTCTCGTTGTCCTTCTGGTCGGAGTTCAGGTTGCGCAGTTGGTTGGTCTGCGGATTGTAGATGCAGAAGCCCTTCGAGAAGGTCGAGATATAGATGTTGCCGTGCCCGTCGTCGGTCATGTCGTTGAAGCGGTCGCAGTCAAAGGTCACGCGGCGGTCGGCATGGCCTGTCGTGGGGTTGTAGGCATAGAGCGCATCGTTGGTGCCTATCCAGTAGTGCTTGCTTCTGTCGCGGAAAATGAATTCGGCCGAGGTGGGACTGGCGGGGTGGGCCACGATGGCACCCTGCTGGTTGAAGCCGTAGACGCCGTTGCCCTGCACCGTACACCACACCATGTCGCCATCGCCCTCACAGACGGAGGAGATGGTGGAGCTGAGCGGCGTGCCCTGATATTGCAGGCCCCAGGACTGGAACTGCGGTGGCGTCTTCTTCAGCATGACCAGGCCCTTCGACTGGCATCCCAGCCAGAGGTTGCCGTTGGCATCCTCGGTGATGGCCCATATCTTGGCCGTTGCCAGGTTCATGTCCTTCATCATGCTGCCCACCTGCTCCAGCCGCTTGCTGCCGTTGGCCAGGCAGTAGAGGCCGTCGCCGCGCGTGCCGACATAGATATTGCCTTGACGGTCCTTATAGATGCACTGCATGACGACATCCGAAGGCTGCAGCGTCTGCAGGTCGATGTCAGCCTCGGTGAGCTGGCCGTCGTGATACTTGTAGATGCCGTGCATGCAGAAGATGAGTACCTCGCCGCCACGCTCGGCAAAGTTGACGACGAAGCCCATGGCCGACGTCATCTTGTGGACGCCGGCGGCATCGCGCATGGAGAACTCGTTGTCGTAGCCGCACTGCCAGAAGCGGCCCTTGCTGTCCTGCAGGATGTTGTTGACGTAGCCCATGTCGGCATTGCCGCCCTGGAAAATCTGGTTGCCATGCTTGCCGACGACGTACAGCCCGTGGTAGCCCGACGTGCAGGCCACCAGCCGCCCGTCGGCCAGCTGGGTCATCTGCATGACCCTGGGGCGGGCCCGGTCGGCAAAGGGGTAGTGGTGGAACGTGTTCGTAGCGTAGTCATAGCGGTCTATGCCCTTGCTGGTGCCAATCCACAGCTGGCCGTCCTTGTCGCGGAAGAGGCAGGTCACCACGTTGCTGTTGATGGTCAGCGAGTCGTCAGGATGGTGAATGAACTCGGTAAACCGGTAGCCGTCGTACTTGTTCAGTCCGAAGTCCGTGGCCACCCAGATGTAACCATACTGGTCCTGGCAGATGTCGTTGATGAATCCGCTTGAGAATCGTTCCGACGGAACGAACTGGCCGGCCTGTCCCTTGCCCAGTAACGATACTGCCAGGAAGGCAAATAGCGTGATGATTTGTCGCATAGCTTTCATTGATGTGGCAAAATTACACAAAATTCCCGTAACGGCCATGGTTTTTTGTTGCATTACTATCGAAAATTGTTGCAACGTATCTTTAGGCAAACATTTTCTTACCTTCGTGTCTAAATGTTAAATACGTAAAAAGAATATTATTTTAACTGACAAGTGCATCGGGGACTGATATTTTTTTCCTACTTTTGCAGGCAAAACCACAAAGTACAGATATGGTGACTACAATGAATAGGTATAGCATGTCTGGCGCCCTGCTGCTCGGCATCCTGTTGCTCGCACCCGTGAGCAGCACTGCCCAGCGGTTGCTGACGCTCGACAGTTGCAGGGCAATGGCTCTGAGGAATAACAAGCAGATAGGCGTCTCGAAGGCGAAGCAGGAGGTGGCTGCCAACCTGCGCAAGTCGGCACGTACGAAGTACCTGCCACATGTCAGTGCGCTGGGTGGCTACGTGTGGACCAGCAAGGAAATCTCGCTGCTGAGCGACGACCAGAAGGGGGCACTGAACAACCTGGGCACCAATGCCGCCACGGGACT
>DFGF01000105.1:22353-37045 GCA_002371715.1 Prevotella sp. UBA3757
ACGGCCGCCGGCATGCTGGACCATGCGGGTCAGGGCATTGTCAACGCCCTGCGTACCGATACGCGCAACATGATGGCCGGTGCCATCGTGGTGACGCAGCCCGTATTCATGGGTGGTGCCATCATTGCGGCCAACAAGATAGCTGACATCAGCGAACAGATGGCTGCCAACTCGCTGGACGCACAACGACAGACTACCTTATTTAATATAGACAAGGCTTACTGGCAGGTGGTATCACTGCGCCATAAGGAACAGCTGGCCGAGAGTTTCCTCACTCTGGTCAGGAAACTGGACGACGACGTCCGCAAAATGGTGAACGAGGGCGTGGCCACACGCAGCGACCAGCTGAAGGTCAGCGTCAAGGTGAACGAGGCCGAGATGGCACTGGCCAAGGTGACCGACGGACTGGTGCTGTCGCGCATGCTGCTTTGCCAGCTCTGCGGACTGCCCGTCAGCGAGCAAATCCTGCTGGCTGACGAGGAGACGGATCAGATAGCCGTCACGCAACAGACGGCCCAGCCCGACGTGGAGCAGGCCAGCCAGAACCGTCCGGAACTGAGGATGCTGCAGAACACCGTCGACCTGGCCCACCAGACCACCAACCTGCTGAAGGCGGGCAACCTGCCCCAGGTGCTGCTGACGGGTGGCTATGCCGTGAGCAATCCCAACGTGTTCAACAGTTTCGAGCGGAAGTTTGCCGGATTCTGGAACGTTGGCGTCCTGGTGCGCGTGCCCATCTGGAACTGGGGTGACGTGCGCTACAAGGTGCGTGCCGCCAAGGGTGCCGCCACGATAGCCAGTCTGAACCTGGACGAGGCGCGCGAAATGATAGAGTTGCAGGTCAACCAGAAGTCGTTCATGGTCAACGAGGCCAACAAGAAGCTGGCTCTGGCTCAGGCAAGCATTGCCCACGCCGAGGAGAACCTGCGCACGGCTAACATCGGTTTCAAGGAGGGCGTCATCTCCTCAACCACCGTCATGGAGGCCCAGACGGCCTGGATGCAGGCTCAGTCGCAGAAGATTGATGCCGAGATTGACGTCAAGCTCAGCCAGGTGGAACTGCAGAAGGCACTTGGCACGCTGGAGTAACATAGGTTGGGGGCGGCGTGGACTGGCTTAGTCAACAAACCACAATTTGTGTTAATAATTCTTAAGCCCCCCCCCCTATTTTTAGGATATATGTATTAAAAGTTGTATCTTTGTACCTCCAACACAAGTTGTTTGGGCGCAATGGAATGATAAAGAGGTGCAAACGAATCCTACTAACCAGCTGCTTAATGATGGTTCACTTCTTGTGTTTCGCACAGGAGCAGAGCATGGTTCGTGCCTACCATCAGCTGGAGGATTTCCCGTTTGTACTGATAGCCGACGACCCTAACGATTCCCTTTACGAAGTTTCCGACTCACTGTTCGATGCTGCCTCGCGAGGCATCCGCTTCCGCGTGAACAGTACCGAACTACAGCCTGACGATCCCTTTATCCGGCTCTACGCCGAGATGCTCGTGCCGCGCCTGCAGTCCATGAGCATGGAGCTGAAGCAGGTGTTCGTCAGGGGTGCCGCCTCGCCTGAGGGTCCCTATCTGAATAATGTACGGCTGGCTCGTGAGCGCACCCGCCGGCTCATAGACTATATTAATGCCCAGCTGGGCAGCTATTCCGATGCCGGACCACCCATCCGCTCCACCAGTGTCACCGAGGACTACGGTCGACTGGTCAAGATGATGGGCGCAGCCCGCGATGCCGACTACGGCAAGGTCAACAGCGTCTGGCAGTCATGCCAGGGCGACGAGGCCTGCTGCAAGCGCCGGCTGATGGCGCTGGAGGGTGGCCGCGTGTGGCGACGGCTCGTCCGGCAGTATTTCCCCGCCTTACGTGAGGCGCGGGTTATTTTGTTGTTTGCGCGCCGCCAGGAACCCAAGCCCGAACCAGTCATCGCCCCTGTCGACACGATGCCCGCTCTGCCCCCCGTCTCGCACGTAGAGGTCAAGGAGCCGGAGCCGGTGCTGGTAGTGGCTGACACCGTGCCCGCCGAGGAGCCTGTGCGTTATGTGCGCCGTCACCTGATAGCCGCCCGTACCAATCTGGTCCACGACCTGCTCTACGTGCCGCAGTTCGGGTGGGCCTACGGTGCCAACATCCAGTTGGAGTACTACCCGCTGCGCGGCCACTACACGATGAACGCCGGATTCACCTTTACCAACCACCGCCACTGGCAGGACTACAAGTTCTTCCAGCTGCGTGACCTGCAGCTCGAGGTGCGCCGCTACTTCCGTGGTGGCGGAGAGTTCATTGGCCCCTATCTGGGCCTCTACGCCCAGGGCACCAAGTACGGCATCGGCTTCAGCAAGACCAAGGGATGGGAGGGCGAAGGCGGTGGCGGCGGACTGAGCGTGGGCTACACCTGCCGGCTGAACCGCAAGGGCAGCCTGCGACTGGAGTTGAGTGCCAGCTTCGGGCTTTTCATCACCCGCTACGACCCCTACGTCTACGGCAACCCCTTCAACCGCGAGGAGGACGGCCTGTACTATTATGAATACTACGGCAATGCCGACAACTTCCAGGAGCGCAACCACCGCTGGACGTGGTTCGGACCCACCAATGCCGGCATACACATCACTTACGACATCATCTATCGGAAGAAGAAACAAGTGAAGAATGAAGAATGAAGAATGAAGAATTTGCTACCGCTGTATAAGTGAAGAGTGAAGAATTTGCTACCGCTATATAAATTAAACAAAGAGATATGAAGATAAGGAACATAGTGACAAGAATCAAGAGTGGCATCCGCGGCTTACGCTGCGGAAGCAAATTCTTCATTCTTCATTCTTCATTCTTCATTTTCCTGCTTTCCTCCTGCATCGAGCCGCCCCTGCACCTGCCTGGCCAGGAGGTGCTGACGGAGATGCCTGCCGTGCAGACCGACCTCAGCGTGGTGTGGAACATCGACGCCTCGTGGAATGTCAACTGGTTCTACGGCTGGGATGCCGTCGACGACGAGCTGTGGGGCAGCATCGGCTACACGGAGCCTACCAGCTTCCAGGTGCGCCGCTACTACAAGGGCGAAGACCCCAAGGCTCCGCATACCGACATCGATGCCTTCAGTATCCAGGGCACCAGCTTCCGGCGCTTCTTCTCCTTCGGTTACTACGACCTCCTGTTCTGGAGTGACATCGACTCGAAGGACGGCACGCAGGTGCTCATCATCAACGAGACACCCGACCTCGTGACGGCCACCACCACCGGTTCGCGTGGCCTGTCGCGCCGCGTCAGCCAGATCATCGCCAATGGCGGCGAGGTGGAGGATGACGGCTCCAGCATCATCGGACTGCTCAACCAGCCCGAAATCTTCTATGCCGCCTATCCTGAGAACATCTACATCTCGCGAAACCTCGACGACTACGTCTACGACCCCGTCGAGCAGGTCTATATCAAGAAAATCGAGACCGAGCTGCGCCCGCTGGTCTACATCTATCTGGTGCAAATCGTACTGCTCAACAACGACGGCCGCGTCAAGGGCATCAACGGCAACGCCGCCATGTCGTCAATGGCCAGTGGCACCAACGTCAATACCGGCCATACCAACAACTCGCCGTCCACCATCTACTTCAACACCCGACTGAAGCGTGACCTCGTGGCCGACGGACAGCCGTGCGACATCATCGGCGGCAAGTTTACCACCTTCGGACTGTGCGACATGGAGCCCTACACGCGCGCCGGCCATATATATAGTGGTACGCGTACGGACCTGAAGAACAACCTCTTCTTCGACCTCTTGTTCAGCAACGACCGCGAGAAGACCTATTCCGTAGACGTCACCCAGCAGCTGCAGACGCAGGCCCACGGCGGTGTCGTCACCGTCTATATTGACTGCCAGCAGCTGGAGCCGCCCCACGACGATGACGAACAGGGCACCGGCAGCCTCTTCGTCCCCACCGTCGAGGACTATGACGAGGTGTTCTGGGAGTTCGAGATGTAACCCCGTCAGAGAGAGTGAAACAATAACGATATGTGTGTGAAACAATAATACATAGAACAAACAATTTAAAAATACTTAACGATTATGAAGAAAGTCTATTTGTTAGCAATTGCTACCGCTGCCGTCCTCGTCGGATGCAGCAGCAACGATGTGGTCAACGACATCCCCGGCTCGAAGATGTCACGCGAAGTGCCCATTGGATTTAATGTCCAGAAGCAGAATATTACGCGAGCTGATACTAAGAAGCTGGAGAATATTAACCACTATAACTTCGGTGTGTGGGCATATAAGGTGAAAGATTCTGAAGAAGCTTTGGTCATGGATAATTATCTGGTAGGCTTTGGTGGTACAAATGTAGGTTATGAACATACAAATGCTACAACCTGGGCATCAAGTGTAGGCTCAAAAGACGATCATCAATCTCCATGGTTCTATGAGGGGTTAGGAAAATCTGAATATACTTATTCAGGTTCTGATGGCTTCTATAAGTCTTCCCAAACAAGCTACATGTCAAAGAACGCCAATCAGTACCTTCGTTATTGGGACTTAGCTTATACGAATACTGATTTCTACTGTTACGCTCCATATAACGAGAACGTTACTTTTGACAAGGGCACTAAGACGATGGTTTTTCATGCTACTAAGACCATTCGCGATGGTTACCAAGAGCCCTTGAACAGCGATTACAACGATTTTGATCGTGCGCTTGGTGAGTATATGTATGCTTCCAAAGTACGGGCAATAAACTCTCAACTTCAAGATGTCGACGTGACGTTCAAGCACATGGGCGCTCAGCTTTTCATCCGTTTCTATGAGGAAATTAAGGGTTATAAGGTTGAGATTATTGAACTTGATGGTGATAATGGTACTGTGATTACAGACGCAAAATCTACTAAGGGTATTCAGGCTGCTCCGGCTAAAAAAAGTGGTACTACGTATTCCAAAGATATATACTATACCACAAATGGTGGTAAAGTAACCTTTACAGAAAACGGTGGTTTCACTCCTAGTCACGATGGAAGCACAACGGTCGGTACCCCCTTGATGTTCAAGATACCACAAACAGGAGACAAGTATTCAACTTATTCTGTTGCCCCCGGCAACCTGACTGCTTGGGCAGTTAAAGATGACGATAACAAGGGTTATAATACTACCTCTCATAATATTATTGCAGAGGTTGGAGATTTAGATGGTACAACGCAGAAATATAGCTATTCCCCTACCATTTACTACCCAGTAGCTCAGCCGACTAATAGTGAAACAGGTTTTACCTTCCATATTTCCTATCGCATTATTGCTGAAGATAATGGTGAGGTCATCACAGTTCATAATGCCACCGTACATGTGCCTGTTAAAGGTACTGTAAAGGCTGGTACAACTGATAAACCAGCAACAACGGGTGGAACAGATTATTACATCACAGCCTGGCAGCCCAATGTAAAGTATACCTATACTTTCAAGTTCACTAAGGGTACAACGGGTACAACCGATCCTACTCCAACAATAGACCCGACAAATCCAACTCCGAACACAGATGCTCTGTTCCCCATCGTATTTGACAATGTCACAATCGATGACTACTCAGAGAATTTCTCGGAGTATGTAGTGTCTGAGTAATCAGCAAGTCCGACCCTGACGGACTGCTAGTCCGCTCACTACGGACAGTGAGTCCGAAGCCTACGGACTATTCCCTAACTGGGAACTTAATATTCCCTAACTGGGAAAAAAGTTTTTCCTAACTGGGAAAAAAATATTTCCTAACTGGGAACAAATATCGGGCCGGCGCGTGACGAAAAGAGTGGCTTGCTGACAGAGAACAGCTCGCTAAGAAAAAAAGTTTTGCTGGAAAAAAGGTCAACACCTAACACAACAGCCTTGAAACACCGATGTACAAAGGGTTTGCGGGATGTTAGGTGTTAGCAAAAGACCTAACATACACCTAACATACACCTAACCAAGCCATCGTCAGGAGAAGCTGGCGCGAACGGTAGGGGGAGCGTATAACCAGACAGAAGTCACTATCCCTCCCACAAGAAGGTAGCTAACAGGCAGGTCACAGTTGGTTATGAGCTTAGGTATGAGTTAGGAGTATGAGTTAGGTGTATGTTAGGTGTATGTTAGGTGTTAAATAAAGACCTAACTTGCCAAACACGTTGACTACCAGCAAGTTGCGCGCACAATGTTAGGTGTTGGCATAAAAATGAAGTAAAAACGTTTTAGCGAACAGAAAGAAAGAGAATATAACGTTGCAGAAGAATAAAGAGATGCATCCGTTGCGCTACATACCGCTGATGATGGCCGTCCTGCTGACTGCCGCATGCTCGTCCGACACCACCGTGACGGAGGTGAAGGTCGTCGACACCCGAATCCCCATGGTGTTCGGCACGTCCTCGGCATCGGCGTCGGCAGAGACGGAGGTCACCCGTGCGCCATTAGAAGGAACCCATCAGTCCTTTAAGGTGGGCACGTGGAAAGCCTTTGGCACCGACGCTCAGCAGAACGTGATGGATGGATACAAGGTAGACTACACCTCAACGGCTAAAACCGACGCTCCGGATAGCTACAACTGGTACTACGAAGGTGTCAACAACCAGATTCTGCGCTACTGGGACCTCTCGGCATTCCCCTATGAGTTCCGTGCCGTGGCACCATACCTGTTAGGAGCAACTATTACGCCTACGGGCATCACGGTTGACGTCAGTAGCAAGCCCTTCAAAGCACAGTGGCTAAATGGTGAAACCTATAATGTAAGCGATGCTGAGAGCGAAGCCTGCCTGGTGGCTCATGTGAGCCGTGCCAAGGATGGTTCAAACTACGTGGACAGGGACATCATCAAGCAGTCTGAAATCAGTAGCACAGGTGACGCCACTCGTGAGGTCAACCTGCCCTTCCACCACCTTATCTCGAAGGTGGGCTTCCGTATCTATATCGACGACCCACAGCCTACATCTAAGGACTATAAGGTGGCCATCAAGAGTCTGACCATCACCGCAGAGAAGGACGGCTTCATTACGGAAAGCAAGAAGTACACCGCAACGTACGATAAAAGCCAGAGCGAACCCGGCAACCTGGGCATCGGCACGTTCTCAGCAGATGCAACAGAAAACCCGTTCACGCTGATAACGCATGGCGAATATACGGGTGTAGACCTTCGAAAGAAACTGCACCGCGAGGATGCCTTCGACCTCTGCCCGAACTTCTTGCAGCAGATACCGCAAAGCGGTGTCAAGATTCGGGTCAAGCTTTCGTTGGAGACCAATCACTATTCGACAGGCGGCAATATAGACTCGCGTGACAAGAAGGACTACGAGCGACTGCTCAGCCTGGACAGGACCAAGACCACTGGCGACGAATTCACATGGGAGCCGGAGAAGAAGTACATCTACTATCTGCACATACCCAACATCCACAGCCACGAGATATTCCTCGACACCTGCGAGATACTTGACTGGGATGCTGTCGAATCAGGAAATATAGACATAGGACTATAAAATAAGATAATGAAGTGAAGAAGTTATTCTATTACATATTGCCCATGGTTGCACTCTGTGCCCTGGTGTCCTGCTCAGAAGACACCACCGGTACAGCCAGTTCGGATGTGCAACAGGGCAAGACACCCATTGCCTTCTTGGCTGACGGCAACATCGTGACGCGTGGCGGCGTCGTGACCCGTACGGGTTTCAAGGCAGAGACAAAGGTCGTGGTGCGCATCAAGGCAGAGGTGGACATAACAGGCTCAACCTTAAAGCCGCGCTATACCCATACGTCGCTGAAAGCTAAGGTGGAAACGACGGCAAACGATGAACACAATACCGCGTGGGGGCTGACGGGTACACATTCGGATTTGGAATATATTCCGACGACTCAGGAACGTTACTGGGACGATGCCTACGGACGCGACTCCAAACTGACGGTCTATGCCGTGGCCGTGCCTGATAAGAATGACGACACTATTCTGCCAGATGTAATCCTCAATCAGGCGGGCGAACATGCTGAAACGCTTGACTGGTACTCAGTTGACTCTGAGAGCGATTTGGTCAGTTGGAAAGTATCTGCCCAGCAAAGTGCTGATACTCGTGGCAAAGAAGACCTCGCCTATAGCAATAACATCAAGGAAGGCGAAACAACGTATAAAGGCCGCTATCACCAGACCTATACTGATGGAGCATGGAAAAAGAGCATGGAGTTTGGCTGTTTGGCTTGGCAGTCCCAAGATCCCAATAATACCTCTGTCACCGTTGGTATGTTTGACCGTGGCCACCTCGTCTTCAAGCACGCCCTGACGTGGATAACCATCGTGCTGACGGAGGGAGCAGGCTTTAAAAATACAGATAACACAGATTTTAATTGGACTAAGGGCAATACATCAGTGACCCAGAACATTACGCTGACAGGATTTCCGACAAGTGGAAAACTGGATGTCAGTACTGGCGTGTGGTCGTCGGCCGACTTAGTCACCAATGTCGACATCACGCAGATGGACGAGTCCGTCGATGCTGTTGGTAAAACCGTTCGTACCCTGCATGCTTACGTATTGCCTGGAACCACCCTTAAAGATGTAGAAACTAACGTCATCGCCTTCGAGATAGATAACGCCAAATATTATGTCAAAGGCAAGCAGATTGCTGAAGCCATCCAGAGTAATACCACAAAGGGTGATGCCAACTTTACTAAGACAGAGATAGGCAAGCACTACACCATCAACCTCACCATTGGTAAGACGGGCATCAGCGACATGACGGCAGCTATCCTCGATTGGGAAGACGTAAATTCCGATGAAATCAAGCCCAGCAATGCAACAGCCTTCTTCATTTTCGAAGACCGCGCGACAAAACTCGGTTCTGGAGCCGAAGGACGGTTCGATATCTATCGTGCAGGTGTAAACGCAGGCGATGGCTCTTGGCTAACAGGCTACGAAACTACTGCTGCAAATAAGTCTTATTCGACAGACCACTGGACAACTGACTGGTACTGGCCGGACAACAATACCTACTATCACTTCCGTGCCATAGGGCCAAGGACATCAGGAACTGCGCCTTTAACCTTTATACCGGTTAGTGGCGGCAGTGACTACTTCACTATCAATTCAGGTGCTATCGCTGATGGCGCAGCTAACGACTACGTATGGGGTGCCCCGTTCACTTATGTCGACAATCAGTACAAGATTAATTACGATAACACGAAAGGCTTTGACAATACCGTTACCGTAGGTGAAAACACTAAAAATCAGCTGTCGCCAGCCATCAATGCTACCACCAGCCAAATCAAGATGCTGCTCTTCCACATGATGAGCAAGATTAACGTGACGGTGAAGACCACAACGGATGCTGGCAAGGTTAAGTTGCAGGATGGCAGCAAAAATACAAAGGTCGAGATACTCAACTTCCTGCAAGAAGGTAAGGTGCTGATGGGAACGGGTGCCGTATCTACAATCAGTACCAGCAGAACAGCGTCCGTTTCAATGACCGAAGGAACTTACACGGCAGAATCAGGAACAACCCCTGCCAGCTACTCCTTCTCCTACGGCATCGTGCCGCAGGCACTAAAATGGACTGAAGATCCGGCAGGCACTATCGGCCTGCGCATCACAACCCCCGACGGTAACGTCTACACCATCAGCGACTTAAGCAAATATGCGGGCACCGTGGGCGAAACCAACCTGAAGAATCCCTATACAGAGACATCAACAGGTTCAGGCAAGTACACTATCGACGCCTGGTATCCGCACTATCAGTACACCTATAACGTGACCATCACCAAGACCGGCATTGCCAACATCACGGCAGCCGTACTGCCCTGGGAGGAAGTGGTAACTGACTTGGGCACGATCAATCTGGAGAACAATTGAGGGCTGAGGGATGATGGCTGAGGGTTGAGTGGGTGTTAAAAAAGACAAAAAGAAATAGAATATATACGATAATAATTCAAAAAGGCGTAAATTTGTAAATTATAAACAGTACATAAACAGCATATAAACTGTGGGCACATACATCAACAAAGGGAACTTCGCGTTCCAGGGTACAAGAAACGGGGAATACGTTGACAAGTCGGAGCTGATAGCCGTTGTCAACAAGACCCTGCAGACACGCCAGCGTTACAGCTGTGTGTCGCGTAGCCGCCGCTTCGGCAAGTCGATGGCGGCAGAGATGTTGTGTGCCTACTACGACAAGTCGTGCGACTCGCGCCACCTGTTTGCTGACCTGAAGATAGCCAGCCATCCGTCGTTCGAGCAGCACCTGAACAAATATCCCGTCATCTATGTGGATATGACCAATTTCGTGACGGATGCGTGTGATGATATTGTGAAGAAACTGGACGATGAACTCGTCAACGATATCAGCAAGGCCTGCGTGCTCTCGATAGCCTACTATGCCGCCCGCGACAAATACGTCATCCACCGTGAGTATCAGAGCGGTAAGGGCTTTGCCGACCTGGTGCTGATACCCCGTAAGCATGTGGACTCGCCAGCCGTCATCGTAGAGCTAAAATACGACAAGGATGCCGACACCGCCATCAGCCAGATCCTGCGAAAGCAGTATCCGGCTAAGATAGCCGAATATGCTGACAATCTGCTGCTCGTAGGCATCAGCTACGACCGGGAAACCAAGCAGCATGAGTGTAAGATTTGTTTAGTGAAGAGTGAAAAATGAAGAGTGAAGAATTTGCTACCGCTATAGAAAGATAATAATATGTTAAAAACGAATAGAACAACATATCGCACACTACACGTCGGACCGCTTGCGGCCTTCTGCCTGCTGATGCTGACGGCATGCAGCTCTGACACCGTACAGCCTGACAACGGCACCGACCAGCAGGGCAAGACACCCATCGAACTGACGGTGGGAATCATGGGGGAAGGCTCGGCCGCCACCCGTACTGTCGTCACCAATGATGACCTGTATGGCCAAAAGGCTAAGGCATTTGAGGCTGGCACCAGCCTGTATATGGTGATGAAGAGCGAAGAGAAAGTGGCATCTACTCCAGCCGTCGGAGCTAAATACACCAGCACGATGGGTACGACAGAGGCAGCAGTTACAACTGCTTCAAATGTCAATCCTGTAAAGTTTACAGACAATTATATCCGCTATTGGGAAGATGCCCATTCTCGTAACTCTCTGCTCTCCATCTATGCTGCTTGTGTGCCCAGTTGTAGTGACGCTATAACAATAGGCAGTGAGTCGAGTTATAACAGCAACACTTGGAGTAGTCCGGAACCTTATACGGAAATCAGCTGGCCACTTGGTAATGCTTCCGTCGCTAATCAGAATACTGGTGATTTCATTAAGAAGCAAGACCTCTGCTTTAGCAACAATATCTCTAACCTTGTAGGCAATGATCCTGCAGACAACCGTATTGGCTTCCTTGAAACGAAGAAGTTCGATAGTAAAACAATGTATTTCTATCACGCCCTGACCAAGATAACCTTCAAAATCAGCAAGGGCGATGGCTTTGCTGCTGGTGATGCTTTTGCTTTCTCAAACACAAACGAGAACATCGTGTTGAAGGGCTTTAATACCGGTGGCACGTTTGATATTGTCAAAGGCGAGTTTACTGCTTCTACGGTTAAGGCAGATACAGAAATCAAAGAACTTGCTAATACTAAGGCCACAGGTGCTTCCGAAGCCCATGTATTAAGTGCCCTTTTAGCGCCAGGTACCGACTTAAGCGATGCCACTGTGAAGGATGCCATCCATTTCACGCTTGAGCATAATGAATATAAACTCACCAAGAAAGCACTGATGGATGCTATTGGTGACAAGAAACTCCCTCATACGGAAAGTTTAGTAGCAGAAAAGCAATTGCTCGCATTGACTGGAGACCACAAGATGCGCGCAGGCGTACACTATATCTTCACTCTAACCGTGGGCAAGACAGGCATCAGCAACCTCACGGCAGCAGTGGTGCCTTGGGAAGAAGTGACGGCTAGTGTTACACCAAGTAATGCAAGAATCACACTCTCGCTCTTAGACAAAGGAGAGCGGCAAAAGGGTTCCTTTGATTTATATAGAAAAGCAGTAGAGTCTTCTACCATTGACGATGATTTTCTTAACTTCAAAGATTGGACTTCTGGCTATACTGCGAATGACAACAAGCTAACACTAACAGAAAACAACACTGGAGTATATACTACCAGTTGGTATTGGCCCAATAGTAAGACCTTCTATCACCTTCGTGCGGTGATGCCGACAAATACCACTGTAAGTGCTGATGCAACTAATGGTGATTATATTACGCTGACAGGTGCTAGCACTTTCACAGATGTCTGCTGGGGTGCTCCGTTCAGGGCAAAAGATAAGGAAAACCTTGGTATTCCTGCAAACACTGATGGGAAACTTACGTATTCGCTTACGACAGGCTTTGACAACAAAGGTACAAATGATACGGAGGAAGATCACCAGATATCTAAGGCTATCGGAACAACTACTAGCACCATCAACTTAGAGATGTTCCACATGATGAGTGACGTGACCATCGAAATCAAAACTACATCTGGAGCTGACGCTGTGATGCTGAAGGACGAGACTGATTCTTCGAATCCTAAGTACACAACGCTCTCGCTGACAAACATCCACCCCACAGGAACAGTGCGGATGGGTGACGGTTTAGTGACACCCACAGGGACAGTAACCACGGTGAATAGCGGCAATATCACAACTTATGATGAGGCAAACAAGAAATATACGTGGTGCTATGGGTTTGTACCTCAGCCTCTGTATGGAAGTGACAACAATGCCACTACAGACGATGTGATGCTGACTATTACCACTCCCGACAACAACCAGTACATCATCGACATGAAAGATGTTGTGGCCTCTACAGTTGGTAACAACCTGATTGCAGATCCCTATGGCTCCAGCAAAAAAATCAACTACTGGTATCCTAACTTCAAGTACACCTACACCTTCACCCTGAAGAAGACGGGCATCAGTGTTTCAGCCACCCTGGCCGACTGGGAAAACGTGACGGCAGGCGACGACAACGTACAGATAGAATGAAGGCTGATGTAAGATGGCTGATGTAAGAAGTAGAATAGTAAATAAATCGAAAATCGAAAATCAGTAAATCGTAAATAACAATGCAGAAATATCCGATAGGCATACAGAGCTTCGAGACGATACGTAACGACGGATACGTATATGTGGACAAGACCGACTTGGTGTACAAGCTGGCTCAGGGACACGTGTATTTCCTGGCCCGTCCGCGCCGATTCGGAAAGAGCCTGCTCGTCAGTGCGCTGAAGGCATATTTCGAGGGACGGCGCGAATTGTTCGAAGGACTGAAAATGGCAGCACTGGAGAAGGACTGGAAACAGTATCCTGTCATCACGTTCGACTTCAATGTCAGTGACAAACGGACTGCCACCGGACTAACTGAATACATTCTTGGAGTTATTGCTAAATTAGAGGACAGACATGGCATCAGGCCATTCATAGAGGAAACTTCGGGCAGGCCCTCGCTTGATGTCAGCCTGCGCTTTAACCACTTGTTAGAAGAACTGCACGAAAAGACTGGCCGGAAGGTGGTGGTGCTCATCGACGAATATGACAAACCGCTTCTCGACCTCGTGGAGACAGGTAATCCGGCTGATGAACAACAGCTAATCAACAACCGTGAACTGCTTAAGACACTGTTCTCGGTATTCAAGCCTGCCGACGACCACCTACGCTTTGTCTTGCTGACGGGCATCACCAAATTTTCGCAGGTATCGATGTTCAGCGGGTTCAACCAGCCTGACGACATTTCTATTGATGCACGATACGACACACTGCTTGGCATCACGGAAGAGGAACTGTACACCGTGTTTGATGAGCCGATAAATGAACTGGCAGAGGTGCAAGGGTGCAGTGCGGAGGAAGTCAGACAGCAACTGAAACAACGCTACGATGGCTACCATTTCAGCAAGCGGCTGAAAGATGTCTACAACCCCTTTAGCATTCTGAATACATTCGCAAAATTAGACATGCGCGACTACTGGTTCAGTTCTGGCACACCATCCTATATGGTACGGTTGCTCTCAAAGAGCCAGGAAGAGGTGATGACATATACTGGTCGTTACTTCGCTGAAGCTACCTTCATCGACTACAAGGCCGACACGGAAATGCCACTACCGATGATATTCCAGAGCGGCTACCTGACTATCAAGGATGTGAACCGCGAGTTTAACTCCTATCTGCTCGACTATCCCAACAACGAGGTGAAGCAGGGCATGGTGACACTGCTGGCCAACAACTACCTGCAGCCCAAACAGGACACCAAGGCATGGGTAAACGATATGGTACAAGCCATGCGCAAGGGCGACACCGAGCTGGTGCGCCGCCTCTTCACCAGTTTCCTGGCAGAGACGCCCTATATGATGCGCCCCAAGAAGGACCAGAAGGACCGCGAGCTCTACTTCCACTACACGTTCTACCTGCTGATGCGCCTCATATCCTGCTATACCGTATATACGGAGAAGCAGCTCTCGGAGGGCCGTGCCGACTGCATCGTCGAGACTCCGCAGTACGTCTACATCTTCGAATTTAAGCTGGACGGAACGGCGCAGGAGGCCCTGCAGCAGATAGAGGACTGCGGCTATGCCAAGGCTTACGAGGCTGATATGCGAACCTTATATAAAATAGGTGCCTCGTTCTCGAGCAAGACCGGAACAGTAGAGGAGTGGAGAGATGATAATAACCAAAAAATACAAAATTGAAAAATAAATCGTAAATAGTAAAT
>DFGF01000108.1 GCA_002371715.1 Prevotella sp. UBA3757
ATGGCGGTGCCGATGAGCACGGTACATAATATAATGATGTAAACGACAGCGGAGACCGTGAGGAAGTGGGGCCAGAAGTAGTCGACCCATGTTTTGTCTGTTGGTAGTACAAAGACGTCATTCATATAGAGCGTTTCGTAGTGCTCTTCGCCGTTATACACCTGAATGCCGCTGTGAGCATAGTTGAGGTAGATGATGCAGCCGATGACGACGGCGGCAGTAGCCAACAGGGCATTACGCCAGAGGAAGTCGAAGAGCACACGCCCACGGGTGGCACCGAAGGCGCGACGCACACCGCACTCCTCGGTGCGCCGCTTGGCGTGGAGCCACACGGTGCCGATGACGGCCAGCATCAGGTTGATGAGGAAGAACAGCGCCAGTGCCAGGCTACGGTTCACCTCCTGCGTGCGACCGGCATCGAGTTCCAGCTGGCTCAACCAGTCGTCGTAGGTCATCAGGCGGCTGATGCGGTTAAAGTTGGTTTTTCCACTGCGGATGAGCTCTTCACCGTGTTCTTGGACGAAGCGGCGGGCATTGATGCCTTCTTGCAGGCGAATGATGTATTGGCACTCCGTGTTATTCAGTTCGGCGGGCCTGATGATGAGCGAGCGCAGCGTATTGGGCACGTTCTTGCGGAAGTCCTCCACGACACCCGCCACCGTCACTTCGGTGAGTTCTTGGTAGGTGAGATTGAACCGGCGCCCCACGACATCGGCCGTGCCGAACAGGGTGATGGCTCCAGAGCGCGTCAGCACCACCTGACGATCAAGATTATTGATGTGCGACAACTCGTCAGCCGACGGACTGCCATGCAGTGGTTGCAAGCCGTACGTCTCGAAGAAACGGGCGTCGGGCACAAAGTTCACATTGCACAAAAACGTCGTGTCACCCTCTTGTATTATTTCGGTATAGCCCTGGTTGTCATAGCCCACCGCACCGTAGTTGTCATTGAAAAGATAAACCGACGCCACACCTTCCACAGCAGAGAGCTGGCGTAGCATCTGCCGGCGGCGCTCCTCTGTAATCTTGAATGGGTCCTGCGGGGCGTACACAAGTTCATACCATTCGCCATTCACCGCTGTCTCAGCATAGAGCAGCTGGCTGCTGTCGTAGCCTAAGGGCAGGCTACGGTAGTAAAGGTTCACAACGGCAGGGTCGAGTACCGCCCATGCCACGACGGTAATGATGACCAGTTCGAGGAAAAGCCAACTCTTGGCATTCAGCATATTCAGTTTCATATCTTATCTCTTCTCCATCATTGATTCTACAATAGGTTTTCTGAGGCTCCACCAGGCTGGCACCACGGCGGCGAGCAGGTTTAGTACGAGTATAGCGGCGAAGGCTCCAATGAAGAGGGTGGGGGCGAAGAGCATCTCACCCTCTACGACGGGAGCCGTGGCAAGCGTGCTGTTGTCGAAGAACATGCCCAGTATCTGCGTGCGCAGACCGTAGATGGCGAGCCACGACAGCACGAGGCCGATGATGCCGCCGATGGTGGTCAGCACGAGGTTCTCTATTACCACTTGGTTGAGCAGCGTGCTGCGTCGTGCACCGAAGGTCTTGCGCACGGCCATCTCTGCCGAGCGCCGCTCCATACGCCCCGCCACGATGCCGCAGAGGTTCAGAGCGGGCACGAAGAGCAATATGAACAGGATGCCCGCGTAGTGCTTGATGAGTTGCCAGACCGTGACCACTTTGAACACGCTGTCGCGATTCTCGGTGCGCAGCACGTGCAAGGGATGCGTCTCCACCCCCCTGGTCAGCACGCATTTCGTCTTGACTCCCTCGCCGAAGCCAAATGCTGGCAGTTGCTCCGGATGCGACTGCTGCGTGCGTGCCGCTATCTCGTCCAGTTCCTGATTCAATGCCTGTAGGTGGTCATCGTCGCGCACCATAGCCACCATAGAGTAGAGTCCCTGATAGCGCACGTTCATCTGAAGTCCAAACAGCGTGTAGGGAGCAATGATGTCGGCGTAACTGTCGGGTGTCAGTTGGCTGCCGCTTCGCATGACACCCACCACGCGCAGGTTCCAACTGCCCGCTAACTCCACCGTTTTCCCCACGGCATCTACACCCTTGCCAAACAATTGCTCGGACAGGACATCGCTGATGACACAGACAGCCTCCTTGCCTTCAACCTCTTTGTGCGTAAAGGGCCGTCCGCTCACGAAGTCATAGACATAGATTTTGAAGAAGTCGGCGCTGGTTTCGTTGCGGATGGCATCCACGTAGTCATCCTTTCCACGCACCACGAAGGTATGGCAGCGTCCTAACGTCTTGCCTGTTCCTGCCGCCAACAGTGTGGGCGAGCAGTACTCGATGTTCGGACTCTTCTGAAACCAGTCCTCGTAGGCCTTGGCACTGAAAGGTGTCTGCCCCATACTACCGTTGTCCGCCACGATGTAGATGCCCTCGAAGTAGACCGTCCTTGCCCGGTTCGGCTCCGGGTAGATGGGCGCCAACTTGATGTAATACACCACGGCCATCACCATCGTAAACAGGATGGCCAAAGCCGTGCCCACGATGTAGATGCCGGAGAAAAGTCGTTCCTCGCGCATCATGGCGAGGGCCTGTCTAATCATTCTCATATCATTCGCTTTTTACTTTTTTACCTTTTTACTTTTTACCTTTACTACTTGCCAAAATCGTGCCAAAATCGTAACACGCTGATAATCAGTCGTGGCATAAAACAAAGTGTCCATTTCCGGACACTCGTGGTGTCCGGAAATGGACAGTGGTACGGCTGTATTGCAGGGCGTAAAAAGAATTTCAGCGAAAAAGTTTGGGGGATTCGATTTTTCTTCGTATCTTTGCAAACCACGTAGAAATGGAAATTTTTTTATTAACTAAACAAATACGAAACTGCTATGAAGAAAAAGTTTATTTGCGCCGTATGTGGATATATCTACGAAGGCGATGAAGCCCCCGAGAAGTGCCCCATTTGTAAGGCTCCCGCCTCGAAGTTCTCTGAGCTGAAGGAGACTGGCGACGTGACCTATGCCACCGTTCACCGCCTGGGCGACGGCAAGATTGAGGGTGTGCCCGAAGAAATGATTCAGGAACTCCGCAACAACTACATGGGCGAGTGTGGCGAGGTAGGCATGTACATTGCCATGGCCCGTCAGGCCGACCGCGAGGGCTACCCCGAGGTGGCCGAGGCTTTCAACCGCTACGCGCTGGAGGAGGCTAAGCATGCCGCACAGTTTGCCGAGCTGCTGGGCGAGGTGGTGTTCGACACCAAGACCAACCTTGAGAAGCGTGCCGCTGCTGAGGAGGGTGCCTGCAAGGACAAGTTCGAGCTGGCCAAGCAGGCCAAGGCCATGGGCTTCGACGCCATCCACGACATGGTTCACGAGGCTGCCAAGGACGAGGCCCGCCACGGTGCCGGTTTTGCTGGACTCTTGAAGCGTTATTTTGGCAAGTAAAGGCAATAAAACCGAAGAAAAGCCGTTTTATCAGTATATGATGAAACGGCTATTCTTTTTTCTGCTGGCCATCGGCATGCTGCTGGCCGGCTGTTCGGATGGTGACAGCTTTTCTACCGACCGTGGCAACTTGCTGACATTCAGTGTCGACACCCTGCGGATGGACACGCTCTTCAGTACCGTGCCCTCGTCGACGTACACCTTTTGGATCAGGAATAACTCCAGCGACGGCATCCGCATTCAGAACGCACGGCTGGAGCGTGGCGGGCAGTCGGGCTTCCGCGTCAATGTGGACGGCACGTACCTTGACCCCGTGGCCAACAATTTTGAAGTGCGCGAAGGCGACAGCCTGCTCGTGTTCGTCGAGGTGACTACGGGCGAGAACGGCGTCGACGGTCCGCAGCTGGTCGAGGACAACCTGCTGCTGACGCTGGAGAGTGGGGTCGTGCAGCGCATGAATATGCGCACGTGGAGCTGGGATGCCGAGAAAGTCGGGACGCTGGCCGTCACGGCCGATACGGTCATCGAGAGCTCGCGCCCGCTCATCATCTACGACAGCATCACCATTGCCAAGGATGCCACCCTGATACTTCGCAACACCGAGTGCTACTTCCACGACGGTGCCCACCTGACGGTCCACGGACGGCTCCTGGCCAGCGGTGCGACGTTCAGGGGCGACCGCCTGGACCACATGTTCGACTATCTGCCTTACGACCGCATCAGCAACCAGTGGCAAGGCATCCGCCTCACGAATACCTCGCGCGGCAACATTTTTGAAGACTGCGAGATTCGTAACACCAATACCGCCATCAGGGCCGACTCTACCGAGCTGGAGATGTATAACTGCGTCATCCACAACTGTGACGGCTACGGCATCGAGGGGCGCAATTCTGACATCATACTTGACTACTGTCAGATTACCAACTGCCTGTCAGACTGCCTCCTGGCCGACGGCGGCATCGTCAGCGTCAACCATACGACGCTGGCCCAGTTCTATCCCTTCTCGGCCAATCGCGGTGCTGCCCTCGCCTTTAACACGGGTCAGCGCGGCATCCTGTTCGAATGTCAGAACACGCTTGTCACCGGCTACGAACGCGACGTCGTCATGGGCGGACAGCGCGACACGACGCTCAATTACGACTTCCGGTTTACCAACTGCCTGCTGCGCACCGACTCGGTCACGGATGCCGAACGCTTCAGCGATGTTATCTGGGAGATGCCCACAGACTCCGTCGAGGGCAAGAAGCACTTCAAGACCATCGACGAGGATAACCTCTACTACGACTTCACCATCGACTCCATATCGCCAGCCTTCAAGCGCCAGATAGGGCGTGCCTTCGTGACAGGGAAGGCGGCGGAATAAAATGATATAATGCGTACATCATGACTACACTTCTATCAGACCTGAATCCCGGCCAGCGTGCCGCCGTGGAATATTGTAACGGGCCGCAGCTGGTCATAGCCGGAGCCGGATCTGGCAAGACGCGCGTACTGACATACAAGATTGCCTACCTGCTGGAGCAGGGCTTCCAGCCCTGGAACATCCTGGCACTGACCTTCACCAACAAGGCCGCCCGCGAGATGAAGGAGCGCATTGGCCGGCTGGTCGGTCAGGAGCGCGCCCAGCGCCTGGTGATGGGCACGTTCCACAGCGTCTTTGCCCGCATCCTGCGTGCGGAAGCCGACAAAATCGGATTTAACAGCAATTTCACCATCTACGACCAAACCGACGCGCGCTCACTGGTCAAGAACATCATCAAGGAGATGCAGCTCGACGACAAGGTCTACAAACCGTCGTCCGTGGCCGACCGCATCTCGATGGCCAAGAACCACCTGCTCATGCCCACGGCCTACGAACAGAGCACGTGGGCTGTGGACGATGTTCAGCATAAGCGTCCGCAGGTCTCTCATATATATAATAGGTATATAGAGCGGTGCCGGCAGGCCAACGCCATGGACTTCGACGACCTGCTGGTGCAGACCTACCTGCTGTTTCGTCAGCACGACGATGTGCGGCGGAAGTATGTCGAGCGTTTCCGCTACGTGCTGGTCGACGAGTATCAGGACACGAACTATGCCCAGCAGGAAATCGTGCTGCAGCTGACCCTTGACGACGGTCATGTCTGTGTCGTCGGCGACGATGCGCAGAGCATCTACTCCTTCCGTGGTGCCAACATCGACAATATACTGGACTTCCAGCAGAAATATCCGCAGGGCACGCGCCTCTTCAAGCTCGAACAGAACTACCGTTCGACGCAACTCATCGTCGAGGCTGCCAACTCGCTGATTCGCAAGAACGAGCGCCAGATACGCAAGGACGTCTTCAGCGAGAACGAGCAGGGCGAACGGCTCACCCTGAAGCCCGCCTATAGCGACAAGGAGGAGGCCATCATCGTCTGCAACGACATCAAGCGCATCCGGCGTCAGGAGCATGCCGAGTATAGCGACTTTGCCATCCTCTATCGTACCAATGCCCAGAGCCGATCGTTCGAGGAACAGATGCGCAAGGATGCCATTCCCTATCGCATCTATGGCGGCCTGTCGTTCTACCAGCGCAAGGAAATCAAGGACGTCATTGCCTACTTCCGGACGGTCACCAACCCGGACGACGAGGAGGCCCTGCGCCGCATCATCAACTATCCGGCGCGCGGCATCGGCGATACCACCGTGTCGAAGATTGTCGAGACGGCTAACCTGCACAGCGTATCGCTGTGGACGGTCATCCAGCAGCCCGTCGTCTTCGGCCTCCAGCTGTCGAAAGGCACGCTCACCAAGCTCGGCAACTTCCAGTCGCTGATTGAAGGCTGGCGACAGCGCATCGAGCAGGAGGATGCCTACGTGCTTGGCCACGCCATCATCATGGAGAGCGGCATCAGCAAGGACATCTATAGTTCCAGCAATCCGGAGGACGTCTCCCGTCAGGAGAATCTCGAAGAGTTTCTTGGCGGTATGCAGGACTTCGTCGAGGGGCGTCGCGAGGAGGGTATGGAGAACGAGATACTGCTGACCGATTTCCTGCAGGAGGTGGCCCTGCTGACCGACCTCGACAGTGAGGGCGATGCCGATCAGCCCAAAGTTTCGCTGATGACGGTTCATGCTGCCAAGGGTCTTGAGTTTCCGACGGTATTTGTCGTGGGTCTCGAGGAAAATATCTTCCCGTCGCCCATGTGTACGGGGTCTATGCGTGAACTCGAAGAGGAGCGCCGTCTGCTCTATGTCGCCATCACCCGTGCCGAGAAGCATTGTGTCCTGACCTGTGCGCAGAACCGTTTCCGCTATGGGCGCATGGAGTACGATACGCCCTCCCGATTTATCAATGATATCGATCCTGCACTGTTGCGGGTCGAGGGCGACCGGCCGTCGCCGGCAGCAGGGCGGGGGTACGGACGGCCCCCATACCAGAACCCGCGGCCTGTGGCCACACAGTTTTTGGCAGACCCAAAGCCTCGGCTGACGCCTGTGCGCCATGAGTCACCAGCACCGAAGTCGACCGTGCTGGGCAGCATGGGACTTCGGGAGGGCAGCGTCATCGAGCACCAGCGCTTCGGCATCGGTACTGTTGAGCGTATTGAGGGCTCCGGCGAGAATGCCAAGGCTACCGTCGCTTTCAAGAATGCCGGTACCAAACAGCTCCTGCTGAAGTTCGCAAAATATACGATTATCGGATAAAACGGACGAATGGCTATCGGCCTGCTGCCAATAGCCATTCGTCACATTCGTTGTGTCAAAGTGCGTCATCTTCCGGTCGTTCCGGAAGATGACGCTTTATCTGAGGCAGGTGCTTCTTCTTGCGCAGGTAGGCTGCCTTTCGGGCCTCGTATTCCTCGT
>DFGF01000155.1:0-231 GCA_002371715.1 Prevotella sp. UBA3757
CTGCCTGTTGCAGTTCCACGGTGGTGTGGCTTCCGATGAAGCCTGTACCGCCAGTTACAAGAATGGTTTGTTTCATAAAAAGTTTGTTTTATCTGACAGTTTGTATATGATTCGTCTTAATGATTTGCAAAAGTACAAAAAAGGAGAGAGATAAGAAAATAAAACGTGAACTTTTTACAAAAAAAATACCGCAACAGCTCTCACGAGGTATTGCGGAAGCGGTGCGTACGA
>DFGF01000155.1:284-12091 GCA_002371715.1 Prevotella sp. UBA3757
TCGAACTCGTGACCTCCTGCGTGACAGGCAGGCATTCTAACCTACTGAACTAACGCACCAATATGTGTTAAAATTAAAAACATAACGTCATCACGACGGCTATATGATTACAAAAACGCGGTGCGTACGAGACTCGAACTCGTGACCTCCTGCGTGACAGGCAGGCATTCTAACCTACTGAACTAACGCACCTTTGTAACATGTATAACTAAGTATGACTTAAAACTAAAATGACTCTCTTGTCATTTGCGGGTGCAAAGGTACACAGAATTTTTGAATCTACAAAACTTTTTCGCAGAAATTTTATAAAAATCTTTGCATGACCACTGCATCGGCATATTCATGGCCGTCAAAAAGCCAGTCGCGCAGTTGGCAATGGCGTTCATAGCCAGCCTGGGCAAAGAGCCGGAGGGCAGCCTCGTTGTCGCTGGCCACGACGGCATAGAGCTGGTGGAGGTGCAGCACGCATAGCGCGTAGCGTGACAGTTGGTCGAGTGCTGCCCGGGCGTAGCCGTGATGGCGGTAGGGCTTCATGACGACGATGCCGGTCTCGGCACGTAAGTGTTGCGGGTCGAAATGGACGATGTCGCAGATGCCAACCGTCTGCCGGTCGGCATTCTCAATGATAAACCTGACCTGGCGGTCGGCATAGATGTCGTCACTGGAGGTGGCGATGTAGTCATGCAGCGTATAGCGTGAATAGGGCACGTTGGTGGCTCCGACGTGCCACAGTTCGATGTCGTTCTCGATGTGGTAAAGCAGGTCGAGGTCTTCGGGCTCAATGGCCCGGAGGGTGACGTCAGAGGTCGCGGAGGCCTGTGAGTCAACTGGATATTTGTCTAAGTTCATGCCTTCATGTCGTTTTGGGGATAAAGGAAATTGCGCAATCGCTGCATCAGCATCTGGACGAGTGCCACGAAGGCACGGGAATAGATGGCTAACTTAACGGGCAGTGTGAAGAGTAAGCTCAGGTGGCCGTAGTGTTTGCGGAAGAAGATGAGCATGGCCTGATAAAAGACGTGGACGTAGCGGAAGGAGGTTTTCTCAGTCGACTCGCCCTTGTAGTGCACGATGTCGAAGGGTAGATACCAGTTTTGCCATCCACCCTTGAGCAAGCGGAACGAGAGGTCGATGTCCTCGCCATACATGAAGAAAGACTCGTCAAGCAGTCCCACCTGCTGGAGTGCCTGCCGGCGCAACAGGCAGAAGGCGCCGCTGACCACCTCTATGCGTGCGGGCCGGTCCCACGGCAGGTCGCTCATATAGTAGCGGCGGCTGAAACCAAGCATTTTAAGCATGGAGACCCACGGCGTGGGCACGGCACGACGCGACTCAGGAGCCGGCTGGCCGTCACGCGTCAGCATGCGCACTCCTGCCCCACCCGCTTCGGGATGGCTGTCCATGAAGTCGAGGCAACCACGCAACGTGGGTTCATAGACCACGGTGTCAGGATTGAGCAGCAGCACATATTCCGACTCAGACTGACGGATGGCCTGATTGTTGGCGCGGGCAAAGCCCACGTTCTGGCGGTTGGCTATGAAGTGGACGTCGGGATGGCGCGGGCTCAGTGTCTCGACGGTATGGTCTGACGACTGATTGTCTACCACCCAGACCTCGCCATCGACGCCCTCCAGAGCGCGTTCGACACTCACAAGGCACTCATCCAGCAGTTGGCAGACGTTGTAGCTGACGATGATTATGCTGATTTTCTTGGCCATACGAAGGGTAAACAGATGAGTAGTATGACGCCGAGGTAAAAGAAGGGCGTGGTTTGATAGACGGCGTAGCAGACAGCGTTTGCCAGCAGCGGCACAACGATGAGAGCCATGCGCAACCGCCAACTGCGATTGATGAGCCGCAGGCCGAGATAGGCACAGACCAGCGTCAGCAGTTCCATAGCGGTGGTCAGTAAAAATTGTATTGTCTCTTGATTCATTATTCTATTCTTTAAATGGTGTTCGGTTAAGTATGGAGCGACCCAGGGTCACTTCGTCGGCATACTCCAGTTCGTCACCCACGCTGATGCCGCGTGCAATGATGCTGATGCGGACGTCGGCGTAGGGGGCCAGCTTGCGGAAGATGTAGAAGCCGGTGGTGTCGCCCTCCATAGTGGAACCGAGGGCCAGTATCACCTCTTTAATATCGCCCGCGCCTACGCGCGCGACGAGCGAGTCGATTTCCAGGTCAGAGGGGCCGATGCCGTCCATGGGCGATATGACGCCACCTAAGACATGGTAGAGTCCGTTGTACTGCTGGGTATTCTCGACGGCCATAACGTCCTGGATGTTCTCGACAACGCAGACCGTCGAGGCGTCGCGCCGGCTGTCGCTGCAGATAGGACAGACGTCGCTGTCGCTGATGTTGTGGCACACACGGCAATGCCTGACCTCGCGCTTCATCTGGGTGATGGCCTGTGCAAGTCGCTCCACGTCGGCCGTTTCCTGACGCAGCAGATGCAGCACAAGCCGGAGTGCAGTCTTACGGCCCACACCAGGCAACTTGGCAAACTCTTGGACGGCTCGTTCCAGCAGTTGTGAGGGGTATTGTTGCTGTATCATTAATAATACTGTTTATATCATTTCCGACAATTCCAACCACCGCATCGACTTCTCGTCGAGTTCGTCCTTCAGCAGCGGTAGGCGCTTACTCATGGTCGTAATCTCGTCAACGCTGGTAGTGCCTCCACAGAGCGCCTCCTCAATCTGTCGCTGCTCGGCTTCGAGAGCGGCGATGTCATGCTCCAGCTGTTCCATTTCTCGTTTCTCCTTATACGACAGTCGGCGGCGTTCGTCGTGTCGATAGCCGGACTTGGCGGTTTCCGTACCGTCTTTCACTGTCTTGGCGTCCTTGACGGTTTTCTGTTCCTCCAGTGCTGCCCACTCACGGTACTGCGTATAGTTGCCAGGGAAATCCTTGACCTCACCCTGACCTTTGAACACGAGGAGGTGGTCAACAACCTTGTCCATGAAATAACGGTCGTGGCTGACCACGATGACGCATCCGGGGAAGTCCTGCAGGTATTCCTCCAGAATCTGGAGCGTCACGATGTCGAGGTCGTTTGTGGGCTCGTCGAGCACGAGGAAGTTAGGGTTCTGCATCAGTACGGTGCAGAGGTACAGCTTGCGACGCTCGCCACCGGAAAGTTTGTAGACGTAATTATACTGCTGTTCGGGCGTGAAGAGGAAGTACTGCAGCAGTTGCGAGGCCGACATCTTGTGACCGCCACCCATGTCGACATAGTCGGCTATGGCTGTAATGACGTCGATGACCTTCTGCTGTTCGTCGAACTGCAGGCCCTCCTGCGAAAAATATCCGAAGCGGACAGTATCGCCGACGACAATATGTCCGTCGTCAACGGGCACCTGTCCGAGCAGCATCTTAATGAATGTCGATTTGCCTGTACCATTGTTACCCACGATGCCCATCTTCTCGAATCGCGAGAAGTTATAGTAGAAATCGCGCAGTATAGTAACGGTCTGCGGCGGCTGTCCGTCGGCCGTGGGTATCGCAAAACTTTTCGATATGTACTGGCACTCAAATATTTTCGAGCCAATATAGACTTTGCTGGCTTTCAGCCGTAACTGCCGTTCCTCCAGCCGTTGCTTGGCCACGCGCTCCAATTCGTAGAAAGCCTCTTCGCGGTAGCGTGCCTTATGACCACGGGCCTGCGGCATGCGTCGCATCCACTCCAGCTCGGTACGGTACAGGTTATTGGCCCTGGCCACCTCAGCCCGTCGGTTATCCAGCCGTTCCTGGCGCTTCTCCAGATAGTAGGCGTAGTTGCCGCGATAAGTATATATGGTCTGGTCGTCCAACTCAAGGATGACCGAACAGACACGATCCAGGAAGAAACGGTCGTGGGTCACCATGAGCAGTGTGCGGTTGCCGCGAGCCAGATAGCCCTCCAGCCATTCTATCATTTCCAGGTCAAGGTGGTTGGTAGGTTCGTCGAGTATCAGCAGGTCTGGCTCGGTCAGCAGCACGTTGGCCAGTGCCACGCGTTTCTGCTGTCCGCCACTCAGCTGCCCCATGCGCTGCTCCAGGTTACGGATTTTCAACTGTGTCAGCACCTGTTTGGCCTTCAGCACCTTATCGTCGTCGCCATGATGATTGAAACATGCGTCGAGCACCGTTTCTTCGGGGTCGAACACAGGCGACTGCTCCAGCATGCCCACCTTCAGGTCGCGGCGGAACACAATGGCTCCGCTGTCGTAACCCTCATGGCCCGCAAGTATTGACAGCAGCGTAGACTTTCCAGTACCGTTTTTGGCTATCAGCCCTACGCGCTGGCCTTCACCAATGGAGAAACTGATGTCGCGAAACAGCGTCAGGGCGCCAAATGACTTTGTGAGGTGTTGTACGTCAAGATATGGATTCATGATAATTGTTACTCCTTGAGTTCAGCGTTAACCTGCGCGATGTAGTCCAGCACTTCGTCCCTACCCTCCTTCTTCTCAGCCGAAGTGACAAACATGGGGGGCAGTTCTTCCCACGTCGAAAGCAACGTCTGGCGATACGACTCGACAGCCTGACGGGCCTTGGCAGGCGTCAGCTTGTCGGCCTTGGTGAAGACGATGGAGAACGGGATGGACGATACGCCCAGCCATTCAATGAAGTCAAGGTCTATCTTCTGCGGTTCCAGGCGTATGTCTACCAGTACGAAGACGTTGACCAGTTGATGACGCTGCAGAATATAGCCACGAATCATCTGGTCCAGCCGGTCCACCTCCTTTTTCGACCGCTTGGCATAACCATAGCCCGGCAAGTCGACCAGATACCACTCGCGATTAATCAGGAAATGATTGATAAGAAGGGTCTTGCCCGGCGTAGACGAGGTCTTGGCCAACCGGCGGTTGTTGGTGAGCATGTTAATCAGGCTCGACTTGCCCACGTTCGAACGGCCAATGAAGGCATACTCAGGCTTCGTATCCTTCGGACACATGCTGACCATGGGGGCGGAAAGTGTAAATTCTGCTTGCTTGATATCCATCTGCCTATAATATTTTCGGCAAAGGTACAAATAAAATAAGAATTAAGAATTAAGAATTAAGAATTATTTTGTACCTTTGCAGAAAATTTGTTGCAATTGGCAGATGAAAGACTTATTATTGACAGCAATTCTGACGATGGGCATGCTGACGATAACAGCCGCTCCCAAGAGGTCTAAGACCGTCAGACTGAAAGTGATAGAGACCAGCGACGTCCATGGCCACTTTTTTCCATGGGACTTCATGGAGGGCCGCCCCATTGACGGCACCCTCTCACGCGCAAATACCTATATAAGAAAACAGCGAGAGAATTATGGCGACCGGCTGTTGCTCATTGACAACGGCGACATCCTGCAGGGACAGCCCTGCGTCTACTGGTCGAACTACGTCATGCCTGAAAACGAGAACCTGGCGGCACGTGTGGTCAACTATATGCAATACGATGCCGAAACCGTAGGCAACCATGACGTCGAACCAGGCCACCAAGTCTACGACAAATGGATCCGAGAGGTGCGATGCCCCTTGCTGGGTGCCAACATCGTCAAGGAGGGTACGAAGAACGGCCCTGCCCGGCACGAAAACATCTATCCGGGCTTGAAGCCCTACTCCGTCCACGTACGTGACGGTGTAAAAATCTGCATCATCGGTATGCTGACGCCCGCCATACCACAGTGGCTGAATCGCCAGGTGTGGAAGGGCATGGAGTTCGAGGAAATGACCCAATGTGCCCGTAAGTGGGTGAAGTACGTCAAAGAACACGAGCAGCCCGACCTCATCTTCGGACTCTTCCACTCCGGACTGAACGGCGGCATCCATACTGCCGACTACGACGAGGACGCCACTGAGGCCGTGGCCCAGCAGGTGCCTGGCTTCGACATCATATTCTTCGGCCATGACCACCAGGTCCACAACCAGTGGGTGACCAACTGCGAAGGTCAGCAGGTGCTCTGCATAGACCCCAGTTGCTACGTAAAAAACGTGGCCGAAGCGGACATTGAACTGACCTACGAGCACGGAAAAATGACCAACAAGAAGATTAGTGGCAAGATTGTCAACGTGCGCGATGAGGCCGTCGACCACGAAATGACCAACTACTTCGAGTCCGACATCCGGCAGGTGAAGCAGTACGTCAGCCAGCCCGTGGGCCGATTCAAGCATGCAGTCCACACCCGCGACAGCTTCTTTGGCAATTCTGCCTTCACCGACCTGTTACACTCATTGCAGCTGCAAATCTCGAAGGCCGAGGTCTCGATGGCCGCCCCCTTGGCCTTCAACGTGACCATACCTGAGGGCGAGGTCACCATGGCCGATATGTTCAAGCTCTACCGCTTTGAGAACTTGATGTTCGTGCTGCGCATGACGGGTGCCGAGATACGCCGCCACCTGGAGATGAGCTACAACATGTGGGTCAACACCATGACAATCCCTGATGACCATGCACTGCTGCTCAACGACGATGCCAAGGACGACCAGCAGCGCACAGGATTCCGCAACTACACCTTCAACTTCGACTCGGCAGCAGGCATCGACTACGAGGTAGACCTCACCAAGCCCGATGGCCAGAAGGTGCGCATACTTCGGATGTCGGACGGTCAGCCCTTCGACGAAAAAAGATGGTACAAAGTGGTCATGAGCAGTTATCGCGCCAATGGCGGCGGCGAACTGCTGACACGTGGTGCCGGCATACCGGCAGACTCGCTCGAAGCCCGCGTACTGTACCACACCGAACGAGACCTGCGCCACTACCTGACCGAAGAGATTCGCCGCCAGGGCACTATTGACCCACAGCCCGGACATAACTGGCGCTTCGTGCCCGAAGAGCTGGTCCGGCCTGCCCTGGAGCGCGACCGCAAGAAACTCTTCGGCAAATAACAAGAACAAGAAAGCTGACGCCACGAAAACAAAACGCTGCGTTACGAAACGAAAACCCCAAACTTCAAATTGGACATGAAGTACTATTTTGTATTTTGCAAGGATGACGTCATGCTGGAACAGCTGCCAGACGGCACCTACACCATACCATTAGCCGAAGAGCCTCCGACGGAGGTTAAGCCGTGGACGAACGTGATGAACGTCACGCCACTGGCCGGCATCGAAGTCAAGACCTACCGCATTGACAGTCCCGTCAGCAACTCGGAACGCTACCAGATGTGTCCGCTGAGACAGAGTTGGTATCGGCTGCCTCGGGCACTTTACCTAAAGGCTGGCAAATGTCAGGAACTGCTCTACTGGGACCAGAACACGCATTACTGCGGCGTATGCGGGGCACCGATGCGCATGGACACCGACATCTCGAAAAAATGTACTGAGTGCGGCAAGGAGGTATGGCCACAGCTGGCCACAGCGGTCATCGTGCTCATTCATCGCGGTGACGAAGTGCTGCTGGTGAGAGCGAAGAACTTCAAGCGCGACTTCTACGGACTGGTGGCAGGATTCGTCGAGACAGGAGAGACGCTGGAAGAGGCCGTAGCCCGCGAAGCACTGGAGGAGACCGGCGTCAGTATTACCAATATCCGATACTTCGCTTCGCAGCCCTGGCCCTACCCCTGCGGACTCATGGTCGGATTCAACGCCGACTACGTTTCTGGCGAAATCCACCTGCAACAAAGCGAGATAGCCAAGGGCGGTTGGTTCCGGCGTGACAACCTGCCTAACATTCCTGAAAAACTCAGCATAGCCCGCATGCTGCTCGATGCGTGGCTGGAAGAAGTGTGAACATGAAACATAAAACCATAAGCTTTGGCGACATACTGGTACCCATCGTGGTGACACTACTCAATCCGATGCTGATGCCCCAGAAGCAGCCGCCCGCCATACCTGATTTGGTTATCAAGCATTACGAACCGGCCATGACGACCGATTCCCTCAGCCATGTCATGCGGCAGATGGACCGGGAGATGGACGAAATGAACTACTACCTCAGGCTGCACAACGTGATGGACGACGGCTATAACCTCGTGGCACAATACAACACCATGCTGGAGCACCGGCAACGGGTAATGAAACAAAAGTTCCGTCAGGCAGACAGCAACGGATTGTGGCATGCCAGAACTGTCATGACGGAGCGCGTGGCCGCCAAAGACCGCCCCATGACAGCCGTCAAGACAAAGGACGGCTATTGGAAGGCCGGCCATTACTACCCCATGCCGCTCAAGGGGCAAGGCATCACCCGCGACGACCGTGGATGCATAGTCTGTGCAATATGGGATGCCGATACTGTCGTCAAAGGGCGGTACACCGACTCACTCGGTGTCTACCGCGGCCAGATGAACAGTCGCCTTGAAGCCCACGGCGAGGGCACTTTTGACGGGCGGGACGGCTCACACTACGAAGGCATGTGGCAGGCAGGAAGACGCCACGGCTTCGGCTTCGAGTCGTCACCCAACCATCAGGTACGTGTGGGGCATTGGAAGAACGGCCGCTTCCTGGGCGAGCGACTGCGCTACACCGCCGAACGCATCTACGGCATCGACATATCGCGTCACCAACACGAGAAGGGGCGTAAGCGCTACGGCATCAAATGGTCGAAACTACGCATCACGTCACTCGGCCGCAAGCATAATACCGAAGGACTGACCTACCCGGTATCTTTCATCTACATCAAGTCCACCGAGGGCACCACTATACGCAACCGCTATTTTCTTAAAGACTATACCGAAGCCCGCAAGCACGGCATACGTGTTGGCGCCTACCACTTTTTCAGTCTGAAGACGCCGGCCTTCGACCAGGCCAACTACTTTGTCAACCATACACTGTTCCGCGAAGGCGACTTTCCACCCGTGCTCGACGTGGAACCCTCAGACGCACAGATAGCCCAGATTGGCGGCAGTAAGGTGCTGCTGAACCGCATACGCCAGTGGATGCAAGTGGTAGAACGGCGAACAGGCCGCCGCCCCATACTCTACATCAACCAGATGTTTGTCAACAAATATCTGGCAAATGCCGCTGACATCAAGCAAAACTACAACGTATGGATAGCCCGCTATGGCGAATACAAGCCCGACGTCAGGCTGGTCTACTGGCAACTGACGCCTGAGGGACGCGTCGACGGCATCACGGGCGAGGTGGACATCAATGTCTTCAACGGATTCCGAGGGCAGTTCGATGACTTCTGCAAGACGGGATTCCACAAGTGAACCCGTTGGCCATTGCAGCACATCCAGTTACAGGTAGAAATCGCCCGTCAGGGCCTGATAACTGGCATCGCCTATCACCATTTCGCTATGCTCACACGGACATGGCTTTTTTCTGTAGGCTAACAGATAACGGCGTACGGGCTTCAGCGCCGTAGTCCTGACACCACACACCCGACTGGGGAAGAAACCACAGAAAACGGCCTCGTCATCCATGCGGCGCCGGTAATCGAAAGGCACGATGACACTCAGTTCACCATTGTCATCCAGCAGTCTGTCAGCCGACTGCATCAGTTCGGCATACGTCAGCGTCTCGGCATGGCGGGCAAGGGTGCGCCGGCGGTCGGGAGCCTGCAACGACGAAATGAAAAATGGCGGGTTACAGACCACGGCATCAAAGCGTCCCACTTCTTGAGCCAACAACTGCTGAACCATTGCCTGGCGCACCTCTATACGGGCCGCAAAGGGTGATGCCAACACATTCTCGACAGACTGGCGAACGGCACCCTCGTCAATGTCGACGGCCAAAACACGGCACTCGCCACAGCGCTGAGCCATGATCAAGGCAATAAGCCCCGTGCCCGTACCGACGTCCAATATCCTGTTGCCACCACGGGCCCAGGCCCCCAGTAGCACACCATCGGTGCCAACCTTCATGGCACACAAATCCTGACGCACGGTGAACTTTTTAAAGCTAAACATTGTCATCTTGGATGCAAAAGTACAAATAAAAAACCACTTTCTGATAGGAAAGATATTAAAATATCTTATTAATAGTGCGTTATTTCAATAAAAAGTCGTAACTTTGCAATTCAATTTGCGAAAGATATGGTAGAAAATATAACAATGTATATGGATAACAAGAACCGAGCATTCTCAATGATCGCCGATGTAGACGGCGAATACAGCGACGTGGCAAATTTCGATCTACCTAACGAAATGCCGATACTGCCCGTGAGAAACCTGGTGTTGTTTCCTGGCGTAGTAACACCTATACTGATTGGTCGCGAATCGAGCATGACGCTTATCCGCAAGGCCGAGAATTCCGGTGAGCTGGTGGGCATCGTCAGTCAGAAAGACCCCGATGTTGAAGCACCCATACGCAGCGATTTGTTTGACCTCGGTGTATCGGCCAAGGTACTAAAAACGCTTAGCCTTCCTAACGGAAATATTACGGCCATCATTCAGGGACTGTCGCGATTTCGGCTGAACGACCTGACACGCTACAAGCCCTTCCTGAAGGGTCACGTGTCGCCAGCACCAGAGGAAGAACCCGACAAGCGTGACATGGAATTCATGACAGCCATCGAGGATTTGCGACAAAAAACGGTAGAATTCATCCAGATGAGTGATGACATTCCCGAGGAGGCCGCATTTGCCATTAAGAATGTCAGTAACAACCTCATGGCCCTGAACTTCATCTGTTCGAACATGCCCTTCTCGCTGAAGGAAAAGATGAAACTCCTAAACTGCGACTCGCTGAAGGAGCGACTGTTCAGCGTCATGCGCATCGTCAATCGCGAAATAAACCTGCAGACGCTGAAACAGGACATTCGTAACAAGACCCGCGACGACATTGATGCACAGCAGCGCAACTACTTCTTGCAGCAACAAATCAAGAACCTGCAGGCCGAGATGGGCAATGAGAACACGCCCGAGAAAAAAGAGCTGCTGGAAAAGGCACGCAAGAAGAAATGGCCCGAGGACATCGAGAAATACTTCAATAAGGAGGTGGAAAAACTGGACACGCTAAACCAGAACTCCCCTGACTTCAACGTACAGCTTACCTACCTGCAGACGCTGGTCAGCCTGCCTTGGAACGAGTACACCAAGGACGACATGGACCTGAAGCGCGCTCAGAAGATACTGAACCGCGACCACTATGGCATGGAGAAAGTGAAGGAACGCATACTCGAGTACATTGCGGTACTGTCGCTCCGTGGCGACCTGAAATCGCCGATACTGTGCCTCTACGGGCCTCCGGGCGTGGGCAAGACGTCGCTCGGCAAGTCGATAGCCGACGCACTGAAGCGTAAGTACGTACGCGTCAGCCTGGGTGGACTGCATGACGAGGCCGAGATTCGCGGCCACCGCCGTACCTACGTCGGAGCCATGCCGGGACGTATCATCAAAAACATCCAGAAGGCCGGTTCCTCTAACCCAGTCTTTATACTTGACGAGATTGACAAGGTGACGCAGAGCACCCACAACGGCGACCCTGCATCAGCACTGCTCGAAGTGCTCGACCCGGAACAGAACGGGGCTTTCCATGACAACTATCTCGACGTGGACTATGACCTCTCGAAGGTCATGTTCATTGCCACGGCCAACAACCTCAGCACCATTCCGCGCCCGCTGTTGGACCGTATGGAGATTATCGAGGTGAGCGGCTATATTACCGAAGAGAAGTACGAGATAGCCCGACGCCACCTCATCCCAAAGGAGAAAGAGAATACAGGACTCAACGACAAGAGCCTGACCTTCAACAAGGCCGCCATCGAGAAAATTATAGAGCAGTATACGCGTGAAAGCGGCGTGCGACAGTTGGAGAAACAAGTCAACAAGGCATTGCGTAAACTGGCCTTCAAGAAGGCTGAGGCGGGTGAACTGCCTTACGAGAAAATTACGCCAACCGAGATTGAAGACCTGCTGGGCAAGCCTCCCTTCTATCGCGACATCTATCAGG
>DFGF01000056.1:0-12588 GCA_002371715.1 Prevotella sp. UBA3757
CGGCAAACAGGTTGGCAAAGCTGAAGAAGGAGGACTTGCGACTGCCGCCCTCTATGAGGTCTTCGAGTTCCTCGATACTTATTTTCTTTTCGTCAGACATAGTAAAAGGGATTGCGTTTGATGACTCAAACTTGAACAAAAAGCTAACGGCCTGGTACGCCTACGGCATCGCCAACGACAGGCACTGGCGGAAGAAACGGTAGGAAAAGAATGCTTTTCAGATACCTCATAACCGATTAGCGAGTGCAAAGGTATCAATAATTATCGAGATTACAAAATTTTCTCGCAGAAATCATGGAATTATATTATCATAGCCATTTTGATACTGCTCGGCACCGGCAGGCGATGACGCAGAATGAAAACACTACAATGGTTCCACGTCGCTCAGCGCAATCCTTACCATGGCGCACCCCAGCATCCCGACATTCACCACGAGGTACGTGTCACCATCGCGATACCGCGTGACCTGGGCCTCCAGGCCCCTCAGGCTGCCGCGCACCACGCGCACATTGTCCCCCGCCTTCAGTGGCCGCGAGAGAAAAGTGACTGGCTGGTCGTTCTGGTAGAGCATGAACTGCAGCTTCTCCATCTCCCGTTGCGGGATGACCGCCACGGGGTGTACGCCGAAGTCGTTAGCGCGCCCGGCCTTATCGGTCAGGAAATATTTGATGAACGGCAGGTTGACGATGTCGCGCCGCTCCTGCTCCGTGGCATGAACAAACACCATCAGCGGGATGACCACACGCTCCACCGTGCTGCGCCGCCCGTTGCGCCACACGCGCATTTCCTGTTGCGAGGCCACCCAGGCCTCATGGCCCAGCGCCACGAGGCGGTCACGACATGCCTTCTCGCTGTTGGTGGCTACGATGGCCACGAACCAGTATTCAGACAACTCCATCACAGGGATTCTAATTAAAAGATAGCTTGTTGACAAGAACTTTATATTCTTTGTCACTCCTATGGGCTTGGCATAACTGGGTGTTGGGGTAATTGTTCCGCTTGAGAGCTTGAAGCATAGTATCTATGTTGTTGTCATCGCATTTCATGCCCAATATGACTTTTGACAAAGCCTCGGGTTTTAGGGCTTGCAACCCAGTTACATTATATTTGATAACCCTATACTCACCTTCCACCTGCCAGTCTTTTGACTTATGACTGAGTGCATCGACAACAGATGATTGGTCTCGTAAATAGTTGATTACAGGAAAAGCGTCGTCATAAGACACTTTTTTAGGTATACAAAATGCTGCTGGATCTGCCAACACATCAAATTCCAGACAGACACCATGATGTTGATCTGCATAATGTGCCCAAAGCAGAAGGTTGTCTGGGCGGTCTGAGAGGCAGAGAATGCCGATGATTTTCTTGGTATCTTCAATAGACTTCCTAATAATTTCTGCACCTTTTTCTGGATGCTCTGCCAAATCTTTCACGATGCCTTCTATCCCTGCACTGTCAACACCCTGGGTTCTCAGATAAGTTTCCCAATCGTCCTTGGAAAAGTTTGGGTCAATACGCATTGCACAATCAAAAGGATCGTTAAACAGGTCGTAAGTTGAAAAATGCACACTATGATTCCCAACGATTTTTAATGCTATGTCAAACGTACAGTATTTATATAAATAACGTGGTATTTGGCCTTGTTCCACGGCTAACCGAACAAGTTCTTCGTTTTTTAAAACTATGTATTCCATAAGCTTTTGGATAAAAAATCTGGGGCGCAAGTCTGCGCCTGCGCCCCAGAAATTATGTTACGAATCAGTATAACACTAACTGTTTATTCGGCAACACTACAGAGAATCTTATCAGTAGCAGCAGGGCTTGCAACCTGAGTGACACGATAGCTGTTAACGGTAGCAACCTTCTTGGCAGCGTTCGTGGTAGCATCGCATACGTTCACAGTGACAGCCCACGAATTACCCATTGCAGTAGGATTATTCCAGTTGCCTGATGTGGCATTGTAGAAGCCGCTGTAACCTACAAGGCTCTGATTCATCGTGATAGCATGGTACACGTTATCACCAGTATCAGTGTTCAAGCTGGCAGCCTGAGCCTTCGTGTCAACAGTGCGAGCAGTCTCAGTGTAGCTGTTGAGGTTGATAACAACTGCTGCACTCATGTCACTAGCAGAAGTAACAGAACCGATGAACTCACCAATCTTAGCATAGTAAGGACTGTTGTTGGTGTTACTCTTTTCCGGAGTGAAGGTAACTGTAGAACTACAGGGATTAGTGATATAGCTCTTGACAGGTGTGCCGCCGTCATCAGTCTTAGTGCCGAAGGTCACCTTGGCATTCTTTTCTACCAGACCGACGATACCACCCAGGTTACCCCAAGCCTTGATCGAGCCAGCAGTCTTCACATTGTTGATGGTAGTTACAGTTGTAGAAGTCACCTTACCAATCAGACCGCCAGCAGAGATAGCATTGTTGGAAGTGGTAACATCCACTGCCAAGTTCTTCACCTCGATATTAGAGATAGCAGCAGCACCAGAAACGGTACCAGCCAGTACACCGAAGATGTCACCATCGGCGACAGCACCCTCCATCTTCACACCGTCGAACACAAGATTCTTAACAACCTGTGTTGTCAGGCTAGCGAACAGACCGCTATTCGTGCTCGAAGCCAGCTTCATATTAGAGATGGTGGCTACAGGAGAGTCGCTGTAACTTGGCATAGTAGAAGTAGTCGGTACAACAGCCTGATTACCATCCAGTGTGGCAGCTGCCAGAGGAGTCCACAGGATGTTCTCATTGCCACCCAGGTCTACATTAGCCATCAGGATACCATCAGAAGAAGTGCACTTAGCCAGCTGGGCAGCAGAAATAATAGCTTTAGTCTTCGTGCCATCCTGACCTAACAGCTTCACATTTGAGAATGTTGTAGGCGTCGTGCAGTATCCACCACCCAAAGACGCGGGTTCAATCGTCAACTTAGAGCTATAGGTAATGTTGGCAGCATCAGCGAACTTCAACTTAGCGGCGTCTGACTGTCCATTAGTTGCAACATAGTTATAGTCAATGAAGCCTACATAGCCTGTTCCTTCTGTGTAAATATCAACAGCGGTGTTGAACTTTTCACTTGCACTTCCGAACCAAGTCTGGTTGATAGAACCATTCTTTACATAGAGATGTTCACAACCATTCAGAATATTAACATTGTTAGCAGCCTTACCGTATGCATTGAATGTCATGTCACCCGAAGTGGTGATAGCTGTACCACCTGCACCTGTCTGACCATCGGTAACGGTCAGCACATTGTCAGCCTTGTTGATGATATTCTTCAGGATACCCGTCAATTCAATCTTACCAGCGGCAGTAGCATCTATCTCGATATTCTCTACAGTAGAGGTCGTAGTACCGACAATCTTCAGATTCTTATCGCTTTGAGCAGTCTTGATGACCAGCTTATCAGTATCGGCATTCTTTTTGAGACCGAAGCCGTCAGCGAACTTGATGGTCACGTTATGTTTCAAAGCATAAGCCGACAGGTCGAGAACGAAGTTGTTAGCGTCGGCACCGGCACCACCGGTCTTCACGTCAACATCAGCTTCAAGCTGCAGTGTCCAGTCGCGGGTCTGTAAGGGATCCTGGTTGATGATGTACTGAGCAACGGAGTACGGGTTGTTCAGGGTCGAGATCTTCACGAGACCGGGATCCTGGATGCGATAGTACTTGGCAGCAGCAACGGTGAATTCCTTTGCGTCAGCTATAATAGCATCGGGGTTCTGTAAATTAACGGAAGACGCATTGGTAATGTCAACGTTCTTCTTGACAAAAGCCTTCACATACTGCTTGCCGGGCAACAGGGGCACAGACACCTGTACGCGACCATCAACGACATCGCCCAAGTCGACAACAATCAGGTCGGCGGGAATGTTCGACAAATCAGTTGTAGCCATGGCTGCGGCAGTAACGTCGGTAGCCGTTATACCAGTTGTTGTGGAGGTTACAGCAGGAGCAGCACCAGCCACATCCGGTGTGAAAGCAACCTCAGCAAGTGCAGGAACCTGCGTAGCTGTGGGGTGCATGTAGAAACCATCAGTAGCATCAGCTTTCGACTGGATGATCAGGAACTGGTGTGTGTTAGCATTACCATCAACAGTACCGGGGAGGTTGGCGATGTTGTCGATATCCACCTTCAGGATACCGGTCAGGTAGTTCACCTTCATCTCCTGTCCGTTGGCAACAGCCCACAAGGGGATGGGAGCCTTCGACAGCTTGGCGGGGTTGTACTTCAAGTTGTTGGCGGCAGAGGCGGTCTCGGAATTGAGACCAGTTGCGTAATATGCCAGCTTGCTGAAGTCGAACTTGACAGCCGTACGATTCTCGTTGGCAAACTCAGCCAGGTCGTATGGCATTACGCCGTAGGCATTCTTGTACTGAGGCAGGAGCTGACCATTGGCATCCTTAGCCTTAACGACACCAGGCAGGTCGGTCTCAGTAGTGTTGTTCTCAAAAACAGCAAAGCCGAATTTGGAACCACTCTGAGCGTAAGCGATAGTAGCAGCCTCGTCATACGTCCAAATCTGAGGACGCCAGTTTTTCAGGTCGTCATAGAGCTTGACCTTGTCACCCTCGGTCCATACGAACACCTGGCCGTTAGGGGTGTTCGCGTCATAGCTGTAAACGAAACCAGAACGGGTGACTTCGCCAGTCTCACCGTCCGTCAAGTCCTCAATCTGAGCATAAAGCTTGGTGGGATCCTTCTGGGGTTCGTTATCAGCACCAAGGAACAGTTCATCATTCGAGCAGCTGGCCAGTGCAACAGCGGCAACAGCTACCGGAAAAAATTTCAGTAATTTCTTCATGTTGATTAGTGATTGTTTAATTAAAAAATGTTTGCGTCTTAATCTTCGAACTCTGGGTCATCCTCAGGTCCTGCTGGTACGCTGTTCTGCAACAGGGTACCCTGCAACTTCAGCTCAACCACCTGGCAGGCGGGAGCCTCATAGAATTTCAGTTCTTTCTTGTCCATAATTTGTTAAATGTTTAAAATAATAATGTAATGTTAATAAAGAATTATCTCGTTGCTTATGCAAAATAGCGGCTGCTATTTTGCATTTTCCACAGAGATTGATGCGAGCATCACTCTGTTCTCATAAAAGAATTTGTTTTTTTAATTTAAAATTAAATTGTGAGTAATATGGCTGACCATCTGTGAAGACAGCCAGCCATGATGAGTAAACAATGAATTAAATTGTTAAGAATTGAATTTGCTGTCATTGGCCTGCGACTGGTCGATGACAGTTATTTTGAAGAAAAGAATTATAGCAACGATGCCCCTACGGCTCGTAACACCTATATATTATAATAGAGATTTTCCATCAAGAGTAAAGCCGCCCAGCCGTGAGGTCAGGCGGTTTTTGAATATTACTCCCGTTGCTGCTGTTTCTGTAGGACTTTGTTTAAGTGCTCCTCGTATATCTTGCTGACACTGTCCGAGGCAGCATCACGCTGGGCATCGACGACCGTAGCATAGATGGTGGTGGTCTGTATATTTTTATGTCCCAACTGTCGCGAGATGATGTAGATGTCAACACCGGTCATCAGTGCTATCGTGGCGTAGCTGTGGCGAGCGGTATGGAAGGTGACATGTTTTGTAATGCCTGCCTGCTCCGTCCATTTCTTTACAGTGCGTCCGATGGTGCTGTCACATGGCAGGTGGAATATCTTTCCTTCCCGTTTCCCCTCTGTGGGTTCGAGTAATGCGTATGCTGTTTCCGTCAATTTGCACTTGATAGGCTCTTGCGTTTTCTGCATGACTATCTGGCAATACCATTTGCCACCCATCTCGTGAAGATTATTCCACGACAACTGACGGATGTCGCTAATCCGCAGACCCGTCAAACAGCTGAAGAGGAACGCTCGCTTGACCTCATCGTTCTTACAGGGCGTGACGGTCAAGCGTGCCACCTCTTCGGCATCCATATAGTCTCGCTGTCTGGTAGGTCTTGCTGGTATTTCCCCGCGTTTCATCAGTTCAATGGGATTGCGCTCAATAACCTCGTCCTTCACGGCTGCTGTCAGCATACCCTTAAACGCACCGAAATAGTGGTGAGCACTCGTTGCCGACAGCGTTTTACCCCTACTGTTCTGACCTGTCCGAAGATGTTCAGCAAATTTTCTGCATAACTGCACATCAACCTCTTCCATGCACATCGTGTCGTATTGCTTGCCAAGAAAAGCTTTCAGCCACTTTTCCATATTCTTACACTGGCGCAAGTAGCTGTTGCCACGATGAGCCATGAGACTCTCCTGCTGATGCCGCTCCATATAATCAGCCAGCAGTAATTCATGATTCTCTTCATTCAGTTGGAGTCCCTGACTATTAAGATCTAAATGGATTTCATAAAGACCCTTACCAATCTCCTTCGCCTGAAATTTCACAGAATTCATCACCTTGATAATTAATGTATTCCCTTTCATATTTTTTCTGCAAAGATAGTTAAAAAGACGCACAGAAGTGACAGAAACAACAGAAATTTTCATGTCTTGCCAATGACCTTGATTGTGCAGATGCTAAGGATGGAGAGTTGTGACCGTGAGTAGTGACCGGAATTTCTGTGTTTTCCGTGATTTCTGCGAGAGATTATTTGTTGATTTGGAAAATATTGTTTATCTTTGCCTGCGATTAGATAAATACGACTATGACAGAGAGAAAATATCCTATAGGCATTCAGACGTTCGAACGAATTATCCGTGAGGGCTATTTGTATATTGACAAGACCGACTTGGTGTGGCAATTAGCACACTATGCCACTTTTGTATTTATGAGCCGCCCTCGCCGATTCGGCAAGTCGCTGCTAACCTCGACATTAGAGTCGTATTTCAAAGGCGAACGGGAACTGTTTGAGGGACTGAAGATTATGCAGTTGGAGAAGGAATGGGAGCAGTATCCCGTCATCCGTCTTGACCTGAGTACAGCCAAGGGGCAGGATACGGCTGCCGATTTGCGAGGCAGACTTCTGTATATTCTTCAGGACTACACAAAGTTCTATGGTAAAAATGATGCAGAGGTTACTCCTGGAGCCTTGCTCGAGGGTATAGTTAAGCGTGCTGCAGAGCAAACGGGCAGGCAGGTGGTAGTTATCATTGACGAATACGATGCACCGCTCTTAGAGGTGCTCCACGAGGATGAAACACTCGCAGCCAAGCGGAAGGTGATGCAGGAGTTCTATCAGCCTTTGAAGGCCAACGAGCGACTGATTAAGTTCTGTTTCATCACGGGTATCACCAAGTTCTCGCAGCTTAGTATTTTTTCCACCTTCAATAACCTTAAGAATGTGACCATGCTGCCACGATTTGCTACCATCTGTGGCATTACCGACAAAGAAATGATGTCGCAAATGGCTGAAGATATCAATCTCATGGCAGAAGCGTACGGATGTTCACTAAACGAAATGCACGAAAAACTGCAACTGCATTACGATGGCTACCATTTTGCTGAAGAATCGGATGGCGTTTACAATCCTTTTAGTCTGTTGAATGCACTTCAAGACAAGAAACTGGACAACTACTGGTTTGCAACGGGTACGCCGACATTCCTCATCCGTCAACTTCAAAACTTCCGCACCGATATAACCTCACTCGACGTAATGGAAGAGCCCTCAGATGCATTCGACGTGCCAACAGAAGCTATGACGACAGCCTTGCCCTTACTCTACCAGAGTGGCTACTTGACCATCAAGGACTATGACCGCGAATCGCTGACGTACACCCTGTCTATACCGAATCAGGAAGTACGTATTGGGTTCACCAAAGGACTGCTGCCCACTTATGTCGGTCTGGAAATAGGCAACGTACAAGTTGGCTTTGCCCTGAAGTTCTGGCGGGCACTGAAGAAGGGCGATGTAGATTTGGCTATGCGCGAGATGCAGGCATATATGTCAGGCATCCCATACGTCGAGGGTTTCAAGAAGAAGCTGGCAGAGGCGGCTACTGCCGAGGGCTTCTATGAATACACGTTGTACCTCATCTTCTCGATGCTCAACGTCTATGTGCGTACGCAGGTTAAGGTTGCCGGAGGCCGCACGGACATGGTGGTGTGGATGCACGATACGACGTACGTCTTCGAGATGAAAGTCAGCGGCACAGCACAGCAGGCCCTCGAGCAGATTGACACCAAGAGCTATGCCTTGCCCTATCAGGCAGACGGACGCAAAGTGGTAAAGGTCGGCGTGAAGTTCAATGCCGAGACACGAACTCCCGAAGAATGGATAATCAGATAAATACGACTATGACAGAGAGAAAATATCCTATAGGCATTCAGACGTTCGAACGAATTATCCGTGAGGGCTATTTGTATATTGACAAGACCGACTTGGTGTGGCAATTAGCACACTATGCCACTTTTGTATTCATGAGCCGCCCTCGCCGGTTCGGCAAGTCGTTGCTGACCTCGACATTAGAGTCGTATTTCAAAGGCGAACGGGAACTGTTTGAGGGGCTGAAGATCATGCAGTTGGAGAAGGAATGGGAGCAGTATCCCGTCATCCGTCTTGACCTGAGTACAGCCAAGGGGCAGGATACGGCTGCCGATTTGCGAGGCAGACTTCTGTATATTCTTCAGGACTACACAAAGTTCTATGGTAAAAATGATGCAGAGGTTACTCCTGGAGCTTTGCTCGAGGGTATAATTAAGCGTGCTGCAGAGCAAACGGGCAGGCAGGTGGTAGTTATCATTGACGAATACGATGCACCGCTCTTAGAGGTGCTCCACGAGGATGAAACACTCGCAGCCAAGCGGAAGGTGATGCAGGAGTTCTATCTGCCTTTGAAGGCCAATGAGCGACTGATTAAGTTCTGCTTTATCACGGGTATCACCAAGTTTTCGCAACTCAGCATCTTCAGCACCATCAACAACCTGACCAACGTGACACTTGATCCATGCTTCTCCGCTATCTGTGGGATTACTGAAGATGAAATGGAAACCCAGTTAGGAGAAGATGTCGAACGACTGTCCAGCTTGCATGATACGACATACGAAACGATGCGTCAGAAATTGAAAGAACGCTATGACGGGTATCACTTCTCTCATTCCTCCCCTGGAGTCTATAATCCCTTCAGCCTATTGAAGGCGTTTCAGCATCGGGAATTAAACAACTATTGGTTTGAAAGCGGCACTCCAACATTCCTGATTCGACAGATGCGCCTTTTCAATACAGATATTCTGTCGTTGGAACAGTTTGAAGCTTTTTCTTCCGACTTTGACCAACCTACCGAAGCCATGGAATCCGTGTTGCCTCTACTCTATCAAAGTGGTTACCTGACAATAAAAGACTATGACAAGGACAGCCAGTTATACACGCTCTCCATTCCGAATCAAGAAGTACGTATAGGTTATACAGAAGGATTATTGCCTGTATACACGGGAATCGAATCCAGAAATGTGAAAGCTGGTTTCGCGCTTAAATTCTGGAAAGCCTTGAAAAAGGGGGATGCTGACAAAGCAATGCTTGAAATGCAGGCCTATCTGGCAGGAATTCCTTATGTAGAAGGCTTTAAAAAGAAACTCGCCGATGTAGCTACCGCCGAGGGGTTCTATGAATATACGATGTACCTCATCTTCTCAATGCTAAATTTTTACGTGCGCACGCAGGTTAAGGTTGCCGGAGGACGCGTGGACATGGTGGTGTGGATGCCCGATACGACGTACGTCTTCGAGATGAAAGTCAGCGGCACGGCACAGCAGGCCCTGGAACAGATTGACACAAAGAGCTATGCCTTGCCCTATCAGGCAGACGGGCGCAAAGTGGTAAAGGTCGGCGTGAAGTTCAATGCCGAGACAAGGACACCGGAAGAATGGATAATCAGATAAATACGACTATGACAGAGAGAAAATATCCTATAGGCATTCAGACGTTCGAACGAATTATCCGTGAGGGCTATTTGTATATTGATAAGACCGACTTGGTGTGGCAATTAGCACACTATGCCACTTTTGTATTCATGAGCCGCCCTCGCCGGTTCGGCAAGTCGTTGCTGACCTCGACATTAGAGTCGTATTTTAAAGGCGAACGGGAACTGTTTGAGGGGCTGAAAATAATGGACCTGGAGAAGGAATGGGAGCAGTATCCCGTCATCCGGCTGGACATCAGTACGGCGAAAGCTCAGCCTACAGCCGATGCTCTGCGAGACCGGCTGATGCTGATGCTGGAACACTATGCCGACATCTATGGGCAGAAAGATACCGAGAAAACTCCAGGCGGCCTGCTCGAAGGACTCATCAGACGGGCGTGTGAAAAGACCGGCAGGCAGGCTGTCATCATCATCGACGAGTATGATGCACCGCTGCTCGATGTGCTGCACGACGACCAGTCGCTCAGCGACAAGCGTCAGGTGATGCAGGAGTTCTATGTGCCCCTGAAGGCCAACGAGCAGTATGTGAAGTTCTGCTTCATCACAGGCATCACGAAGTTCTCGCAGCTCAGCATCTTCAGCACCATCAACAACCTGACAAATGTGACGTTAGACACCATGTTCTCTGCCATTTGCGGCTTCACGGAAGAGGAACTCACCACCGTCATGCGGGAAGACATCGAGCGTTTGGCCGACATCAATGGCATGAGTTATGACGAGATGCACCAGAAACTGAAATTCCGTTACGACGGTTATCACTTCACTAAGCAATCGCCCGAAATATACAATCCTTTCAGCCTGCTGAAGGCTTTCCTGCATCGTGAGGTGGCCAACTACTGGTTTGAGAGCGGCACCCCAACCTTCCTCATCCGCCAGCTACAGCATTTTGGGACCGACATCATGTCAATGGACAAGCTGGAAGTACCCTCTTCAGCTTTCGACCAGCCTACGGAGAATATGAAGGATGCTCTACCCTTGATGTATCAGAGCGGCTACTTGACCATCAAGGACTACGACCGTGACGGTGAAGTGTACACGCTTTCCATTCCCAATCAGGAGGTACGCATAGGCTACGTGAGAGGCCTGTTGCCAACATACACAGGACTAAACGATTCGGATGTCCAGATGGGCTTTGCCCTGAAGTTCTGGCGGGCGCTGAAGAAGGGCGATATAGATTTGGCTATGCGCGAGATGCAGGCATATATGTCAGGCATCCCATACGTCGAGGGCTTCAAGAAGAAGCTGGCAGAGGCGGCTACTGCCGAGGGCTTCTATGAATACACGTTGTACCTCATCTTCTCGATGCTCAACGTCTATGTGCGCACGCAGGTAAAGTGTGTCGGTGGACGCGTGGACATGGTGGTATGGATGCCAGATACGACGTATGTCTTCGAACTAAAGGCCAGCGGCACAGCACAGCAAGCCCTGGAGCAGATAGACAGCCATGGCTATGCCTTACCTTATCAGGCAGACGGACGCAAGGTTGTAAAGGTCGGTGTCAAGTTCAATGCCGAGACACGAACTCCCGAAGAATGGGTGATAGCCTAACATCTTCTGATAGTATTATAGTACGCGCGTGAGGGAAGGGGTACGTGGGCCTATCTACCAACCCCTTGTATTACCCTATAAAACGGGCATTTTAGTATGCCGACAGGGTATACACTGGCCGAAAAAAGCAAAAAATTACGCATTTTTACAAAAAAATACGCCAAATATTTTGTTGGTATCAAAAAAAACATTAACTTTGCGGCGAATATGCGGTATACTATGTCCTAGAGCGGACGAAAAATAGCAGCCGCTATTTTTACATATCCGCTGCAAAGTTAGCTATTTTTTCTTAAACAGCAAATATTTTTTGAAGAAAAATGCATTTGGCGAGCATAAAAATGAAATAAAATAAAAGTGGCTGCACTATCAGCCACTTTTTTTATAGCATATTCTGAACTGTTCAGGATGAACCGCTACTTGGTCTCAGCACACTCATGAGGAGCCGGGACTTCGGCCTTGATGCCCAGTTTCTGGATTTCGGAGTAGAGCCGGTCGGCAGTGGTCTCGTCGTTGAAGAACGTGACGGCCAGGGTATGCTGCGCAGTATTGACATTGACATCCTCGACACCATCGAGAGCCAGGACGGCATCGGCGGTATCGCTGTTAGCCTGAGCCTCCGGAAGCAGAAAGTAGCCATACCCCACCTTCGGGCTACTATAGTAGTTGCATGGCGTGAAACCTAACCGGTTGAGGAGGTTGCGGATGTCGGCACGACTGGTACGGTTGGCATCGTAACGTATAAAGACGTACTGCTTGTCGAGGTGCGGTCCCAGGGAGTCGACACCATTGAGTTGCGACAATTGACTGACGATACGGTCGACGCAGCGCTGGCAGTGCATGTCGGCGATGCGCTGACCCATGCCACGACCGATGCGCGCCGTGGGGTCGTAGGGACGGGCAGCATAGCGTCCGGTGCGGGCCAGTTGGCTGTAGATGCTGTCAGGACACGTCAAAGAGGCGTCATAGGCCATCTTACAGGTGCGGCGTTCGTAATTGAACTCCAGTGCGCCTACCCCGGGATTCTTGCGCAGCACGTTCTTCACCTTATGGCCACACTCAGCACAACGCATGCCATTGATGCGGACGGTCAGCGTGTCATGCGCAGCTACGCTGCTAAATGACAAATGACAAATGACAAATGATAAAAGGAGGCGTTTCATCGTGCTATGTATTTTTTACC
>DFGF01000056.1:12703-25653 GCA_002371715.1 Prevotella sp. UBA3757
AGACGGCTGTGTCGGCATTGACAGAGGAGCTTCTGACCTCGCGAATGGCGGTGGTATTGACCATTGGGCATTTCCAAGTCTCGCTCCAAGGGATGAAGTCAAGGGCTTCGGCTGTTGTCCCTAATGTTGCGGTAATCCGATCCATCGGTTTAGACGTGACAGGGAAATACAGGTGCTCACCATCAGCCATGTCGCAATACTGATAGTTGTCACTAGCATAGGTTTCGTCGCGCAAGAATCCAACCCTTTCCGTGGTGTTGACAAATTTGTAGATGCGGGCGTCCTTCTTAAAGACTTTTCCCGGTTCTGCCGTCCAATAAGCGCTGGTGCTGAAGAACTGCTTCGTGGCGGAATCGTCTGTGAGTGTGAGGGTGTACGTGCCGGGCTGGGCGGTAAGTATGAGGCCAGTATTGGTGCCAGGAGTCTGTGAGATGACGACACCATCGCCTAACTCTTGGTTGTTGAAGCTGATTCCCGGTGAACTTGTGTTGCCTGAACCCGTAAAGCTACTGACGATTACGCCCTGAGGACCTTTGAAATTTCTGCTTGTCTTGACAGCAAGGTGTCCTGTCTCCGGAATGACGACCGTAGTGTCTTTGTCCTCTGCCAGTATTGTCAGAGGCATTGTGGCCATGATGGCCATCATCATTAATGTTTGTTTCATCATCTTTATTTACTATTTTAAAAACTTCAATTATCCATTCTCAATAGAGCACTCCCACGCTCAGTCCTGCCTGTCTACCGTCCAGGCTGTTGTCAGTCTTCAGGTAAGAACCGTAGAGGCGTACAAACCAGTTGGCGGTATAGCCCTTGATAGTCAGTGGCTGTTGCCACGTCAGCTGCAGGCGGCCCTGCCAATAGTTAGCCTGATAGTAAGGCATGTCGGGCAACAGCACACCTACGGCATAAGGTGTGGTGGCATCGTAAAGCTGGAGGTCGGCCTTGTGAGAGAAGCGATAGCCCATGGAAGCCTCAGCCCACAGATGTCCGAAGAGCGGCAGTCCACCCTCGACCTGAACGCGCGACGCGGCACGCTCGAACTGTGAGGTGTAGAGCAGGTGCTTGTTGCTGACGCTCTGCAACGTGTACTGTAGTCCGGCATAGCCCTTGACAGAGGCATCACTGACCCACGACAAGCGGTAGTGGACATCAACGTCAGTCTTTGTCAGTTGATAGCGCTTTTTATATTCCAGAATCTTGCGCCATTCCACAGACTGGTACCCAGTGGTACCGTCAGTAGTTGTGATGCGCTCCGACTTATATTCGTCGGCACTGCCCCGCTCGTACTTCAGGGCAATGTCAAGACTGTGAAGCATACCACCATGCACATAGCGGTTGCGGGTGGCAAAGCCAAAGAGGCGGTTACGATAAGTGCCCGGTTCGTATTTATACTGTCCGTAGACATATTCACGTCCGGCATCGAACGTCAACGTATTGACACTCTTCAGACGGTCACAGGCAAAGGCATAGTCCACCTCGGCCCCAAACTCATGGTTGACATATTCGCGCATGTAACCATTATAGCCTCCAACGGTACCAGTGGCATTCTCCATACCCGTCATGACATAATAAGCCAGATTAGGGTCGGTCTGAACGGTAGTCATGCCGGGCAGCTTCTCCTTACGGCGGTCGTAGTGGACAGCCAGGCCGACGGAGTGATGGCCGGCAGAATAGGTCACGGCTGGTGACAGACGATATTCAGCCAGATTGATACGAGAGCGCGGATCGCGCAGACGGCTGAGGTCGCCAACCCTATATAGTAAGGAAGCACCATAGGTGAACCGTCCCAGCCGGACGGTTGACAGGCTGGCATTCAACTCGAAATCCTGATGGTCGTACTTGCCAGGAATGCTGCTGCCCGAAATGTAAGGATTGCTGTCATAAGACCGGTAGACATCGCTCCAAGCACGCTGTTTGGTGCGTCCCATGTCGAAGCGAAACGAGCCGTAGCCGTAGAGCCAGCGTCCCACCTTCTGATAGCGCTCCGTATAGAACTGCAGGGCATTCAACTGGTTGCCCTCCTGGACGCGGCTATAGTCGCCGCTACTGTGACTGACATCAAAGTAAGCCACACCACGGTTAGCACTTGAATCACAGCAGACAGGGTCGAGCGACAAGCCGGCAGCATTGCCCGTCAGTCGCCACACCTGCGTCTCGTCAGCATACTTGTAGCTGTCGACGGTGACCTGCGCCTCTGCGAGGCTAAATGATAAATGATAAATGATAAATAATAAATATCGCGGTTGTTTCATCTTTACATCTTTAAACATTGAACATTCTCTAAATTAGGAATTAGAAATTAGAAATTATGATTACCTTGCTGCGGTAGCAACTATGAACTATGAACTATGCACTGGAAATGCTGTAGCATATTTTCTTAACTCTTAATTCTTAACTCTTAACTTCCTTCATTTTTCACCTTTCATTTAATACTCCCTGGGAGTCAAGTTGTCAGTAGACTCAAAATCGTTGACGGAATTGTTGGTATCCTGCAAGATTTTACGTCCGTCAGCAGTGGTCGAGGCCACCTTGCGACGTACCAGCCGCGCGTCGTAGCCTGTTTTCGACTCGGTGAAGGCATAGCCAGCATCCAGATAGTCGAAGAGTCGCTTGGTATTCACGTCAATGCCCGTAGAGGCATCATATCTCAAGATGTCGACAGCATCGACAATGTAACGGGTCGGCACCTTCATATACTGCGTACCCTTCTGATAGCCATAGCGGTACGTCAGGTTTTGCTGCAGCCAGAGACCAGCCACATCCTCGTCGGTTTCAAAGATGACAACCCCACAGGGGCCACCATTCATGAGGTTCATGAACGTATTATTGGTAAACGAGAAGAGCTGTGTCAGCTCGGCCACTGCGGGATTATTCTCGTAGCGGTTATTGTTTTTATCCTTGGCCTCGAAGTCGGCACCCAACAAGTTTGGCTGGGAGGATGCACCCTTGGCGGCATGGTCTACGGCACTGTTGACTATCAGCACGCTACCACCTGGAGCAACGACAAAAGGCTTGTCGGCAGGAATCTGGAACACCTGCTTGGCCACGACAGTATCCTGCAAATACTGGAGCGGATAGTGGGAGATGGGTGAGGTAGACTCCAGCAGGGCGACATAGAGACCGGCTACGTCAATGTCGGCATCACTGTTGTTGTAGAGTTCCAGATAGCTTGCAAAGATATAGTTCTTATTATTATCGTCCTTACAGCCCTGATAGTACACCTTACTGATGAGTATCGACTGGTCTTGGGAGATGGCGGTAGCCATGGCGACAGGCTGCTGGGAAGGAGCGGCAAAGGTGAGGGCTGTCAGACTGCCCGAGACCGTATAGCTCTTGTTTTCGACGGGACGACCCGTAGCCTGTGCATACTCGTCGGCAGTGACCTTCCATGATACCGAGGCATTATAGACGTCTGGTATGATGTCCTGGAACTGCGCCACCCCGTCGGCATCCGTCACCGCCGTATAGCTACGGTCGCCGGAAAGCGTGACCTGATGACCCTGCAGGCTGGCCTGCTGATAGTCCTGTGGAGGGGTGACCTGTATGGCCACGGTAACAGGCTGGGTGGCATCGTCGAAGTCGATACAGCCGGTCAGTGCCGTGCAAAGCGCTACGCTAACTGCTAAATGACAAATGATAAATGATAAAGCCGTACTCGGGCTTCCGTATCTCATGCTCATCATAAACTTCAAATTTCAAACTTCAAATTTCAAACATCAAATGTTAAAGAACAGTTCCACGCCGAAGGAGAAGGTGCCGGTGTTGCGCTGTGTCAGCGTGTTAGAGTTGCTCTGGGTGAGGAAGGGCTCGTAGAACATCACGTTGTTCGCATAGAACGACAGTCCGGCAAACTTACCGAACTCCTTGGTCAGCCGGGCCGAAATGTTCCAAGTAATCGGGTTCTTGTTATAGTTGTAGCTGCTACCCGTCTGTTTGGCAATCTCGAAACTGCCCTGTCCGGAGGGAGCCGCAGCATAGTAGTTGCCATCCTCGCCGATAAAGCCGCCGAGCATGTCGTCAGTGATGTCGTGCTGCACGAGGTCGGGCGTTATCCAGCCTACCGGCCGCACATGGTCGGTACGGCTCATGGCAGAGTGGTGCCAGATGACCTGACCGGTCAGCGAGGCCACCATGCGCAGCTGTGGGATGTGCGTCACCAGCCGCAGCGTGTTCAGGAACTGACGGTAGCGCGTCTGTTCCTCCTCAGCCGGCCATACCATCTTGACGGGCGTGGTATTATAGCTGGAATAGGCTGTTGGCATAGGTGTCGGATTGCCGTAGTGCGGTGCCTTCGAATAGCTCTTGCTCTCCTGCCATGCACCCGAGAAATAGATGCTGGTGTTCAGGGCCTTGACCTTGCCCAGGTCGAAGTCGAACTCCACACCCCGGTTGATGCTGACATCGGTGTTGCCGATACGTCCGGTGGTGGTCCACATGGTCTTCTCGAAAGCCGGATGTTCAAAGTCTACCTGAGTAGCCTGTCCGGGCGTGATGATGAGGCCCTGCTGCTGAGTGAAGTAGCGCACGGGGTAGGTCAGGTATTCCGTCATGCTGGCAAAGCCGTTGGTGGTACGATCCTCGTAGGCCACGATGCTCAGTTTGCGACGGCCGGGCAACTTGATATCGACGCCAGCCTCCAGTTTCGTCGTATTGACATTCTTCAGGTCGCGGGTAAAGGCTACGTCGTAGACGTGGGTATAGCCGTAATACAACTGGGCGGCAGGGTCGTCCTGCGGCATGTAGTTGGCCGAGGCATAGTCGGCATAATGCTTGTCAGGGTAGAGGTAATTGAGGCCGGGCGTCTTGGAGTTCAGGCCGAAGCCACCACGCAGCGTCAGCCACTCAGTCAAGTCGAGACTCATATTGATACGGGGCGACAGGGCAAAGGTACGCACGTCGTCGAATGGCTGCATGGCAGTGAAGCGCGCTCCTAACTGGATGCGCAGGCTGCGCTTGTCCCAGTATTGCCAGCTGAAGTTATCCTCGACCCAGGCTGCTATCTGGTGCAAGCCCGGCACATCACTGAAGGCGCGCGGGCGACTGCTGCCATTGGGGCGCAGCGGGCGCTGCTCGTCGGCATTGTAATAGCCACGTCCGCTATTCCAGTCGTATTTATAGTCGACACCCATCTTAAAGTTCTGGTTGGTCTTGCCGCTCTTCAGGTAGAAATTGTTGGTGACCTTGACAAAGACGTTGCCCGGACGACTCTCGTTGTAGCCGGTAGCCTGATAGGATGTCGTGACAAAAGGTAACACATAGTAGCCAGTGGTCAGCGCCGTATAGACAGGTGTCAGTCCGCCGCCGGCAAAGGCAGTATTCTTGGAGTCGGCCTGCGTCAGGCTGAGTCCGATGGTGTACGAGATATTTCTGGCAAACAGTTTGTCCACTCGTATCTTACCATTGTGTGTCAGCGAGAACGTCATGTTCTTGTCCTTCGACTCCGTACCGTCCTGAATGGCGTCGGGGTCCTGTCCGCTCCACGTCTTAGCATAGTTATAGCGCACCTTGGTATCGGTATGCCAGCGGCTGCTGATGTCGAAGCCATAGCCTGCCGAGAAGTTATAGCGGTCGAAGGAGTTGGTCTTTTTCCGAGGGTCGCCCCAAGCCTGCGCATAGTCTACGTTGAAGTTCAGTACGCCATACTTATCCATGCGCAGACCCTTACCCAGCGAGTAGTTCATGAGTCCGGGGTTCACCTTGCCTTTCACCTGCCATGGCGTGACGCCTATTTTAGAGTGTACCACCACCATACCGCTGGTCAGGTCGCCATATTCAGCCGACGGAATGCCGCGCACCACCTCGACCTCCTCGATGTCGTCGGCCGATATGTTACGCATATCCGTACCAGCCAGTGCCGTTCCCGAGAAATCGCCTTGGGTCAGGTTACCATTGTTGGACATCGGCACCCCGTCAATGATAACGGGCGAGCCGAAGGCCGACGTGCTGTTATAGGCATTCTGCGAGGCAGAGCGAATCTGCAGACGGGTGTTGCTGGTAGACGTCAGGTCGACATTGCCCATCACGGCGCCAGGCACCAGCTGCATGATGTCGGCCAGCGAGGCGGCCTGCAGGTGGTCGATGGCCTGACGGCCGATGATACTGCTGGTGGACTTACCAGCAGCATTCTGACGTGCCACCACGCTGACCTCCTGCAGCGCCAATGTGGTGGGGCGCATCTGGAAGGTCATCTTCATGTCTCGCGCCACCTTCACCGTCGTACTGACAGGCTGATAGCCCACATACGTGATGCTGACCGTATAGGTGCCCGCCTCCAAATGCTTGAAGGAGGCCACACCATCCATATTCGTCACGGCCAGTGCACCAGACGGCTGCAACTGCGCCGTGGCCATGATGATGGGTTCCTTGGTGTCCTTGTCGGTCACCGTCAGGTCGAGGGCGTAAGAGGCTGATGTCCGCTGAGCGAAAAGGGCAAGGGGCACCAGCAGCATCAACAGCAACAGGGTTGTTTTTTTCAATCTCATAGCATTCCAAATAGATAGAGCTTTTAGCATTCGGCGGCAAAGGTACGAAAAAACCATGATATTTCCACATTTTACCCCTAACAAATAATGATGAAAAAGTTTTTTTCTGACTTTTTCTTTGGTATTTTGCTCGGTTTTATCTAAATTTGCAGCGTGTAAACAATACCTAAAATATATAGAAGAAGGATGAAAAAGCTAATGATTGTTGTTGCAGCCGTTGCTGCATTGTTTGCCTGCTCGGACGAGAAGGCCCCTTTTAACTATCGTGGTCTGGCTATGAACTTGCCGCTGACCCAGTTTATAGATTCCCTCAAGGCACGCGGCTTTGCCGTCGACACTGCCGCCTCCGACAGCGGCAAGACATGGGTGCTCAAGAACGATGCCGTCCGCTACCACGTCCTGCTGGCCTACAAGGGCGAAAAACTGATGATGGCCCAGGAGAACTACACCATGTCGACCAACGACAGCACACGTGATGCCTGGCAGGAGCTGCGCGACAACCTGGAGAAGGAACTGGGCACCTGGCCCAACATGCCCAAGCACGGTGACGACCATAAGATAGCTACCTTTGAAACCGACGGCGGATTCATCACCCTGACCCTCGAAAACACCTATTCACCCAATCTCAACGTACGCTACACGGTGAAGGAAGAAGCCAAATAAAGCCAACAGCTGGCAGGATCAGGTAACGACTGTTAACGATATGGAACAAAACATTCAAATACGCGTTCACAATCTGGGGACGACCATCGAGGTCCCGGCGGGGGCTACACTCCAGGAAGTCTACCAACTCAGCGGGCTCACCCTGGAGCATGGTCCCATCTCCGCGCGTGTCAACAACAAGGTGGAGGGCATGCACTACCGGCTCTTCAAGCAGAAAGAGGTAGAGTTTCTGGACATCACGTCGCCCAGCGGTATACGTGCCTATACGCGCACGCTGTTCTTTATATTATGCAAGGCTGCTCACGACCTCTGGCCGACCTGCAAGGTTGTCATCGACATTCCCATCAGCAACGGCTACTACGTCGACCTGCAGATAGGGCGTCCCGTAACGCCCGATGATGCCGCCATGCTCCGCGAACGCATACAAACCATCATTGACAGTGCCCTACCCATCCACCGCCATGAGACAACCACCGAGGAGGCCATCGAGATGTTTAGTCAGGTAGGGGCCCTGTCGAAAGTAAAACTGCTCAAGAGCACCGGACGACTCTATACCACCTACTACGACATCGACGGCTACAAGGACTACTACTACGGTTCGCTGCTGACGAATACCTGCCAGATATACCTGTTCGGACTGGAGTATTATTTCGACGGTCTGCTGCTGCGCATTCCCACTGCCGCCGACCCCTCGCGGCTCGGTGCCTTCATCCGCCAGGACAAGATGTTCGAAATCTTCAAGGAGCACCACCACTGGCAGGACATCCTCAAACTGCGCACCGTAGGCGACCTGAACGATGCCATCGACAAGGGTTACACCAACCAGCTTATCCAAATCAGCGAGGCCCTGCAGGAAAAGAAGATTGCCCAGATAGCCGACGAGATAGCGCGCCGCAAGGGCATCAAGATGGTGCTCATAGCAGGCCCATCGTCGAGCGGCAAGACCACCACCTGCAAACGTCTGAGCGTACAACTGGCCGTCAACGGCCTGCAGCCTATCGGCATATCGCTTGACGACTACTTCCTGGACCGCGACCAGACGCCGCTCGACGAACAGGGCGATTATGATTTCGAACACCTGCACGCGCTGAACATACCACTGCTCAACGACCAGATGAATGCCCTCTTCCGTGGCGAGGAGGTGGAGCTGCCACGCTACAACTTCCAGGCCGGGCGCAGCGAGCCCAGCGGCCGCAAGCTACAGCTGAAGGGTAAGGAGGTGCTGGTGGTAGAGGGCATCCACGCCCTGAACCCCGAACTGACAGCACAGATTCCTGACGACCAGATTTTCCGTGTCTATGCCTCGGCGCTGACCACCATCCTGCTTGACAACCATAACTACGTGCCCACCACCGACAACCGGCTGCTGCGCCGCATTATCCGCGACTACAAATACCGTGGCGTCAGCGCTGTCGAGACCATCCGCCGGTGGCCGTCGGTACGCCGTGGCGAGAACCGCTGGATATTCCCCTATCAGGAGAATGCCGACGCCATGTTCAATTCGGCCATGCTCTTCGAACTGGCCGTTATCAAGCGTCAGGCCGAACCACTACTGGAACAGGTGCCCGAAAACTGCGAGGAGTATGCCGAAGCCTACCGGTTGCGCAAGTTCCTGAGCTACATACGCCCCATTCCTGAAGACCAGATACCTCCCACATCACTGCTACGGGAATTCCTCGGCGGGTCATCGTTCGAGTACTGACCATGCGACAAGAAACGGGCCATTGGGCTCGTTTTGTCGCAAAAAATACTGTCTGTCATCACAAACGGCAAAGATTTTCGTAATACTACACTCTTAACAACAAAATCCTCCGTATCTTTGCAGCAGTCAATATAAAAAAAGGAAAAAATGGATATGGCACTAACAGCATACTTGCAATTTGGGAGTAACGTCACGCGACGCTACTTTAAGGAATACATGGTTTCAGACTGCCACATCGTGCACAAGCGTAAGTACAACCGCTTCTGTCCAGAGGGCAACGCCGACGGTATGGTGTGCGAAGGCTACGTGGTAGGCATCGAGGAGCAGTTCAGTACCACGCGCCTGACGACGGCAGGCGACACCCAGCATCTGTCGCCCGCCGACAAACCCATCAAGGAGCTCGACGAGACGTGGACCGGCAAGCGCGAACAGTTGCACGACGACAAGCTCAAGGAGATTGAGGAGGCTTACGCCAAATACCAGCAGGACCAGATTGCTGCCGAACAAAAGCGCCGCGAAGAGGAGATGGCCAGGGGTAACCGTGGCCAGAGCCTCGACATGAAACAGCTGCAGGAGGAGCAGGAGTAAGACGATGGAGATACAGAATTTCTGGCTTTCGCTGCTCAACGTGGTATGCGAAATGGCGCCCTACCTGCTGCTTGGTTTCCTCATTGCCGGACTGCTGCACGTCTTCGTACCGCGCACGTTCTATGCCCACTACCTGTCGCGCGACAACAAGTTGTCCGTCTTCTGGGCAGCACTCATCGGCATACCGCTGCCACTGTGCTCGTGCGGCGTCATACCGACAGCCGTCGGGCTGCGCAACGAACGGGCGTCAAAGGGGGCCATTGCCTCGTTCCTCATAGCCACGCCCCAGACGGGCATCGACTCCATCCTGGCTACATTCTCACTCATGGGTCTGGGCTTCGCCGTCATACGCCCCACAGCAGCACTCATAGCGGGCGTCTGCGGCGGCCTGCTCGTCAACCGCTTCGTAGCCGACGACCCTGCCGACGCCCTCGGCGCTGCCAGCTGCAGCGTGGAGTCGGGCCATCCCCTCTGGCGCGTGCTGCGCTATGCCTATTACGACATGCTGCGCGACATCGGCCTGCGCCTCGTGGTGGGCCTCGTCGTGGCCGCACTCATCCAGGTGGCCATCCCTGACGCGTTCTTCCTGTCCTTCGGCCACCAGCCACTGCTCCAGATGCTGGTCATCCTGGCCGTGGCCGTCCCGATGTATATCTGCTCGACGGGCAGCATTCCCGTAGCAGCAGCCCTGATGATGAAAGGACTCTCGCCAGGTGCCGCCCTGGTCATGCTCATGGCCGGACCGGCTGTCAACCTGGCCTCCATCCTCGTCATCCGCAAGTCGCTGGGCAACCGCTTCACGTGGGTCTACCTGCTGACCATTATCGGTTTCTCCCTACTCTTCGGAGTGCTGCTCAACGCTTCGGGCCTCGAGTTCGACGTCATGGGTGCTACGGCCGACTGCTGCTCGGCCGTGCCCGCCGTTCCGGGCACGTTCAAGCTGATCTGTGCCACAGTATTAACCCTTTTAATCCTATTTGCATTGACAATGAAATTCTTCAGTCGTTTCAGAAAAGAACAGCCTGCCGACCCTGACACCACGGTCTATCGCGTCGACGACATGCACTGCAGCCATTGCGAAGCTGCCGTGGTGCGCGCCGTGGAGGGCATCGAAGGCGTCACATCGGCCAAGGCCAGTGCCTCGGCCCATACGCTCACCGTCAAGGGGCCTGCCACCGAGGAGGCCGTCCGGCGTGCCGTCGAATCCGCCGGCTACACCTTCCGGGGGGCGCAAAGTGAATAAAAATGCAACTGGCGGTCCTTTTTTGGCCGTCAATTGCTTTTTTTATGCAAATTATTTGGTAAATAGATGAATATTTACGACCTTTGCACCTAATTTTTTATCAGGACTTACATATTATGACAGATATAGTTATGGCTGAACAATTAGAAGTGAAGGAGCTCGACCAGGTGGTCGTACGCTTCTCTGGTGACTCCGGCGACGGCATGCAGCTCGCCGGCAACATTTTTTCTACCGTCTCAGCAACGGTAGGTAATGGCATCTCTACATTCCCCGACTATCCCGCCGACATCCGCGCCCCGCAAGGGTCACTGACGGGCGTCAGCGGTTTCCAGGTACACATCGGTGCCGGCCGGGTCTACACGCCTGGCGACAAGTGCGACGTGCTTGTGGCCATGAATGCCGCTGCCCTGAAGACGCAGTACCGCTACGCCAAGCCGGGGGCAACCATCATCATCGACACCGACTCCTTCGGACCGAAGGACCTGGAGAAGGCGCAGTTCCAGACACCTGACTACCTCGGCGAGATGGGCATCGACCCCGACCGCGTCATCCAGTGCCCGCTGACTACGATGGTCAAGGACTGTCTGGCCGACACGGGCATGGACAACAAGGCCATGATGAAGTGCCGCAATATGTTTGCGCTCGGACTGGTCTGCTGGCTCTTCGACCGCGACCTGTCCCTGGTGGCCAATTTCCTGAAGGAGAAGTTTGCCAAGAAACCGGCCGTTGCCGAGGCCAACATCAAGGTCATCCAGGCCGGCTACGACTACGGCCACAATACGCACTCCAGCGCCGCCAACGTCTACCGTATCGAGTCAAGGGAGAAGGTGCCCGGACGCTATATGGACATCACCGGCAACAAAGCCACGGCCTACGGACTGATTGCTGCCGCCGAGAAGGCCGGCCTGCGCCTCTACCTGGGCAGCTACCCCATCACACCCGCTACCGACATACTCCACGAATTGTCGAAGCACAAGTCGTGCGGCGTCATCACCGTCCAGTGCGAGGACGAGATTTCCGGCTGTGCCTCGGCCCTCGGCGCCTCGTTTGCCGGAGCCCTCGGCGTCACGTCGACCAGCGGTCCTGGCATCTGCCTGAAGAGCGAGGCCATGAACCTGGCCGTCATCATGGAGCTGCCACTGGTGGTCATCGACGTCCAGCGCGGCGGTCCGGCCACCGGCCTGCCCACCAAGTCCGAACAGACCGACCTGCTCCAGGTGCTCTTCGGCCGCAATGGCGAGAGTCCCATGCCGGTCATCGCTGCCCTCAGCCCCACCGACTGTTTCGATGCCGTCTACCAGGCTGCCAAGATAGCCCTCGAGCACATGACGCCCGTCGCCCTGCTGACCGATGCCTACGTGGCCAACGGTTCCGGCGCCTTCCGGCTGCCCGACATCACGAAGCTCGACGCCATCCGTCCGCCATACGTTCCTGAGGAGCTGAAAGGCAAGTGGACGCCCTATATGCGCGCCGAAAACGGCACACGCTACTGGGCCGTTCCGGGCCGCGAGGGCTTCACCCACATCCTTGGCGGACTGGAGAAGGACTCCGAGACGGGAGCCATCTCCACCAACCCCGAGAACCACGACCTCATGACGCGCCTGCGCCAGCAGAAGATTGCCAACATCCAGGTGCCCGACCTCCAGGTGGAGGGCGACACCGCCGATGCCGAACTGCTCATCGTGGGCTTCGGCAGCACCTACGGCCATCTCCACTCCGCCATGGACGAGCTGCGCCAGCAGGGCCACAAGGTTGCCCAGGCCCAGTTCAAGTACCTGAACCCGCTGCCCGCCAATACCGCCGCCGTCCTGTCACGCTACAAGAAGGTGGTAGTGGCCGAACAGAACATGGGCCAGCTGGCCGCCTATCTGCGCATGAAGGTCGACAACTTCACGCCTGCCCAGTTCAACCAGGTCAAGGGTCAGCCCTTCGTCGTCGAGGAACTCGTCAACGCATTCACTAATATAATTAAGAGTTAAGAGTTAAGAAAATATGTATACAGCACAAGATTTCAAGAAAGGACAGCCTCGTTGGTGTCCTGGCTGCGGTGACCACTTCTTCCTGGCCTCACTGCATAAGGCTATGGCCGAAATCGGCGTAGCTCCCGAAAACGTAGCCGTCATCTCAGGCATTGGCTGTTCCAGCCGTCTGCCCCACTACATGGCCACCTACGGCATGAACACCATCCACGGCCGTGCGGCCGCCATTGCCACGGGTGCCAAGGTCGCCAACCCCGACCTCACCGTCTGGCAGGTCAGCGGCGACGGCGACG
>DFGF01000056.1:25733-36630 GCA_002371715.1 Prevotella sp. UBA3757
ACCACTTCATCCATGCCAACCGCCGCAACATCGACCTCAACATGATTCTCCTGAACAACCGCATCTACGGACTCACCAAGGGCCAGTACTCCCCCACCTCGCCGCGCGGCTTCGTGTCGAAGTCCAGTCCCTACGGCACCGTCGAGGACCCGTTCCGTCCCGCCGAACTCTGCTTCGGCGCCCGCGGCCACTTCTTCGCCCGCTGCGTAGCCACCGACGCCCAGGGCACCGTCGACGTGCTCAAGGCCGCCTATGCCCACAAGGGTGCCTCGGTCACCGAGGTCCTGCAGAACTGCGTCATCTTCAACGACGGCTGCCACGAGGCCGTCTACAACAAGGAGGGCCGCAAGCGCAATGCCATCTATGTGCGCCACGGCGAGAAGCTCGTCTTCGGCGAGAACAGTGAGTACGGACTCGTCCAGCAGGGCTTCGGCCTGAAGGTCGTGGAAATCGGCAAGGACGGCTACACCATCGACGACATCCTCGTCCACGACGCCCACTGCGAGGACAACACGCTGCAGCTGAAGCTGGCCCTCATGGGCAATGGCGACGGATTCCCCATCGCCCTCGGTGTCATCCGCGACGTCGACGCTCCCACCTACAACGACGCTGTCTACGCCCAGATTGCCGAGGTGTCGGCACAGAAGAAGTACCACAACTTCACCGAACTCCTAGAGACCAACGATACCTGGACGGTACAGTAATCCGTCCCAATACACCGTCAGGACAGGAAGGCGTTGTGGCATATTTAACAAACAACGGATTAAACGGATTTCACGGATTCTTCCCATTGCTGACTTTCAGCAGGTTACTAATCCGCGGAATCCGTTTCAGTTCGTTGTCATAATTAACAGTACTATTTTGCAATGACCCAGTCTTGTGGCGTGCGTGTCTCCGCATCGAAGCTGACACCCACCTTCACCACCCGCTTGTCCTCGCTCCGACAGGGCAGTGCATAACGCTTCGAGTCAATCTGCTTCAGGGCCTCCTTTGCTGTCGTCTGAATACCTATCGGATATCGTCTTTCTGTCGTCATAGCATTGTTGTTTTGCTGGCAAAGTTACGGAAATTATTCATATCCTCCAAATTTTCAATTCCTGACATACGCAAATCCTTGGGAACTTTTGTTCCTAAAGGGTTTGCGATTTATCAAAGAAAAATGGTTGCGGAATTAAGGTTATAATAAAAACAGGTTACACCTCTAACACCTCTAACACCTCTAACACCCGAATATGAGGTAGTTTTTATGAAACCAACATCTCTTTGCCGAATCGCGGCTCCTTGCGTCTGAACGGAGGCGCCGTTTGAAAATTTAGAGCCGCTATTTTTTCAAATGGGGCCACTATTTTTTCAAACGGAGGCGCTATTTTTTCAAATGGAGGCGTTATTTTTTCAAATGGAGCCTCCGTTTTTATGGGACTCAGCCAGCAATTTCAGGTGTTAGAGGTGTTAGAGGTGTTACCCCTTTTTCTTGGTGCAAAGGTAACAGAAGGGTGGCGTGCGTACAATATCTCAATACTTCGGTAGTATTGTAACCGACAATAAGAGAGGCGTCCCGGAAAATCGGAACGTCTCTCTTATTGTTGGCATTACACGTTGTATCGTGCCACGCCTTGCATGCCACAGCCTAATCACTTCGTCCCACTGGAAGCCGTTATATGCTTTGCTGCGAACTCCAAGCACCTCGTTGATGAGTTTGTCCAGCTGAAAGCCGCGAAAATAGCTCTCTGCGCAAAAATTTCCACCCTTGCGGTCAATTTCTCGAGTTTTGTTTGTACCTTTGCTGCCATGTCAGGATAACTTGCATTATGATTTTACAGCACTAAGGTAAGTGAAATTCCTGACATACGCAAATCCTTGGGAACTTTTGTTCCTAAAGGGTTTGCGATTTATCAAAGAAAAATGGTTGCGGAATTAAGGTAGTATAGAAGAGATTTTACTATCATTTACTTGCAATTATGATACAAATTTCGTATCTTTGCCCGCGTATTTAACTTATTAATGAAAGAAATGAATAACATCTGTAGTATCAACCAAAAGAGGGTCAGAGAGTGGGTCAGAGTCCCCTGATCCGTTTCTATTTTGACTTCAAACCCGATTAACATAAATTAAGAGACACTAGTGGTAACTTTTAATGTGCAAACGGCTCGTTGTTTCACAAATTATTTGTACCTTTGCACTCGCAAACTATTTAACTTATGAAAAAGTATAAATCAATGATGTTGCTCATCCTCCTCTGTACGATGGTGCAGATGGCATGGGCATGGGACGGCAGCGGAACCAGCGCCGATCCCTATCTGATCAAGACGAGTGCCGACTGGAAGCAGCTCTCCAACGAAGTTGGGGGGGGGCAGTAATTTCAGCGGCCTGTTCTTTGAAATGACTGCCGACATCGATGCCCAGGGCATCAGTGTTGGCGCAAGTGACAAACCGTTTAGCGGCACTTTCAGCGGCGGCATGCACACGCTGACCTACAACCGTGGCACAATGGATGACACCAATGGCGTGCAGCCGGTGGACGACTACTGCGCCCCGTTCGTGCGTCTGGATGGTGCCACCATCCGCCACCTCAGGGTGACGGGCGCTGTCTATAGCTCGCACATGCATGCAGCCGGTATCGCCTCGCTGATAGACGGCTCACAGGCGACCACAATCAGCAACTGCCACGTCAGCAGCGTGCTGTTTGCCGCCAAGAACCTCACCGAGGATGCCAGCTTCGGCGGACTCGTGGGCGAGGTGCTCTCCACCTGCAAGGCCAGTCCGGTGATTACCGGCAGCTCGTTCACAGGAAAGTTGGACGGCTGGTGTACCAGCAGCGGTGGTCTGGTGGCCTTCACCAGTAGCAAGGGCATCACCTTCGAGCACTGTGTCTTCGACCCGCAGAACATCGCATATATCCAGGGAACCCCTGCCACCTTTGTCCGTATGGCTCCGGGCGTGGAGAGCACGTTCAAGGAGTGCTACTACACCCAGGTGTTCGGCACCCAGCAGGGTGAGGCCGTGTTTAGCGGCATCGACATGGCTGCGGACTGCACCTACGAGATGGTGACCGAGCCTACCATCGACTTCGACGGTCACAAATACTACCAGAACGGTGCCCAGATCAGGCTGACCGTTCCTGCCGATAAAGCCTTCGCCCATTGGACCACCGCTGGCAGTTGCTACATCAGCGACCCGTGGCAGCGAGACGGCATCATGGAGATACGCGACGTCAACCGCAGGCCCTACCTGCAGTACTACGCCACCCCAATAGAGGCCAAGCAGGAGCGCACGATGGACGGCACGAAGTACCGCTACCTGAGCAGCGACGACTACCACCTCTACCTCTCTGACGAACTGTGCGCCAAGAAAGGCTACTACCTCGACGAAGACCACTGGCTGGTGAAGATGGTGGGCAGCACCAAGGTCTATGTCACTGCTGTCACTGGCTGGGAGCCAGGCAAGATACCCTCCGACGGTGCCCAGATACACAACGACCTGGCGGGCTATTTCAACGACCATACGCTGACGGCGTGCATCGCCCCTCATGCCTTCGAGGGCTGTACGGAACTGAAGACCCTCTACTTCAAGGACACCGACGCCGCTGCCTACGATGCTGCGACGCAGTTCGACTTCGCGATAGGCGACTATGCCTTTGCCAACTGCCCGAACCTGACGGAGGTGAAGATGATGCAGTACACCACCAAGGGCACCAACCACTGGGAGGCCCTGAAACCCGGCCAGGTGAACCGCGTTGGAAGCAACGTGTTCAGCGGTTCGCCGCAGGCCTACTTCAGCACCGATGCCTCGGAATATCAGAACTACCTCGCAAGTGCAATGTGGAAAGACTACCAGAACCGCGTCATCGTGTATAACCATACCCACACGGACATGAACGTCAACGGTGCCCAATATTCCTATATGCGCAACACTGCCGGCAACCCGCTGAAAAACAGCAGCGAAGACCATAATGCGCTGATGGAGAGCCTGCGTCTGTGGAACGCCGACTATCAGGCGTTCAACGCCAGCAGCCTGCTTAGCACCTCTGATGAAAACATCTGGTACACTCAGGTGACAGGTGTGGACAAAGGCAGTCTGGACAACGGCACCATGCGCATCTACAACGATCCCGGTTCTTACTACAACTACAAGACCATCGCCCTACAGAGCCTCGGCCAGAGCAAGGATGTGACCGCCATAGAGTTCTGGCAGACAAACGGACGCTCAGAGAATGCTGCCACAGACCTGAAGATGGTCATCCGCAACGGAGCCTTGAAGGGCTGTGACAACCTGAAAGAGATCCGTCTGTTCTACTACGTTCAGGACGGCGAAGACCACTGGGAGACCCTCGGTCCGCAGGATGTCATACCGGGTGACGACATCTTCGGCATCAAAGACCTTGAAGGCGAAGAATTCGAAGCCGCTTTCAAGGCTATGCAAAATGTGCATATCGTAGTGTCTACCAACCGCTTCAGGGAGTTCCTCGATTCCCCAAACTGGCTGCCCTACCAAAACTTGCTTGTGCCACAGGACGGTCCCGATATGTCAGTGAAAGACGACTTCGCCAAAGACGGTGTGACTTACGGCTACCTGACCAATCCCGGCGGCATCCTTCAGACATCGCAAACAGTTAGTCAAGACGTGTCATGGTGGACGCTACCGCGCATTATGGCTGAGGCGCTTCTGACTTATATGTCATTTATGGAGAAAGCCGCACCAAAAACAGCACAAGCTACTGTCAAGGAAGTGACAAAGAAAGTGACAAATGCTGCAGACGAAATGAGCACTATCCAAGATAAGTTAACCTTACTCAAAAATACGTTCGACAAGATAGACGGTAATACCTTTGTCGGAGTCAAAGATAAAAACATTCGATGGGAATACATCCTCAATTATTCGGGCGAGAATCTGGATGATTTAGGCATACGACAAGTCGATAAAATGAGTTTCAAGGAACTCGGTCTTATCGCCGAAGACGATAAACATTTCGTAAAAGCAGTACAAATGAATTATGCCATCAATAGACTCAAAGATGATGTTTCAGTAAGAACTTGTCTGGACTTCTTGCGCTATCATAATGTACTTGTTGCAAATAAAGAAGCTGCAATACAAGCACAGCAAACAATCATTAATAACGCTATACAATCGCTTCCTTTCGCCGTCACGAGCAAAGACTACATCTATTTCGGTAAAGCTGCGAATAGAGCCTTAGAGAATTATATAAAGAACTATCCAAGAGCTATTCAAAGGATATTCTCTGGCCAAGGCGTGCCCGGACACACCAGTGCCTTATTTAGTGCCATCACTGCTAATGGTATTCTCGCTTTAAATTTCTATGGCAGCGGCAACTACGATGCCGACGGCATGCGTCAGGGTATGCGCCAGAACATCCTGTCGAACATCCATCAGGTTGGCGTAGTCGGTGGCGGCTACATCATCACCACGCCGCAGAAAAACCTGGCCTATCACACCTATATCAAGGATGTGCCCAACCAGACCACGGTGACCCTCTATACCGGAACAGACGAGGGCGGCCTCAATGCCAACACCACCACGGCAGCCATCGGCAAGGATGTGTTTAAGAACAAGAACAATGTAAAAATTGTCAACTTCCATGAGAGCGAGGTGACCACCAATGAGACTGTGCCCATGGTGCTTGTCATCCCTGACTCCATTTTTGCCAATACGTCTGTACACACCCTCGACCTGCGCCTTCAGACCAAGGAGAACGGTACACAGGCAATGGGACCCGAGAACTTTATCCTGGCTGGCAACAAAACTTTTGAAGGTGTTGACACATTGAGGTTCCACATCATCATCGACCCATCACGTAAGGACGATTTCCTCTTCAACGAGTCATGGGCGCCCTACGAGCGCTACTTCACCTACGAGAGCGCTGCGCCCAAGTCGCGCTGGAATGACTATGGCAGTTGGTACGGCCTGGCATACGAGAACGGCTCTGTGCAGAAGGTACACAAGGCCAGCGGCCACAAGATTGAGCATACCCTCGTGACAGAGCCCGACGACGATTTCCTCGAAAGGCACGGCGGTGCGGTGAAACTCTGCAACGACATCGGCATCTGGAACAACTACCAGCTCGATGCCGTCGTCAGCAAGGCCTTCTATGGCAACAAGAAGGTGACCACGGTGAACTTCACCGACCTGCCCGACATAGCAACCGGCACCAGTTACAGCGGACTCGACATGACGCTGCAAGACTCCTGCTTCGCCAACTCCAGCCTGAAATACCTCGAAATGCTCTACCTCGTGACCGACGGCAGCAACCATATCGACCTCATCAAGCCCTCGCAGGTGAAGATAGGGCGGGGCGTGCTCGACGGCACGAAGGCTAAGATCAAGATGATGCCGCAACAGGTGGCATGGTTCGAGGCCGACTCGGCATGGGCAGCCTATAAAGACCGCTTCCTGCCCTGCGTCATCCAGCCTGCCGACAAGGGATTCAAGGCCGTGCTGAAGGATGCAACCTACTTCGACAGGGCATGCACCGGTGGCGATGTCTCCACATGGAGCGACTACGTTGACCTCTCGCGCGTGGCCGATCAGGGCTTCTCATGGCTCAGCGGCAAGTTTACAGCGAATAAAGACGACATCTACTCACTGGCAGAGTTCAAGTACTTCGAGGGTCTGGGCATGGAGAGCATCCGGCAGGACCTGTTCAAGGACCTGACGAAGATGACCAGCATCCTGTTGCCATCGACCATCAAGCGCATCCAGTTCAATGCCTTTGAGAACTGCTCTGCCTTGAAGGAGATAGAACTGCCTGCCCAGGTGAGCGAGATTTGGGAAGATGCCTTCAAGGGCTGCACGGCTCTGAAGACCATCGTGGTGCGCAGCACGACACCTGCCGAACTCCAGGCCAACGCCCTGCCCAAGAACGACGGCATGAAGATCTACGTGCCGGCCGAGAGCCTTCAGGCCTACCTGACGGCATGGGCAGAATACAAGGACTACATTGTCAGCGATGCCTCTTATAAAATAAATAAGGTGGTGAAACTCGACACTGCCGGCACACTGGCCGACAAGCTGGGACTCTCGGTGGAATGGGAATACACGGGAACGAAATTAGTCGACGACGAGCCATATAGACTCAACGGCCAGTACACCAAGTACGATTCACTGACCGTCAGCGGTCCGCTGAACGACCTCGACCTCTGGGTCATCCGCTACATGGCTGGCAACAATGGCTATGAGCGTGGGGGAGGCCAAGCCACCGACGGACACCTGCGCTACCTGAACCTCTACAATGCCGACATCAGGAAAGACAAAAACTGCAAGGCGCACTATCTGAACGAGGGCATTGGTATAAGCATCAAGTGGATGGAGATTGAAAATGACAATGAACTGCCCGAAGACCTCTTCAAGAACTGTACCGCATTGGAGACAGTCGTTCTGCCGAAGAGCCTGACCTCGATTACCTCTGGCATCTTTGAGGGCTGCACTGCGCTGAAGCGTGTGGCTATCACGGGAGCCGTGAAGGAATATGACGGCTGGACCTATGTGTTCAAACACCTGTTTGACAATCCGCTGGAGGAACTGGTGCTGCTGACCGACCAGCATGCCACAACCTCGGCCAAGGATCCATGGGGCGCAGCCATTCAGCAGGTTTACACTTATTCATCGCAGACGGGCGACTATATGGGCGACGCGGGTCTGATCAGCAAGGCTCAGTCGGTAATGGCTCCGTTCAATGAAGATCTTGTGCTGAAGTTGCTGGCCGTCAAGGGCGAGTTCTTCCCTTCGGACTATCTGCTTCGTGAGAGCGTTGAGAAAATCTTCGAGCAAAGCGCCGTTCAGGATTTCAACGACTTCAACAACTTCATACAGGTAAAACAACTCAAGAACACCTTCTACGGTTGCGGCCACCTGAAGCGTATCACCCTGCCTGCCTCCGTTGAGAGCATCGGCAAGGATGCCTTCGCTTACTGTGGCAGCCTGGATACCATCCGTGTCGTCGGTGCTGAGCCTGCCGAACTGGCTGCAGACGCTTTCGAATACCTGCCCAAGGACTTCCGCATCCTCGTGCCGCGCAGCTATGCCAAGCTCTATCGCAGCAAGTGGGCACAGTATGCCGATCATATCAATGCCGACGACATCAATGTCAGCAGCGACGATATCCAGACAGTCACCGTGACCGAGCCGAACACGCTCCACAAGGCGTTAGGGCTGGAAATCACGTATGAAAATGACGGTCATAACACCATGATTAACAGCGTGCGTGGTGACTTCAGCAACATCAAGAAACTGAAGGTTGTAGGACCTATCGGCGGCTTCGACATCGACTTGCTGAAATATCTGGCAGGCTATGCCGGTTGGAGCCTGTCGCGCAACTACCTTGGACATTTGGAGTACATCGACCTCTATGATGCTACCATCAGGCAGGCTAACGTAGCCTCCTGGCCTGCAGCGGTTAGCGGTGAGACCAAACGCTGGGATGGAACACACCAGCCTGCCCACGCTCGTGTCTATGACGACGAACTGCCATATCATGCCTTCCTGCGTGCCTACAGCCTTCGGACACTTATTCTGCCAAAGACCTGTAAGGCGGTGAAAGAGCGCGCCCTGCAAGAGTGTGAAGGACTGGAGACGCTCGTACTGGGCGACGATATGGAGGACTTCAACTGGAACGCCCTCGACGACGACGCCATGCTGAGCCGCATGTATATCCTGGCCAAGAAGAAGCCGGAAATCAGTTCACAGTTTGCAGTATGGCGCTGGCTCTGCAACAACTACAACCCGACGTTCGATGCCTTCTACGTGCGCCCAAGTCAGTACGACAGTTACCTGCTTGACGATGCTTACACCGGTTCGTCGTGGCAGCGCACCAACAACGTCTCGAAGGGCGTCTTCGACGACGATGAATCCTTCTGTGCCTTCGCCTCCCATGGTGCTGCCACACAGGACGAACTGGCCACCATTACCTCAGTAAAGGGATGGTTCGACAATCACAAGGACGTGCGCAACCTTGAGCCGCTGCGCTACACCTTCGTGGACTATTTAGACAAGGCCACCATAGCTCCGCTCACCAAGCTGGAGACAATCGCGATGCCGGTGTCACTCTACGAGATGGAGGAAGGCCTGTTTGAGAATGCACGTCACCTGCGTGCTGTAGACTTCCTGATGTGCAACTCTACCGACGTGATAACCGGTCTGCGCAACGGCGGCTTTGCCAAGTACGGCATAGACACCCAGCAGACGCTGGCCTACGTGCCCGCCACTTACGGTGAGGCTACCGAAACGAACGTGGTGGTGAGCAACGGCGGCAAACTGCATGCGAAGACCTACCGGTTGGTTGACTCGCTCGACTACTTTGTGCCTTACGAGTTCGAAGCAGACATGATAGAGAACACTCGCAAGCTGCCGGCTTCCGACGTGCCTTACACCGTATGCCTGCCTTACTCGATGACTCTGCCGAGAGGTGCTGCTGCGGCCTACAAGCTGAGCCAGCGCGACGGCAACAAGCTGGTGTTTGAGGAGGTGACCGACGACGAGGATATTCAGGCTATGCATCCATATCTGATCATGGTCTATGACGACGAGGATCTTCAGGGCAATGCTTTCTCTCTGGATTCTAAGTCTGGTGCAGCGCAGACCATTCCAGCCAGCACGGGCATCCGCATGGAGCAGGACGACGCTCCGGGATACTCTGTTCGCGGTACTCTGAAGACCGTGAGCAACAGCGAGGCTGCCGACATGGGGGCATATATCCTGCAGAGCGATGGCGACTGGTATCCGGTAAGGACTTCCAACACCAAGGCGGAGATACTGCCTTACAGATGCTACCTGCTGCCGAGCGCCCGCAACGCCGGAGCACGCATCAGTATGTCGCTCGCCGGCAACGGCAATACGACGGGCATCGACACCATCGAGACCATCGGCCGCGACGGCACTCACACCTATTACGACCTTCAAGGCCGCAGAATTGACCCGGGCAATGCCAAGGGTGTTGTGATCAAGGACGGCAAAAAGATTGTGGTGAAATAATAACGTATTAATAAAATAATAGAATATGAAGAGAATGAAGATATTTGCAGCAATGTTCATCGCCCTCGTGGCGATGAGCAGCTGCTGGAAGGAAGACAATCCGGTGGCAGGCCCTGCCACTCAGGAGCAGCTCGAACAACTGGGTGGCCACTGGTATGCAGAACTTCCCATAAGTGGAATGACGAAGAACCTGCTCACAACGGACGATCCTGACGATATGGCACCCTTCAACAGTATTGGTGCAGTAATCTATTTCCACAATGAATACACCGACTGGAGCTACTGGGGCTACTTCTATATGTATGATGGCAAGTTTGTCAACGTTGACGGTCTTGACCACCATGGCGAAGAGGGCGTTTTCGACTTTACTATGGACAGTAATGGTTACATAAAGACTACGGCGCACATGTCTAATGCGCCACAGGTGAGCAACATGCACTTTCAGGGGGACAAGATCACAGCAAAGGTGACCTATATGGGTCGCAGCCTCGATATCACCTTCAGGCAACCTGACGAAGAGCAACAGGAAAAGCTGGACGCTATCTGGGACCAGCTGCTGGAGCTTGACATCGTGGGTGGTAGCGATTACAATAATGTGGAGACCAACATCAAAGACAGCGATGCTCACGAACCGTCGCGTGCCCGCCAGAAATAGGTATCTCCCCTCCCTTGTAGGAGAGGGGTTAGGGGTGGGGTCAGTATTCCTATAACACGAGAACCCGCAGGACATATCAGCCTGCGGGTTCTTGCATTTCCTAGAGATTGCGTGTTCACTCACTAATTTCCGTCGCCGTCAGCCGTCGGGTCTGAGCTGCCGCCGGTATCAGATCCAGTTCCGCTGCCCTGAGAAGAGCTGCCTCCCTGCTGAGTGCCGTCGTCAGTGCCGCTGTCCTGCACACGGGGTCAGGAACGATGT
>DFGF01000043.1:0-4739 GCA_002371715.1 Prevotella sp. UBA3757
ATGCATCCTCGCGCAGCTCTTCCCAAGAGAAGGACCTTCTCTGCCTACCAAGAATGCCGTCAAGCTTCAGAAAGCTTTCTGGCGTATCAGGCAGTGCATTCAGCTTGCTAAGCAAATGTTTCCCATCAACAGCAGGACTCTTAAACTGAGCGGCGTATTCAAGCATGAGATGCTCCATACTGACCTGCATCCACTTCAACAGGGACTGCTCGTCCTTGAAGTGTGGCAGCACCTCGTTTACGATAGCATCATCGAATGTCATATTGTATCTACACATATTTACTAAATCAGCTAATTAACATATTTTGACTTATCGGTTGCATTCGGAAGATGGATGATGGAAGATGGATGATGGATGATGGATGAAGGCTGAGGGCTGAAGGCTGAGGGCTGAAGGCTGAAGGCAGAAGATGGCTGAACGATGGATGATACTTGCGCAATTCTGCCATGTCTGCACGAGCTCCATGACTGATTCATCATGACCTTAAGGAGATTCAGGTGCTTTAAGCCTGTAATCGGACTTGCTTTGAGGTAAGTGATGAACTTGCTTATTGGTGAGCGAATGGTACGGCGGAGGGGTTGGGGATGGGAGGGGTGAATGGGAGGGGTGATTGGAAGGGGTATGACTGCGTTTTGCCCGAGATACACTGCGTGTAGGGGCATCAGTCGGAGACAGCCGGATGGCTGGTTCCCTATCCCATTGGTCCGTCGTGCCATTGCGTTTTCCCTTATCAGTCACCAAGTTATGGGCCTTCAGAACGGCGGCAGATGTCCCTGTCTGACGTGGTATTGCTACCAAATCGGTTGCAAAGATACAAAGATTTTTTCATATTATGAAATAATTTGTGAGGGAAAAAGCTAAAAATCACAAAATATTTTAGCGTATGTCAACCAACAGGCGATGGAGGGTGCCGGTGAAGCCGTCACAAAGTGGCGGGGCTTCGTGGGGATAGACCTGACGGACGTCCTGCTCAAGGCTGTCGAGGAACTGGCAGAGCAGCTCCAGCTTGCGCAGGTCATTCTTCTCGGTGGCCAACAATGCCCGGAGGAGCATGTAGGCCTGACATAATGTAAGGGATTTTCCGGTTTAGACGCTCCGGCGCGTTTCTACACTGACGTGCATGGACTTGAGCTGGCGTACAGTGAAGAATTGACGGCATGCCGTCAGACAGGCCTCGATGAAGGCCGATGCCAGCGGGGTCTTGAAAAACTTTGCCATAGTCTTAAAATGTTTTTACGAGTGTTAATTAATCGTTATTTTGTGCCGACATTGTCGGTACAAAGCCGGTGCAAAGATACGAACTTTTTGGTACATTTGCAGTGTATGATTAAGAAAAATATTTAAGATTATAAACATTTAACACAACAACTGTTTCATTTAGTAAATTGTAAAGCATTATGAAAGACGAACTGAATCTTGTGGAAGAGGAGCTCAGCCAGGCGGGCATGAGTTCGGAGATGTCAAAGAAATTGGTTGAACTTGACCAGCACCGCATCACGTCGGACACGGCTGTGCCTGCCGAGGAATTCCTGATGCGCATGTTTGGCAAGCCCTGTTTTCCACGCCGCGACCTGACGACCATCACGGGTGCCGAGAAGTGTGGTAAGACCAATTTCACGTCGATGGTCATGGCTGGTGCCATTGGCAGTCAGGAGGTGCTGGCCCTGGCGCGTGTCGGCGAGCAGCCGCTGAGGGTGCTGTGGTATGACACCGAGCAGAGCATGGCGTCGACCAAGCAGATCATGACCGACCGCATCTACCCGCTGGCTCAGGGCGACGGGAAAGTACTGGACAGTCAATTATTTGCACTTAATGTCAGGTCGTGTACCTATCAGGAGCGCATGGACTACCTCGTGACAGCCGTTGAAAGCTATCAGCCCGACCTGGTGATAGTCGACAACGTGTGCGACCTGGTGGCCAACATCAACGAGGCTGAAGACTGTACACGTCTTATCGCCCAGCTGATGCAACTGGCAACACAGTACAACTGTAACGTCACCGTCGTCATCCACCTGAACCGCAGTGGCGACAAGCGCAACCTACGCGGATGGCTGGGTACGGAGATCATGCACAAGACTTTCGAGGGTTTCTGCTGTGAGAAGATGGATCGGTCGGACACGCTGTCGGTGCAACAGAACATGACGCGGAAGTACCGCATCGGCGAGGTGATGTATTACGACATCAACGAGGATGGTTTGCCCGTGTTGACGTCGAAGCCAGCCAACTACCAGCCACGTGACAGCCAAGGGCACTACACTACCAACAAGCCGGAAGCCTATCAGATCAGCACAGACAAGGTTGCTACATTTTGTCAGGATTATATCATTCGCAATGATGCCACAAGTCGTCTGTCCTGGGAGTGGAACCTGCCCAAACTCTTTGACGATGCCATGGGCAACTGTGCCATCGTGGGCCTCGACGAATTGAAAAGGCGTGTGATGAAGCTGAGCGGCATCAAGCTGTCTAAATACTACGACAAGGTACTGCACCTTGCCCTTGAGCGCCGAATCGTACAGACCACAATGGACCGTAATGGTCATGTCGTTGTCATCCCCGTTACTCCGTAGTCTACCCCCCTCTCCTAACTATACCCCACCTCTCTTTAGAGAGGAGGTGGGGATATATAGGGAGGGAGGGGGAGGACGGAGGACGGTGAACGTTGAACATTGAACGTTGAACATTGAACGTTGAACATTGAACGTTGAACATTGAACGTTGAACATTGAACGTTGAAAGTTGAGAGTTGGACGATGAGATTCGAAGACGTATTCAAGCATACATTCAGGGCGCTGCTGCCACAGATTGAGGCTGCAGCCAAGCGGCGGACGGACTTTACCCTACCCTCGCTGCCGATGGTTGACGCCTGCCGCGCCGAGGAGTTTGACTTCTTCCAGCCCTGGATGGACTGTGGCAGGCTGACAGCGGAACAGATGCGCCATGCTGCCGGACGCTACCGGTTGGGCAAGTCGAAGAGCGGACAGACCATCTTCTGGATGATCGACGACATGATGCAGCCACTGGACGGACGGATGGGCGACCACTGGGTGTCGCAGCTGCTGAAGCGGCGCGAACCCATACTGCAGGACTGCTGGTGCGTCACGCACTGCCTCTTCGGACTGCACCTGCTGGCCTTAGAAGACCTCGACAGCCATCATCCCTCAGCCCTCAGCCATCACCCGTCACCCATTGCCATCGTGGAGTCACCCCAGGCGGCGGTGGTCCTTTCGGAACTGTACCCCAACCAGCTGTGGCTGTCGACCATGCCAGACACGTGCTTCACCATCGACCAGCTGGAGCCGCTCGTGGGCCGTCATGTCAAAGTCTATCCGCACACGGACCCGACGCTGTCGAACTATCTGGCATGGCTGGAGATCCGCGACATGACGGCACGGACGTTCCACCTCGACATCAGTGTATCTTCTGCCCTGGAGAAAGCAGCAACAGCCGAACAGAAGGAACGCAGCATCGACGTGCTGGACTACATCTACGAAACCGAAAACATCAGACATCAAACACCAGACATCAAACATCAGACATCAAACATCAAACATGATTAACTACTACGACCGACACCGATTCCTGAGCAAGAGCGAGCTGGCACGGCTGGCCGGCGTGTCGCCACGCACCTTCAGCCGCTACATCCATTCCCGTCAGCCACTGCTCGACCAGATGGGCGTCAAGCCGAATGCCCATCTGCTACCACCGCAGGCCGTCAAAGTGCTTTGCGAGGACTTTTGCATCGACATGACCGAGTGAAAAAAATTTTTTTCGCATTTTCGCGCCAATACGCGCCAAAACCCGCCAACGCCCTCGGCAGATGTCGTAACTTTGCAAGCAGAAAACGAACGGTAAGCGAACCGAACAGAAGGATGTCATCTTTGAACCACTGAGACTATCTCGACGCGTCATCGAGATTATCCGAACGCCCCATTCAGATAATCCCTTAGGGGAGTAAAGGATTATCGGAACGACCCGAAAGTCCTATCTGAACGAGCGTAAAAGACTATCCGGACGACGCGAAGAGACCATCTCTTACAACCCTCTCGCCAATCGGCACTGCCGACTGAACTACGAAAAACAACTAACAAAAAAACTTCAATCAAACAAAAGAAACAATTATGAGTCAGAAATTTATCAAGTCACAGAACAAGAACCAGCAGAGTGATGCCTACGGCAAGTACTTCGCCCAGGCCGTGTACGACAACCGCTTCGTGGAGACCGAGCAGCTGGCAGAATTCATCCAGACCCAGGCATCGGTGAAGAAGAGTGACATCAAGGCCGTGCTCGACGAGCTGGGCAGTGCGCTGAAGCACTTCTTCGAACTGGGCCAGAAGGTGCGCCTGGACGGCATCGGCATCTTCAAGGTGGGCTTCAGCTCCATCGGTGTCACGAAGGTCGAGGACTGCTCGGCCAGCACCATCACCACGCGCCGCGTGCTGTTCCAGCCCGAGACCGAACGCGTGGTGGTGGGCCAGGAGAAGAAGGATGACGGCTCCGTCAAGCAGAAGTACGTCAATGCCATCACGCTGCTGAAGGACGTGGTGTTCGAGGAGACGCACGACAATGTCATGAATGCCTCGACGGGCAGCGGCAGTGGGACGAACACGAATGGCAGCGGCAGTGGGACGAACACGGATCCAACGAATCCAACGGATAATACCGGCGACACGGGCAACACGGGCGACGACAACCAGGGCGGCGGCCCGGACATGGGATGATGAGGGCTGAGGGATGAAGG
>DFGF01000043.1:4845-14965 GCA_002371715.1 Prevotella sp. UBA3757
GGGATGAAGGCTGAGGGATGAAGGCCCACGCTTTTAAAGATTAAAAATGAAAGATGAAAAATGAAAAATTAAGATGAAAAAATGAAAGATGAAAGATGAAAGATAAAAGATTAAAGATTAAAGATGAAAGATGAAAAATTAAGATGAAAAAATGAACGATGAAAAATGAAAGATGAAAAAATGATGAAGAAAGAGACTTGGAAACAGATTGTGCAGATCGTCATTACGATTCTGACGGCCATCAGCAGTAGTATATTCGTACAGAGCTGCATGGCGAATTGAGAAACTTACAGATTGTAAAATCGTAAATTGTCAAATTGTCAAATCAACACGATGCGGACTATTACACTGATTGTCATCCACTGCTCGGCAGTGAAGCCCGACCAGATGTCGTCGGCCGCCCAGATTGACACGTGGCACCGCCAGCAGGGCTGGAAGCTCGGCATAGGCTACCACTACGTCGTCCGTCGTAACGGAGTCATTGAGATGGGGCGTCCGGAATATATGGTGGGTGCGCACTGCCAGGGCCACAACAGCCACTCCATCGGCATCTGCTACGAGGGTGGTCTGGACATCCGGGGCAAGCCTGCCGACACGCGGACACCGGAGCAGAAGGCGGCCATGCGGGCACTGCTGGAGGAGCTGCGACAGCGCTATCCACGCGCCATGATTGTGGGCCACCACACGCTGAACCCGCTGAAGGACTGCCCGTGTTTCGATGCTGTACGGGAATACTGGGACTTACAGCCCGAGTGATTCCCACTGGGAATTGAGGCCCAGTCACCTGCCTGGTGACTGGGTCTTGATTTTTTTGGCGATGGACTGGAAGCGTCGGATGGCCAGCGGACAGTCGGGGTGCGACTGGCGGTAGGTCTTGGTGCGCTGGCGCAGGGTGACGTCGTGGGTGGCTATGAAGAGGGCCGTCATGAGGTAGCACTGCAGGTCGTCAGCAGGCTCGGTAACCCCCTCAAGGAGTTCGGCGACGGCGCGTGTGCGCTGTTCGATGAGTGGGCGGTCGTTCATCAGGTAGGCACAGATGAGCATCAGTGCCGCGAACTTTCGGCGCGACGTCTCGTCAAGGAAGTCGATGGTGCTGTAGCGGTTCAGGAACTCCAGCTGACGGCGGTCGGCCTTGTTAAGTTCCACGGAGCCATGCTCGCCATGACGGTTGACGAGCAGGCGTGCCAGTTCGACCTCGAAGTTCGAGATGACATCGTCGCGCAGCAGTCTGCTGGCCTCCTGGTTGCGCAGTCGGACGTGCTCCAGCCGGATGCCCGGTACGCGCACGTCAAGGTTGTTGAAGAGCTGGAACTGCACGGTGAGGGTCAGGTCGCCCTGTCGCTCGCGAATCTGGGTGACTACCCCTTCCCCACCCTTCATGGGTCCGTCGACGACCATCACCTCGTCGCCCTCTTGCACCTCGTCGAGAGCCGGGTGTCCTTCGCAAATCTGGAAGTCCATCTGGCGGATGGCACTGCGGAAGATGTTCATCGTGTAATCTGAGACTATCATCGGTTGTCCATTTTTTTCGCGTAGCACGCGTAGTGGTGCCTTCAGTGCCTTGTTCCAGGAGCGGTTGACGAGCGTGTCGACCAGCAGTGCGTCGCCATAGACGAAGACATAGCTGTGGAGGTCGGCCCGGAAGGCTTCGCCGTCGAGCCTGGGTTCATATTTAGCGTCGCTGAAGTCGTCGGCATGGGGCTGCGACATGGACGAACGGAAATGGATGTCGCAAAAGGGTATGAAGTAGTCAAACACGTCGAGTGGCCGCTCGCTGTCGGTCAGTGAGACGGTCTTACGACGCGAGAAAATATCGTCGATGAGTGATGGGTTTGGATGACGGAGAATGAACCAGAACATGATGTAAGATGGATGATGTAAGATGGATGATGTAAGATGGATGATGTGAGATGGATGATGTATGATGTAAGATGGAAGATGGGAGATGGATGATGGAAGATGTGAAATGCTATGAAGGGGGTGCGTAGAAATCCTTGATTTTTTGGATGTAGCGATCGCCCACCCTACGGCCCTCGTCGTAGACCATGCGCATGCGGCGGGCATCGTGGCTGATATGTCCGATGGGTATGGGTCCGTCAGGGCGGATGACCAGGCAGCGGCCTTCGCGCTCGGCCTGTGCGACGTAGTCCAGTTGGCGGTTATACATCAGGTGGCGGCGGTCCATGGCCTCAATCATCCGCGGATAGTGGCGCAGGGCCATGCGCATCAGTGGCATCAGCCGGTTGTGCGCCTTGCGGAAACCGGCCGGTTGGGTCAGCACCACCACATTGCGCTGATAGCCTACGGACTCGAAATACGCCAGTGGTATGGAGTCCGCCACGCCGCCATCCAGCAGCTTGCGGCCGCTGAGTTCGACAACCCGCGAGGCCAGGGGCATCGATGCCGAGGCACGGATCCAGTCGTAGGCCTCCTCGGTGGCCTCGTCCAGCTGCCGGTAGACGGGCTGTCCGGTCAGGACGTCCGTACACACCACGACGAAGGTCATGGGGTTGGCATTGAAGGCAGCGTCGTCGAACACGTCGAGACTGCGGGGCATGGTGTGGTAGCCGAACTCCGCATTAAAGTAGTTGCCGGTGGTGAGCCACGAGTGCAGTCCGCTGTAGCGGCTGTCGCGCGCGAACGTCGTATTATAGCGTATGGCGCGTCCGGGCTGTCGCGACTTGATGTTGCATCCGAAGGCTGCTCCCGCCGAGACACCTATCAGTCCGTCGGGCCAGACATCATGCTCCATCATCACGTCGGTGACGCCCGCCGTCCACAGTCCGCGCATGGCTCCACCCTCAAGTACGAGACCCCGTTTTCCGCTTTTTATCATGCCCATTCCGAAAAAAACACTTAAAAATGTCAATTTTTGGCTGCAAAATTACAAATTATTACCGGAAAATCACTATATTTGCAACAAAATTCTACAAAAACATCAATTTACGGCTATAAACTAACAAGGAAAATGAAACGAACGACCACACTTCTCCTGGCCACACTGCTGACGATGCTGGCGGTAACGACCCGCGTCATGGCCGAGGAGCAACTGCCTGCCGAGCTACAGCAGTTGACCAACGATGCCTACTATTTTTACAGCGCGCGCGAGTCAGCCAAATATCTCGAGACCGTCAAGTCGGTGAAGGCTTCGACCAAGCATTCGCCCTATCAGGAGACCTACTACCGCGCCTGCAGCTACGAGGCCATCTACACCTTTGAGTACCTGGACCGCCAGCAGGGCGTCAAGCTGGCCCACGCCATGTACCACGAGGCCAAGGACAATCATAGCAACATCGGCATGTACTTTGCCACGTTCACGCTGGGTTCCATCCGCGAGATGTCGGGCAACAACGAGCTGGCCGAGAAGAGTTTCCGCCAGGCCTTGGTGCTGAAGGAGAAATACCTGCCCGAGGAGAGTGCAGCCCCCTGCTACCTGGGACTCTGCGAGATAGCCCTTCGCAAAAAAGACTACGACGAGGTGCAGGTTAATGCGCGCAAGGCCCTGGACGAGCCCGGCGTGATACCCATGAACCAGATCACGGCGTGGAGCTACAAGTGCCTGGTGCGCTTCAACCAGGGCGACAGTCTGGGTTTCGAGGAAGCCTACAAGGAGCGTGCGAAGCTCATAGCCCAGAATGGCGGTCAGGGCGGTCTGTTCGGCGAGCTTATCAGCGTCTACCAGGCGCGCAACAGCAAGCAGTGGCAGCTGGCCCTGCGGCGCACCGACAAGCTGATACACCTGCAGAACAAGTGTGCGCAGAAGGCCGCCATTTACGAAGCGTTAGGCGACCTGCCCCGTGCCCTCTACTGGCAGAAGCGCACGCGCGAGGTCATGGACTCGGTGCTGTCGTCAGAGGCCCGTTCACAGATGACCGAGTTCGACACCGAGCTGGCCATCACCTTTGCCGAGAACGAGACCAAGGACCTGCAGTTGGCCAACAACCGTCTGTTGCTGACCGCCGGCGGCGCGATAGCCGCGCTGACCATCCTGTTTCTCAGCATCTTTGCCTGGCGCCGTTATAAGCATACGAAGCACTTAGAGGCCGTCAACAGCCAGTTGAAGGAAGCCTACGACAAGCTGGAGGTCACCACGAAGGCCAAGGAGCGCATAGAGAGCGAGCTGCGCATAGCCCGCGACATACAGCGGCGCATGCTGCCCCACGTCTTCCCCCAGCGCAAGGATGTAGACATCTACGCCATGATGACGCCGGCGAAGGAGGTGGGCGGCGACCTGTACGGTATCACGCTGCTGGACGACATGCTGTACTTCTGTGTGGGCGACGTCAGCGGCAAGGGTGTGCCCGCCGCCCTCTACATGGCCGAGGTGACGCGTATGTTCCGCACGCTGGTAGACGGCAAGCTGCCCCCTGAGACGATAGCCACGCGGCTGAACCATGCACTGGCCGAGGACAACGAGCAGGGCATGTTCGTCACGATGTTCATCGGGCTTATCAACCTCAAGTCGGGCCACATGGAGTACTGCAATGCCGGCCACAACCCGCCCCTGCTGGACGGCAAGTTCATGCAGATGGAGCCGAATGCGCCCATCGGCCTGTGGCCGGAGCTGGCCTACGAGGGCGAGGAGGTCGACGACATGCACGGTCGCACGCTGTTCGTCTATACCGACGGCATCAACGAGGCCGAAAACTCCCATCAGGAGCAGTTCGGCGACGAGCGCCTGCAGGAGTTGCTGCAGCACGACCTGGGCGATGCCCGTCAGACGTCAGAAGCCATCCACCAGGCCGTCGCTGAGTTTGTGGGCGATGCCGAGCCCAGCGACGACCTGACGAAAATGTGCATCAAAGTGAAGTAACGTTGAACGATGAACATTGAACGTTGAACATTGAACATTGAACGTTGAACGTTAGCGGACGGTCATGTGGAAACAGCCCTGCTTGACCTCGTACTTGATGTAGCAACGGCGTTCGTCGCGCTTGTCGCGCAGCACCTCGGAGAGCACCCACTTCAGCGTGTCGTCGCGCACCTCGCGCGTCAGGGGCTGATAGCGGTTGTAGCAGATGTCGACAGTCGTGCCGTAGAGGTGGCAGCTCCTCTCGGTGGCATTGGGATTATGACGCTGCAGGCGGGCCACGTCGTCGGTGGTTCGGAGCACGGAGGTCACGATGAGCTGGTGGAGGGGCAGGCCCTTGGCATGGAGGCTGTCGAAGAAGGCCTCGCCAATGTCCTGGAGCATCAGGGCGGCACGCGGCACGAGGTAAGGGATGGAGCTGCTCAGACGGTCGACATGGTAGTAGGGGCTCAAGCCGACATACACCAGTTCCTTCTTACGCAATTCAGCATCCTCACGGTTGCGGACGGGGCGCACGCCCCACCGCTCGGCAGCCACAATCTGGACGCTCTGGCTGTCGGGGAATGCCTCCTTGTAGCTCGGCACGCTCCTGATGGGTGTGTGCTGGCGTTCGGCCATGACAGGGGTGACGTCGGGGACCTGGTCGAGACTGAGGTGCCGGTAGCCATACCTGCCGACGGCCAGGACGGCAACGACGGACAGGAAGCACAGCTGGAACTGGCGCTTCGAGGGATGGCGCAATGGTTTGTTATTCTTCACTATTTTTTCTTAACTCTTAATTCTTAACTCTTAACTTTCAACTTACCGCTTGCACTTGGCGTACCAGTCGCGGAGCATGCCACGAGGGATGCCCCGGGCGACGGCCGCATCGAGCACGCGGCGCGCCTCCCGGCGGCGCTCCAGGACCAGCAGAAGGTCGACATGCGAGACGACGTAGGTAGGGTCGCGCGGTGCGAGACGCTCGGCCTGTTTCCAGTCATAGAGGGCAGCCTCGTCCTGCTTCATGTCACGCTCCAGGTTGGCCCGCGCCGCATAGGCTACCGCCGAGTCAGGACACTGCATGACGGCCTGGTTCAGGTGGTCGAGGGCCTCCTGTTTGCGGCCGGTGTGCTGCAGGACGACGGCCATGGACAGGCGCGCCTCGAAGTGCTGGGGAAAGGCCGCCAGCAGGTCGGAGAGGTCGTTGCGGGCCAGGTCGAAGCGTCGCAGGTGGGTGTTGGCATAGGCGCGGTAGAACAGGGCTGCGGGGTTGCGCGGCTCGTGGTGGAGCACGAGGGCGTACTCGTCGACGGCATACTGCCACTGCTTCAGCTGCAGGTTGGCGTGAGCCTTGCGCAGGTGCAGGTCCGTGGACCAGCGGGAGTGGGCAATCTGGGCGTTGAGGGCCGTCAGGGTGTCGCGCCAGTTCTCCTGGGCTTGGATGGAGAGGGGTTGCGATAATATCGCAACACACAGGACCAGGGCTTTTATGCTTTTTCTATGTAGTCTACTATCCATTGGCCTACTTCTTGGGTTCCGTAATGGGGGGCACCGTCGGTCTGGATTTCCGGCGTGCGCACGTTGGCATCGAGCGAGGCGTTGACGGCCTCACGGATGAGGGCCCCCTCGCGGCTGAGTCCGAAGTGCTCGAGGAGCATGGCGGCAGAGAGAATCTCGGCCAGCGGATTGGCCAGGTTCTGACCGGCAGCCTGCGGCCACGAGCCGTGGACGGGTTCGAAGAGCGGTGTGTGCTCGCCCAGCGAACTGGACGGCTGCAGCCCCATGGACCCCGTAATACAAGACGTTTCATCGGTCAGAATGTCACCAAAGGTGTTCTCGGTGACGATGACGTCGAAGAAGCGGGGCTCCGTCAGCACGCGCATGGAGGCATTGTCGATGAACATATAGTCGGTGGTGACGTCAGGATACTGCGGTTCCATCTCCTTGGCAATCTGTCGCCACAGTCGGCTGGATGCCAGCACGTTAGCCTTGTCGACCACGGTCAGGTGGCGCTTGCGCTGCATGGCCATGTCGAAAGCCACCCGAAGGATACGCTCAATCTCGGGTCGCGTATAGATGTTAGTGTCGTAGGCCATGTCGTTGTCCTGGTGCTTCTGGCCAAAATACATGCCGCCGGTCAGTTCGCGGATGACCACAAAGTCGGCACCGCGCAGCAGTTCCTCCTTCAGCGGCGACTTGTGGAGCAGGCAGTCGAAGGTGGCCACGGGGCGCACGTTGGCAAAGAGGCCCAGCTTCTTGCGCATGGCCAGCAGTCCCGTCTCAGGACGGATCTTGGCCGTGGGGTCGTTGTCGTAGCGGAGATCGCCGACGGCAGCAAACAGTACGGCATCGGCCTCCATGCAGACGTTGTGAGTAGACTCGGGATAAGGGTCGCCACAGGCGTCGATGGCACAGGCCCCGACCAGGGCCTCGCTGTACTCGAACTGGTGGTTACACTTGCGAGCAATGGCGTCGAGCACGGCCACACCCTGTTTCATGACTTCGGGGCCGATACCATCGCCCGCGAGAATTGCAATTTTCAGATTCATATTATTCTTGTTAAGTGATAATCAGAAATTAATTACTGAGAGACGGGGGACTTGTATTCGTTTTCGACGATGTTCAGCATCTTGAAGGTGGCCTTGATGGCAGCCTCCGTCTGGTCGGCATCGAGACCGCGCGTGCGCAGCAGGTGGCCGTCGCCCGTGTGCCACGAGATGACCGTCTGCACCAGGGCGTCGGTCCGTCCGCCCGGGGGTATGGACACCTGGTAGTTGGCCAGTATGGGGAAGGTGCGGTTCAGGTACTTCTTGTAGATATAGCGCAACGCCTTGACAAAGGCGTCGTACTGACCGTCGCCCGTGGCCCCGGCCTCGTACTGCTGCCCATTGATCTCTACGCGCACGTTGGCACCTGGTTTCAGTCCGTACGACGTCGAGACGAAGTAGCTGATGAGCTTCACCTTGTCGTCGGCAGCATCGTGCTTCAGGACGTCGGAGACGATGTAGGGCAGGTCCTCCTGCGTCACAATCTCCTTCTTCTCGCCCAGTTCGGTGATGCGCTCGGTGACGCGGCGCGTCTGTTCGGGTGTCAGTTCCAGCCCCAATTCCTCGAGGTTACGGACAATGCTCGCCTTGCCCGAGTTCTTGCCCAGGGCATACTCACGCTTGCGCCCGAAGCGCTCGGGGATGAGTTCGTTGTAGTAGAGTCGGTCCTTCGAGTCGCCGTCGGCATGCACACCAGCCACCTGGGTAAAGACATATTCACCGACGATAGGCTGGTTGGGAGCGACGGCAATGCCGCTGAAGCTCTCGACCATGCGCGAGATGTCGTTGAGCTGGCTCTCAACGATGCTGGTCTGTGCGTGGAACTGGTCCTTGAGGATGGCCTGTACCGAGGCCAGTGGAGCATTGCCGCAACGCTCGCCCAGACCGTTGACCGTGACGTGCAGTCCCCTGGCCCCGCTGAGCACGGCCGCCAGCGAATTGCTGACAGCCAGGTCGTAGTCGTTATGGGCGTGGAAGTCGAAATGGACGTCCGGGTAGCGCTTGATCATCTTGCGGAAATACTCGACCACCTGCAGTGGATTCATGACGCCGAGCGTGTCGGGGAGCATGAAACGCTGGACGTTGGACGTTGAACGCTGGACGTTGAACGTTGAACGTTGAACGTTGAACGACGAATGCTGGGCGGGGGATGTCAGGGCGGGGGATGTCAGGGCATCCATGAGCTGGTAGACGTATTTGGGGGAATCCTTCATGCCGTTCGACCAGTCCTCGAGGTAGAGGTTGACGGACAGGCCGCGCTCGTGGGCATAGGCCACCTCCTGAAGGATGTCGGCAATGTGCTGTTCGGGGGTCTTGTGCAGCTGCTGCGTACAGTGCTTCAGCGAGCCCTTACAGAGCAGGTTGATGACCCGCCCGCCACAGGAACATATCCAGTCGACGGACTGTCCGCCATCCACGAATCCGAGCACCTCGACACTGTTGAGACGGCCCAGTCTGTCGGCATAGTGGCAGATTTTAGCCACCGCCTCCTTGTCGCGGTCGCTGACACGTGCCGAGGCCACCTCGATGCGGTCGACATTGACAGCCCCCAGCAGTTTGCGCGCCATCACCACCTTCTCGTGTGGCAGGAAGCTGACACCGCTGGTCTGTTCGCCGTCGCGCAGCGTACAATCCAGGATTTCTATATATGAGCTTTTCATCGTCGTGACTGTTCAAATGCTTCAATCTTGCTGCGACTCTCAACCAGGAAGTCGATGTCGTCCAGTCCGTTCATCAGGCAGTGCTTCTTGTAGGCGTTGATGTCGAAGTGCTCGCTGTGACCCGTGGCCAGGTTGGTGACGGTCTGCTCAGGGAGGTTGACCTCGACCTGGGTGGAGGGGTCGCTTTGAACTGTCTGAAACAGTTCGGACAAGAAATGGTCGCTGACCTGGACGGGGAGCACGAAGTTGTTGAGTTCGTTGTTCTTGTGGATGTCAGCAAAGAAGGAGCTGATGACCACGCGGAAGCCATAGCCGGCAATGGCCCATGCGGCATGTTCGCGCGAGGAGCCTGAGCCGAAATTCTTGCCCGCCACAAGGATGCAGCCCGAATAGCGGGGGTCGTTGAGGACGAAATCCTCAACCACCGAACCGTCCGGGCGGTAGCGCCAGTCGCGGAAGAGGTTGTCGCCAAAGAATTTCTCGTCGCGTGTGGTGGCCTTGAGGAATCGGGCCGGTATGATTTGGTCGGTATCTACGTTCTCCAAAGGCAGGGGTACGCAGGTGCTTGTTATGACGTTAAACTTCTGTTTCATAATGCAGTAGGTGATTATATTAAAGCGGTAGATAACTCTTCACTCTTCATTTAAGCAGCTCTCTCGGGTCGGTGATGACGCCAGTCACGGCAGCAGCGGCAGCAACGAGCGGCGAGGCCAGAATGGTACGCGAACCAGGGCCCTGACGACCCTCGAAGTTGCGGTTGGACGTAGAGACGCACAACTTGCCGGCAGGCACCTTGTCGTCGTTCATGGCCAGACAGGCCGAACAGCCAGGCTGGCGAATCTCGAAGCCTGAAGCTTCGAGCACAGTGTCAAGACCCTCGTCATGGATTTGCTGGCGGACGGCCCAAGAGCCGGGGACAAGCCAGGCCACAACGCCCTCAGCCTTGTGACGGCCACGGACGATGGAGGCAAAGGCTCGGAAGTCCTCGATACGACCATTGGTGCAGGCCCCAAGGAAGACGTAGTCGACAGGGTGACCCAACAGACGCTGGCCGGGCTTGAAACCCATGTAGTCGAGAGCCTTTGTGAGGGATGAGGGCTGAGGGCTGAGGGATGAGGGATGAG
>DFGF01000043.1:15130-20161 GCA_002371715.1 Prevotella sp. UBA3757
ATGAGGGATGAGGGATGAGGGATGGCCTCGGTAATGCCGATGCCCATGCCGGGATTGGTGCCATAGGTGATGCGCGGTTCGATGTCGGCGGCGTTGAATGTCAGTTCCTTGTCGAAGACGGCATCAGGGTCACTCTTCAGCGTCTGCCAGTAGGCTACGGCCTTGTCCCAGTCGTCACCCTTGGGAGCATACTCCCTACCCTTGAGATACTGGAAGGTCACGTCGTCGGGGGCAATGAATCCGCCACGTGCGCCCATCTCGATGGAGAGGTTGCAGAGCGTCAGGCGGCCCTCCATGCTGAGGTTACGCACCACCTCGCCGGCATATTCGACGAAGTAGCCCGTGGCCCCGCTGGTGGTGATCTGGGCCATCAGGTAGAGGGCCACATCCTTGGCCGTCACACCACGCTGGAGCTGTCCGTCGATGGTGATACGCATGGACTTAGGCTTTTGCTGCAGGATGCACTGTGAGGCCATGACCATTTCCACCTCGCTGGTACCAATGCCGAAAGCCACGGCACCCATGGCCCCATGAGTAGACGTGTGGGAGTCGCCGCAGACGATGGTCATGCCAGGCAGCGAGAGTCCCTTTTCGGGGCCTACGACGTGGATGATGCCATTGTCGCGCGAGTTCATGGCAAAATGCGTCAGATGGAAGTCGCGGGCGTTGCGTGCCAATGTTTCCACCTGACGGGCCGAGACTGGGTCCTGGATGGGCTGGTCCTGGTCGTGCGTGGGCGTGTTGTGGTCGGGCATACAGAAAATCTGCTGCGGACGGAAACACTGAATGCCGCGCTGACGGAGGCCTTCGAAAGCCTGTGGCGAGGTGACCTCATGGCAGTAGAGGCGGTCAATATAGAGTTGGGTGGGACCGTCGGTGACGTTCTGGACGACGTGGGCATCCCATATCTTGTCGAAGAGGGCTGACCCTCCCCCCTGCCCCTCCCTGCGAGTGAGGGGAGTCATTACTTCATTTCCTTGATTCTTATCCATAATCTTTATTTGCTTTTATGCTATTTTACAAAAATCCTCCACCTGTCACTATCTACTCCCCTCCCTCACAGGGAGGGGTCAGGGGGAGGGTCTTTATTCTGCCTTAAACTTATTGATACAGTCAATGTAAGCTTCGACGGAGGCCGTGACAATGTCGGTATTGGCACCAAAGCCATAGTACATCTGGCCGTTGTACTCCACCTGCATGTGCACCTTGCCCACGTCGTCGGAGCCCTTGGAGATGGCCTGGATGGTAAACTCCTTGAGCGTCATCTGCTTCATGATGATCTTCTTCAGTGCACGGATGGCAGCATCGACAGGGCCATTGCCACTGGCAGCAGCCTCGAACTTCTGACCCGAGATGTCGAGACCGATGGAGGCCACGCTGCGCACGCCCTTGCCCGTGGTGACCTGGAGGAAGTCGAGGCGCACGGCGTGGGCGTCGGCCACGTCGGCCCCAGCCAGCATGAGCACGTCGGCATCGCTGATTTCCTTCTTCTGGTCGGCCAGGACGAGGAACTGTTCGTAAATCTTGTCAATCTTCCTCTCGTCGCTGACGTCCACGCCATTGATCATCAGGCGGTGCTTCAGTGCGGCACGTCCGGAGCGGGCTGTCAGCACGATGGAGTTGTCGTCGATACCCACGTCCTTGGGGTCCATGATTTCGTAGGTGTGCACATTCTTCAGCACGCCATCCTGATGGATGCCTGACGAGTGGGCAAATGCGTTACGGCCCACGATGGCCTTGTTCGGCTGTACGGGCATGTTCATCAGGCTGCTGACCATGCGGCTGGTGGGATAGATCTTGGTGGTGTTGATATTCGTCTCGATGTCGATGGACTTGTGACACTTCAGAATCATGGCAATCTCCTCGAGCGACGTGTTGCCGGCACGTTCGCCTATGCCGTTGACCGTCACCTCTACCTGGCGGGCACCCGCCAGCACGCCATTCAGCGTGTTGGCCGTAGCCATGCCCAGGTCGTTATGGCAATGCGTAGAAAGGATGACGGCGTCGATGCCGTCGACGTGGTCGCGCAGGTACTTGATTTTATCGTAGTACTCCTGTGGCAGGCAGTAGCCCGTGGTGTCAGGAATATTAACCACGGTGGCACCGGCCTTGATGACCGCCTCGACCACCTGAGCCAGGTATTCATTGTCCGTACGTCCGGCATCCTCGCAGTAGAACTCGACATCGTCGACGAAGCGCTTGGCGTAGCGCGTCGCCTCGACGGCACGCTCCAGGATGCGTTCGCGGGTGGAGTTGAACTTATAGCGGATATGCTCCTCGCTGGTTCCGATGCCCGTATGGATGCGCTTGTGCTTGGCATACTGGAGGGCCTCGACGGCCACGTCGATGTCGTGCTCGACTGCACGTGTCAGTGCACAGATGGTGGGCCAGGTGACGGCCTTTGAAATCTCAATCACGCTGTGATAGTCGCCGGGACTGGACACAGGAAATCCTGCCTCAATGACATCGACGCCCAGTTGTTCGAGTGCCTTGGCCACCTGGATTTTCTCAACGGTGTTGAGTTGGCAGCCAGGCACCTGTTCGCCGTCGCGCAGCGTCGTGTCGAAAATAAACAACCTTTCCATAACAATAATTTACAATTTTACAATTTCACAATTTATTGATTCATTTAACCATTTAATTATTATCTAATTCCGTTTCGTGTCTACTTCTCATTTTCTACAGCAACAAAAAGCCTTTCTACACCCGGAAGTGAGAAAGGCTCCATGTTGGTTCAACACTATGTTGTTTCGCTTGTCAACTGATTACACCCTGTCACTTCCGGCTACTGTTACGCAGTCGAATAATAATCAGGTTGCTAATCAGATTGAAACTATACATTGTTACTATTTTTTTGATTTCGGCTGCAAAAGTACACTATTTTCACGAAACAGCCAAACATTTTGCTATTTTTTTTATTTATTACCGATAAAAAAGTTACTGATGCTGGTCGCGCAGCAGGTCGTTGACGGTCTTAACGGGATTGAACGTAGACAGGGGCACCTCGACGAAGACTGTCGACCAGTCGCTCATGGCACCATTCCACAGTCCCGGCAGCTCCAGCGCCTGCAGCTCCTTGCCCGACTTCGACTTCTGGGAGATGAAGCCCGTGGTGGGGTCAACATACTTGGGCAGGTCGAAGGGCTGACCCTTGTAGTCGCGGACGGCGCAGACCAGGTCGACGGGATTGAAGTGCGTGCCCTTGGTAAACATTTCCATATACTCCTTGTTAGACTTGTCAATCTGCGAGCTCTCCAGAATCTGGAGAGATACTGTACCGTCCTGGTTGTAGGTCAGGAACGGGCCGCCGCCAGGCTCGCCCACGTTCTTCACCACGCCGCAGACACGCATGGGGCGGTTCAGCTTCTTGCGCAGATAGATGACCAGATCGGCATCCTCCAGTTCCTTGATGTCCTGCTTGCGGCAGCAGAGGTCCTGCTGTACGAAGCGAATCATCTCCTCAATCTGCTCATGCGTGTACTTGCCAGTATCGAGCAGGCGCAGGTACTCGAAGGCCTTCTGCTGCAGACATACCAGCACGCCGGCAATAACCTGTTTCCACTCCACGGTATCGGCTTTCAGGCGGTCGGGCACCACGTTGTCGATGTTCTTGACAAAGATGACGTCAGCCTCAATCTCGTTCAGGTTCTCAATCAGTGCACCATGACCACCGGGACGGAACAGCAGCGAGCCGTCGTCGTTGCGGAACGGCGTGCCGTCAGGATTGGCAGCAACGGTGTCCGTCGAGGGCTTCTGTTCGGAGAAGGTGATGTCGTACTTGATGCCATACTTCTTGGCATACTGGTCAGCCTTCTGGGCCACCTTCTGACGGAAAAGCTCCATGTGCTCGTGAGAGACGGTGAAGTGAACATGAGCCTCGCCATTAGACGCAGCATACAGGGCACCCTCGACCAGATGCTCCTCCATGGGCGTACGCGGTCCCTCGGGATAGTTATGGAACAGCAGCAGGCCCTTGGGCAGCTGTCCGTAGTTCAGTCCCTCGGCCTTGAGCATCTGAGCAGCCACGGCCTTGTAGTCGCCGGCGGCCATGAGTTCCTTGACGCCCTTGCCACAGTTCTTCTGGCAGACAGCATCCAGTTCGGCATAGAAGGCAAATTTTTCGATATTTCCGAAATACTTCTTCTCGAAATCCGTCGTGGGCACGTCGTAGTCAGCATCGACAAAGGCAAACATATCCTTGAACATACGGCTGGCAGCACCCGAGGCAGGCACAAACTTCACCACGCGGCGGCCTTCGGACTTATACTGTTGCCAGGCTTCTACATACTGCTTGCGCTCGGCCTCCGTGGGAGCCATGATGCCACGGCCGATGGCGGCAGCAGCCTCCAGACGGAGGAAGGGGAAGCCGGTCTTGAACTCGTTTAACTGTCTCTCAATCTGCTGCTCAGAAATACCCTTCTGAGCCAGCTGTTTCAGGTCTTGTTGTGATAACATAATTTATTCGTTTTACTGATTAGTTTGAATTTCTATCCCGCAAAGTTACGAAAAGACGGCGACACTGCCAAACAATTCGGCAAAAAAGTGACGATTACCCTATCTTTTCGTGGTCATCAGGGGCCACAGGCACTGTCGGAACAGGCGGTAGTCGTCAAGCAATGCCGGCTGACGGGGCTGGCCGGACACAGCCCTGGCCCCTGCAGCGACACTAACGGAAGCATCACGCTGGCCCAGTACGGTCAGGTGGTAGGTGGCACGATTGTTCTGGTAATCGCTCAGCACAAAGGTCAGCCTGTAGGGGCGCTCCTCGTTGAAATTGACAATGCCGCGATGGAGGTCAGTGTGAAGAATGGGCAGGCGCATGCGCGGTTCGCGATAGGCTTTCATATACCATCTGCGGTGATGACGCCAGTAGTCGTAGTCGCCCCAGAGGTTGACCTCCGGCTGGCAACTGATGGGGATGCTGTCGACATCAGATCGGAACACCTCGCGACCATCCACCAGGAGTTGCATACGACGGATGCCGTAGTGGTGGTAGGTGGCCTCGCTGTAGTCGTCGGCCCAGAGTGCGAA
>DFGF01000043.1:20275-21515 GCA_002371715.1 Prevotella sp. UBA3757
ACCTTGGTAGAAGGTTGGTTGATGGGGAAGGTCTGCTTGTCAGGACTGCCACAGAACACGCCCTCGCCTGGCATGGGGACGGCCATCAGCGAATGCGCCTGCGGCGCTACGGTGTCGGCTATCAGGTGACCCAGAAATTGCATGGGGTCGCGCATGACCCACGTCTCGGTGTCGTGGATTTCCAGGTGCAGATGCGGACCTGTGGAGTGGCCTGTGTTGCCACTGATGGCTATCAGCTGGCCTGCCTTGACAGGGAACTGCGTCGGTGGCAAAACCATCGACAACGTGTCGTGGCCCTTACGTTGCATCAGGGCTTCGTATTCAGGGGCAAAGCGCTGCAGATGGCAGTAGACGCTGGTATGGCCGTCAGGGTGGTTGACGTAGATGGCGTTGCCAAACCCATACATGCCAACGGTCAGCCGGCTGACGTAGCCCTCGGCAATGGAAAAAATCGGCTTTCCCTCCTCGTTGTTGGTCTTGATGTCCAGTCCGCCATGAAAGTGCCACGGACGTGGTTCACCGAAATTGCCTGCCAGCGTGATTTCATAGTCGACAGGACTTAGATAGTTGACAGTTGACAGTTGATAGTTGACAGTTTTATCTTCTCCACAAGAAATCAGAAGAACTAATAAGCAAAAGGACAAAAGTACTCTCACCATAACTGTCAACTCTCAACTGTCAACTCTCAACTGTCAACTCTCAACTGTCAACTCTCTCAGCATGCTTTAAATGACATGTCCAGCCCCTTGACCGAGTGGGTCAGTGCCCCCACCGAGATGAAATCGACACCCTGTTCGGCATAGTCGCGGATGGTGTCGAAGGTGATGCCACCCGAGGACTCCGTCTCGTAACGATGGGCAATCAGGTCGACAGCCTTCTTCGTGTCGGGCACGGAGAAGTTGTCGAGCATGATGCGGTCAACACCACCATGGTCGAGCACCTGCCGGAGTTCGTCGAAGGAGCGAACCTCTATTTCAATCTTCAGTTTCAATCCCTTCTCGTCCAAATACTTATGGCAGCGGTCGATGGCGTTAGTGATGCCACCGGCAAAGTCGACGTGGTTGTCCTTGAGCAGAATCATATCGAAGAGACCGATGCGATGGTTGCAGCCGCCTCCAATCTTGACGGCCTGCTTCTCGAGCATGCGCATGCCCGGCGTGGTCTTGCGCGTGTCGAGCACACGGGTGTTGGTACCCTTCAGCCGCTGCACGTAGCGGTCGGTCATGGTGGCAATGCCGCT
>DFGF01000043.1:21594-30048 GCA_002371715.1 Prevotella sp. UBA3757
CGCTGCATGATGTTCAGCATCAGACGCTCGGTCTGCAGCAGAGAGCGCACACGCCCGGTAACAATCATGGCGATGTCGCCCTTCTTTACACGCGTGCCGTCCTGCATGAGCACCTCGACCTGCATGTCAGGGTCGAAACGACGGAACACCTCCTTGGCCACCTCGACGCCAGCCAGAATGCCATCCTCCTTGATGAGCAGATGGCTCTTGCCCATAGCGTCCTCAGGAATACAACACAAGGTGGTATGGTCACCGTCGCCGATATCCTCGGCAAACGACAGGTCAATGAGCCTGTCAACTAATTCTTCTACACTTAACATAAGCCGTACATTTACTGTTTTAAGATTTCACTATTTGACAATTTCACGATTTTGCGATTTTACTTTTCCAAGTAAAGAACCATGCCACGGCAATGATGAGCGCAGCACCGCCAACGCCATAGCCCACCATGATGTCGAGACCCAGCGAGTTCTTCGATACCATGAAGAATGACGAGCAGACCACAGTCATGAACAGGGCAGGCAGCAGCGTGACCCAGTAAGGCTTCTGCTCACGCACCAGATAGACAGTGATGGCCCAGAGGGTGAAGACAGCCAGCGTCTGGTTAGACCAGCCGAACCAGCTCCAGATGACGTTGAAGCCATCAGGATTCTCGATATTGTAGAACAACAGCAGCATCGTCACGCCAAACAGCGGAATGCAGATCCAGATGCGCTTCATGATACTTTTCTGTTCCAGGTGGATGAACTCGGCAATGATGAGGCGGGCTGAACGCAACGCCGTATCACCACTGGTGATGGGAGCGGCCACGACACCCAGCAGGGCCAGGATGCCGCCAAACGTGCCCAGCCAGCCCTGGCTGACAGCCGTCACCACCTCAGGAGCCTGCAGCGACAGCGGCTGACCCAGCTCCTGGGCAGCACCGCCATAGAAGAAATACATAGAGACGGTGGCCCAGATGAGGGCTACCAGTCCCTCGGTAATCATGGCACCGTAGAACAGCGGACGCCCCATCTTCTCATCCTTGACACAACGGGCCATCAGAGGCGTCTGAGTAGCGTGGAAGCCGCTGATGGCACCACAGGCAATGGTGATGAACAGTGCCGGGAAGATAGGCGTGGTGAAGCCCTCGCCACTCAGTCCGTTGTAAAGCTCAGGCAGCGTAGGCCACTTGACAAACAGCACCACCATGAGAGCCACGGCCATGAAGAGCATGGAGATGGCAAACAGGGGGTATATCTTGCCGATAATCTTGTCGATAGGCATCATCGTGGCAATGAAGTAGTAGGCGAAAATGATGCCACACCAGATGTAAACCCACAGGAGGTCGTCGCTGCACATCTTGCCAAGAATGAGTGCAGGACTATAGACAAAGACGGCACCCACCATCATCAGTAGGAAAACGGAGAATACCAGCATCACCTTCTTAGTCGAGTCACCCAGGTAGCGTCCAATCAACTCCGGCTGACCTGCACCACCGTTACGCATGGACAACATGCCACTCAGATAGTCGTGGACGGCACCGGCAAAGATGCAGCCCAGCACAATCCACAAGTAGGCCGCAGGACCGAACTTGGCACCCATGATAGCGCCGAAGATGGGGCCTGTGCCCGCAATGTTCAGAAACTGAATCATGAAAATCTTCCAGTTAGGAAGCACGACGAAATCTACGCCGTCCGCTTTCTCGACGGCAGGCGTCACGCGGTCGTCAGGTCCGAACACCCGCTCGATGAAGCGTCCGTAAACCACGTAACCTAACACAAGAGCCACCAGGCTCAGTAGAAAAGTAATCATAAATTTGCTAATTTTTTAAAAACTTCCGGCAAAGGTAAGAAAAAGTTTAGAGAATTTCGTAACTTTGCAGGCAAAAAGTTGAAAATTGAAGCGATTTCTTTACATATTCCTATTATTTACAACATTAAATGCCCATACGACGCCAAAATATGAAGTGCGTGCCGTATGGCTCACCACCATTGGCGGCATAGACTGGCCCAGCACCTATGCCTACGGAGGGATGGGCATTGAGACCCAGAAACAGGAACTCTGCCAGATGCTGGACCGGCTGAAGCAGGCAGGCGTCAACACCGTCCTGCTACAGACGCGCGTGCGTGCCACCACCATCTACCCCTCGGCACTGGAGCCTTGGGACGGCTGCCTGTCGGGCAAGCCCGGTGTGTCGCCAGGCTACGACGCACTACAGTTTGCCATTGACGAATGTCACCGGCGGGGCATGGAGCTGCACGCCTGGGTAGTCACCATACCTGTTGGCAAATGGAACTCGTACGGCTGTCGCCGCATCCGTCAGCGTTATCCGTCAATGGTCATAAAGGTTGGCGACGAGGGCTATCTGCATCCTGAGGCATACCTGACTGCCGACTATCTGGCCAACATCTGCCAGGAGATTACGGAGCGCTACGATATTGACGGCATACACCTGGACTACATCCGCTATCCCGAGACATGGAGGGGTAAGATGTGGACAGACAATATCACACGCATTGTGAGGGCCATTCACCATCGCGTCAAGATGCTGAAGCCGTGGGTGAAGCTGAGTTGTTCGCCCATAGGCAAATATGACGACCTGGCGCGCTACCGCTCAAACGGATGGAATGCACGCAGGCGTGTGGCGCAAGACGCCCAGCAGTGGTTGCGCGAGGGGCTGATGGACCAACTCTATCCCATGATGTACTTCCAGGGCAATAACTTCTACCCCTTTGCCCTTGACTGGCAGGAAAACAGCTATGGGCGCACTGTCGTGTCAGGACTGGCCGTCTACATGCTCGACCCAAGGGAGGGGCGTTTCCAGTTGCCGGAAATCAAGCGCCAACTGAACGTGACGCGTCAGATTGGCATGGGGCACTGCTACTTCCGGGCCAAGTTCCTGCTGGACAACCACAAGGGTGTGCTGGACTACGTCACGTGGTTTGACCGCCAGCCAGCCCTCGTTCCACCCATGACCTGGGCACAGAGCCTCCATCCGACGGCCCCCACGACCCTGCACGTGACGCATAGCCGGCAAGGCGACAACCTGACATGGAGCGGAGCCAGCGACAGGAGCGACGGCCCCTACCTGCTGTATAATGTCTACGCCTCAAAAGAAAAGCCCGTCGACACGAACGACCCGGCCAACCTGATAGCAATACGCCACCCCTGGCAGTCGTTGTTTGTTCCCGGCAGTGGCATACCGTCGCAGCCCCTTCACTATGCCGTCACCACCCTTGACCGCTATGGCAACGAGAGCGAACCCGTGCAGGAGCCGCAGATTCCCGCTGCCAGTTCGAAGCGCCAACCACTAACCCCTATCACCCAAAGACGAAACCCATGGAGAAAATAATATTAGGCATAGACCCTGGCACCAACATCATGGGGTATGGCATCATCAAGGTCACAGACAACAAGCCGGAAATGGTGACGATGGGCGTGATAGACCTTCGGAAGTTTGGCGACGGCTACCTGAAACTGGGACACATCTTTGAGCGCGTCACCGGCATCATTGACGGCTACCTGCCTGACGAGATGGCCATTGAGGCCCCATTCCTGCAGAAGAACGTGCAAACCACGCTGAAACTGGGACGTGCGCAGGGAACGGCCATAGCCGCTGCCATTCACCATGGCGTGCCCGTCCACGAATATGCACCGATGAAAATCAAGATGGCCATTACAGGCAATGGTGCAGCCTCGAAGGAGCAGGTGGCGGGCATGCTGCAACGCCTGCTGAAATTCGACAAGGAGGCCCTCAGCAAGTTCATGGATGCTACAGACGCCTTAGGTGCTGCCTACTGCCACTATATGCAGATGAACCGTCCGGTGAGCGATACACACTACAAAGGCTGGAAGGACTTCGTCATCAAGAACAAGGACAGGGTAAAGAAATAAAAAAGTAAAAAGGTAAAAAGGAAAGATGGGAAAAATAACAGTCATAGCAGGACGTAACGGCAGCGGAAAGACGCTCTACGTAGAACAGTTGCGACGGCAGCTGGCCTCAGACCGTGTGAGATACATAGCCTTTACAGATTCGTATGGCGTCAACGTAGACGGCCAGTACTACCTGCAGTTGCGCTGGAATCAGCACGACATTGACCACGAGACACCTACCGTAGGCGAACAGCTGCAACGGGCCTACCTGCTGACCGGCCAGGACACCGACGAGCGCCGACAGATGCGGCAACAGCTCTATCGGCTTTTCAATATGGAAGACTTTCTGGACAAGTACATCATCACGCTGTCCAGCGGCGAACTGCGAAAGTTTCAGCTGACGAAGACGCTCTTTGCCAATCCGAGCCTGCTGATTATGGACAACCCCTTCATCGGGCTGGACGCTGAGACGCGTGACCAGCTGAAGGAACTCTTGCAGATGCTGGCCCGTGAGCGCGACATGGACATCATGCTCGTCATAGCCAAGACGGACGATATTCCCGAGTATGCCGACGAGGTGGTCGAACAGTCATCACTGGAGCCTGCCCCTGAACATGTGCTGTCGGAAGAGAAGCGCGCAGCCATACTGGCACTGCCCTATCATGACAACGACTATGACTGCCAACATGTCATAGACATGCACGACGTCACTATTAAATATGGTTCGCGTACTATTTTAAATAAAATAGAGTGGACGGTCAGGAACGGAGAGCGATGGGCACTGACAGGACAGAATGGCAGTGGCAAGTCGACACTGCTCTCACTCGTCTGTGCAGACAATCCACAAAGCTATGCCTGCGACATCACCCTGTTCGACCGTCCGCGAGGTTCGGGTGAAAGCATCTGGGACATCAAGAAGCATATTGGCTACGTGTCGCCTGAGATGCACCGCAGCTACAAGCGCAACCTGCCAGCCATACGCATCGTGGCCAGCGGACTGATGGACTCGATAGGCCTATACGCCATACCCAAGGCCGAGGATTACGCCAAGTGCCGCTGGTGGCTGGACATCTTTGGCATTGGCGAACTGGCCGACCGGCCATTCCTCACCCTGTCGAGCGGCGAACAGCGGCTGGTGCTGCTGGCGCGCGCCTTCGTCAAAGACCCACAACTGCTGATTCTTGACGAACCGCTGCACGGCTTGGACCTCTGGAACCGTCGGCTGGCGAAGGACGTCATCGAGACATTTTGTCAGCGACGCAACAAGACCATGATTATGGTGACACACTATCAGACAGAGTTGCCCAACAATATTACCCATCAGAAGGTTTTGGCACGGAATTTGTAATCTCTATGGTTGAAAAGAAATTGTATTATAGTAAAATTGTCAAATAGTAAATTACGTGACTAGTCAGTTTTCACCCAAGGTATCCGAGATTCTCGCCTATTCGCGCGAAGAAGCAGCCCGACTGGCCAGCCAGAGCGTGGCTCCAGAGCACTTGCTGTTAGGAATGCTGCGACTGAAGGACGGTCCGGTGTTCAACGTGTTCCAGCGTCTGGACATCAATCTGCAGAGTGTCAAGACCGAATTGGAAACCCGCGTGCGTGAAGACGAGATTGGAAGACCTATCTACACCCAGCAATTAGTGTTAAACGAGAAGGCCAGCAACATTCTGAAACTGGCCGTGCTCGAAGCCCGCCTGCAACGCTCCACGCGAGTGGAGGAACAGCACCTGCTGTTGGCCATACTGCACGACCAGACGGAGACTGGAGCGAAACAAGTATTAGAGATGAACAACATGAACTATGAAGACGCGCTGACCATGTTTAGCGTGAAAAACGGTATAGGACTGCCTGACGAGGACTACGAAGAGGAGGACGACACCGCCACAGGCGGCAATACGGCATCCAACGGATCGTCAGCCGGAAAGGCCACAACCACCCAGCAGCAGCAAAAGACCAAGTCGAAGACCCCCGTGCTCGATAATTTCGGTACCGACCTGACCAAGCAGGCGCAGGAAGGAAAGCTAGACCCGTGTGTGGGACGCGAACGTGAGATTCAACGTGTGGTAGAGATTCTGGGCCGTCGTAAGAAGAACAACCCCATACTCATTGGCGAACCGGGCGTAGGTAAAAGCGCCATCGTTGAGGGACTGGCACAGATGATTACCAGTCACCACTGCTCGCCCATGCTTTTCAACAAGCGGCTTGTCACACTGGACATGACAGGCGTGGTGGCTGGCACCAAATACCGTGGCCAGTTTGAAGAGCGCATGAAGATGCTGGTCAAGGAACTGGAGCAGAATCCAGACATCATCATCTTCATTGACGAGATTCACACCATGATTGGTGCGGGTTCGGCTGCTGGAACGATGGACGCTGCCAACATACTGAAACCGGCACTGGCACGAGGCACCATCCAGTGTATCGGTGCCACGACACTGGACGAATATCGCAACAGCATTGAGAAAGACGGTGCACTGGAGCGTCGTTTCCAAAAAGTGCTGGTGGAGCCCACCACCAACGAGGAGACCCTGCAGATACTGAAAAACGTGAAGGGACGCTACGAATACCACCACCACGTGACCTATACAGACGAGGCCCTGGAGGCGTGTGTCAAACTGACAGACCGCTACGTCAACGACCGCTTCATGCCCGACAAGGCTATTGACGCACTTGACGAGGTCGGTTCACGCGTACACCTGCAGAATGCCGACCTGCCGCCAGAGATTGCCGAGATGGAGAAGGAAATCAAGCAGATCAAGGAGCGCAAGACCCAGGCTGTGGGAAACCAGAACTTCGAACTGGCAGCCAGCTACCGTGACCGCCAGACCGAACTGGAACGCCAGCTGCAGGAGTTGAACCGCAAGTGGCTCGAGGGTGAAGTGGACGTCAGGCAGAAAGTTACCGCCGACGAGGTGGCTGACGTCGTATCGATGATGACAGGCATACCCGTGCAGCGCATGGCCCAGGAAGAGGGCATCCGACTCAAGGGCATGGCCCAGGAGCTTAAACAGCAGGTCATTGCCCAGGACAAGGCCATCGACAAGATGGTGAGAGCTATCCAGCGCAACCGCGTGGGGCTGAAAGAGCCCAACCATCCCATCGGCGTGTTCATGTTCTTAGGTCCCACAGGCGTTGGCAAGACATATCTGGCAAAAAAACTGGCCGAGTTTATGTTTGGTTCGACAGACGCGCTGATACGTATTGACATGAGCGAATATACGGAGTCGTTCAATGTGAGCCGACTGATTGGTGCGCCTCCGGGCTACGTGGGCTATGAAGAGGGTGGCCAGCTGACAGAGCGCGTGCGCCAGCATCCCTACTCCATCGTGCTGCTCGACGAGATTGAGAAGGCACACGGCAACGTGTTCAACCTGCTGTTGCAGGTACTGGATGAGGGTCGGCTGACAGATGGCAACGGCCGGTTCGTGGACTTCCGCAATACGGTCATCATCATGACATCGAATGCGGGCACACGCCAGCTGAAGGAGTTCGGACGAGGCGTAGGATTCAGCGCCCACTCGTCGTCAGCACTGGCACTGAACGAACAGGACAAGGAACACGCACGGCAAATCGTACAGAAAGCACTGTCGAAGCAGTTCTCGCCAGAGTTTCTGAACCGTCTGGACGAAATCATCACCTTCGACCAGTTAGACCTGGATGCCATCAAACAGATTATCGACGTAGAACTGAAAGGACTCTACAAGCGTATCGGCGAATTAGGATTCCAGGTGGATCTGAGCGAAGAGGCCAAGATGTTTGTAGCCGAGAAGGGCTACGACGTCCAGTTTGGTGCCCGCCCGCTGAAGCGAGCCATACAGACATATATAGAAGATGGTATATCGGAACTGATAGTCAACGGAGATTTGGCACCGGGTGCCACCATCCACATCGAGAAACCAGAAGGAAAAGAAGAGTTGTCGTTCACAAGTTGAACGACAACTCTTCTTTTATCTGCCAGCCCGTTCGTTTGTTCTCGCGCACATAAAGACTGCATAAAACTATCACTTATCCTTGATATATATCAATTAAGTAACAAAACGTAAGCGTTTTCGTGTTTTTTCTGACGAAATGTTTGGTTTTAATTGTTTTTTGATGTAATTTTGCAACCGCAAACAAGAAACAACATCAATTACAAGTATAACAACACTAAAAAGTAAAAAGATTATGAATGCAGCAAAAGTTGTAGAAGATCTGAAGCAGAGATTTCCCAATGAGCCGGAGTACATCCAGGCCGTCAGTCAGGTACTTCCCACCATCGAGGAAGAGTACAACAAGCACCCCGAGTTTGAAAAGGCCAATCTGATTGAGCGCCTTTGCATTCCCGATCGTGTTTACGAGTTCCGCATCACATGGGTTGACGACCAGGGCAAGGTCCAGACCAACATGGGTTACCGTATCCAGCACAACAACGCCATTGGCCCGTATAAAGGCGGTCTCCGTTATCACAAGAGTGTCAACCTGGGCATCCTGAAGTTCCTGGCTTTCGAGCAGACCTTCAAGAACTCACTGACAACCCTGCCCATGGGTGGTGCCAAGGGTGGTTCTGACTTCTCTCCCCGTGGTAAGAGTGACGCTGAGGTAATGCGTTTCTGC
>DFGF01000043.1:30116-30243 GCA_002371715.1 Prevotella sp. UBA3757
CAGGCATTCATGAACGAGTTGTATCGCGTAATCGGTCCTGACGAGGACGTACCCGCCGGTGACATCGGTGTCGGTGGCCGCGAGGTAGGCTATCTGTTTGGCCAGTACAAGAAGCTCACCCACCAGT
>DFGF01000043.1:30355-30938 GCA_002371715.1 Prevotella sp. UBA3757
CCTGAGGCTACCGGTTACGGTTGCGTCTACTTCCTGACCTCTATGCTTGCTACGCGTGGCATCGAACTGAAGGGTAAGAAGGTGCTGATTTCCGGTTCAGGTAACGTGGCTCAGTATGCTACCGAAAAGTGTCTCCAGCTGGGTGCCATCCCCATGACGCTCTCTGACTCTGACGGTTACATCTACGACCCTGACGGTATCACCTTCGAGAAACTCGAGTATGTGAAGGAACTGAAGAACGTGGAGCGCGGCCGTATCAAGGAGTATGCTGAGGAATATCCCAACGCTGTCTATCATGCTGGCGAGCGTCCCTGGCACGAGAAGGCCGACATTGCACTGCCTTGCGCTACGCAGAATGAGATTAACGGCGAGCAGGCTCAGGCTCTTGTTGACAATGGCGTGATTGCTGTTGCTGAGGGTGCCAACATGCCTTCACTGCCTGAGGCCATCAAGATTTTCCAGGACAACAAACTGCTCTATGCTCCTGGTAAAGCCTCGAACGCCGGTGGTGTATCGGTATCGGGTCTGGAAATGTCGCAGAACTCTGAGCGTCTGTCATGGACTGCCAAGGAGGTTGACGACT
>DFGF01000043.1:31011-34092 GCA_002371715.1 Prevotella sp. UBA3757
GCATCATGAACGACATTCACGAGAATTGCGTGAAATACGGTACACAGGCTGACGGTTACATCAACTATGTCAAGGGTGCTAACGTGGCAGGTTTCATGAAAGTAGCTTCGGCTATGATGGCCCAGGGTATTGTATAACAAGCACAAAAACTTCATTTTATAATCATAAGGTGCGATTTTCTAAGGGAAGTCGTACCTTTTCTTATAATTTTTTTGTAATTTTGCAGCCAAAATCATTAAATAGTAAATTGTCAAAACAGTAAATTGATATTATGCTTACACTGAAACTCATTACAGAGGAGACAGACCGCGTGGTTCGCGGGTTAGAGAAGAAACACTTTAAAGGTGCACGTGAGGCTATCGACGAGGTACTGGCTGTCGACAAGAAACGTCGTGAATCACAGCAGCAGCTGGACCAGAACCTGAGTGAAGCCAAGAAGATGGCTGCGCAGATTGGCGGTCTGATGAAGGAGGGCAAACGAGCCGAGGCTGATGCCATCAAGGCCCAGGTGTCGGAAATGAAGGAGACCAACAAGCAGCTTGAGCAGCAGATGACTGAGGCTCAGGAGGAGATGACACGCCTGCTGTGCCAGATTCCAAACATTCCCTACGACGAAGTGCCCGAGGGTGCTGCCGCTGAGGACAACCATGTGGTGAAGTCAAACCTGAAGGAGTGTACCGCAACAGACACCGTAGGCAACTGGGATGTCAACCCGAAGCTGGGTATTGAGAACCCGCTGCCCCACTGGGAGCTGGCCAAGAAGTACAACCTCATAGACTTTGACCTCGGTGTGAAGATTACGGGTGCCGGCTTCCCCGTCTATATCGGCAAGGGTGCCCGCCTGCAGCGTGCGCTCATCAACTTTTTCCTGGATGAAGCCCGCAAGAGCGGTTATACGGAAATCATGCCGCCCACGGTGGTTAATGCCGCTTCAGGCTATGGTACGGGCCAGTTGCCTGACAAGGAAGGACAGATGTACCACTGCGAGGTTGACGATTTCTATCTCATTCCTACCGCTGAGGTGCCCGTGACCAACATCTACCGTGACGTCATCCTTGACGAGGCCCAGTTGCCAATCAAGAACTGCGCCTACACGGAGTGTTTCCGTCGTGAGGCAGGTTCGTATGGTAAGGATGTCCGCGGACTGAACCGCCTGCATGAGTTCTCGAAGATTGAGATTGTACGCATCGATAAGCCCGAGCACTCTAAAGAGAGCCACAAGGAAATGCTCGAACATGTCGAGGGATTGCTCAAGAAGCTGGAACTGCCCTACAGAATCCTTCTGCTGTGTGGCGGCGACCAGTCGTTCACCAGCTCCATCTGCTACGATTTCGAGGTCTACTCGGAGGCTCAGGGACGCTGGCTCGAAGTGTCATCAGTTTCCAACTTCGACACCTATCAGGCCAACCGTCTGAAGTGCCGCTACCGTCGTGCTGACAATAAGAAGACTGAACTTTGCCATACGCTAAACGGCTCGGCTTTAGCTTTGCCACGCATAGTGGCTGCACTGCTCGAGAACAACCAGACGGCTGAGGGCATACGCATTCCACGCGCACTCGTGCCCTACACCGGTTTTGAAATGATAGACTGATAAACTAAGGAAAAACTAAACAGATATGAATAAGATTATCCGTAAGGAGCAGTTTTCCGAGAAGGTATTCCTTTTCGAGATTGAAGCTCCGCTGATAGCCAGGAGCCGTAAGGCTGGCAATTTCGTCATCGTACGCGTTGACAAGAAAGGTGAGCGCATGCCGCTGACCATTGCCGGTGCCGACATAGACAAGGGCACCATCACGCTGGTCGTACAGATGGTAGGACTTTCGTCCAAGAAACTGTGCGCACTGAACGAGGGTGACGAGGTGGCCGACGTGGTAGGCCCCTTAGGCAATCCAACCAAGATTGAGAAGTACGGCACGGTGGTTTGTGCCGGTGGCGGACTTGGCGTGGCTCCAATGCTACCCATCATCCAAGCCCTGAAGCAGGCTGGCAACCGCGTGCTGTCGGTGATGGCCGGCCGTTCAAAGGACCTCATTATACTGGAAGACAAGGTGCGCGAGAGTTCTGACGAAGTGATCATCATGACCGACGACGGTTCGTATGGCGAGAAGGGCGTTGTGACTGTCGGTATTGAGAAGTTCATCGAACAGGAGCATGTCGACAAGATTTTTGCCATAGGCCCTCCCATCATGATGAAATTCTCGAACTTGACAGCCCAGAAGCACGGCATTCCGTGCGAGGTGTCGCTGAATACGATTATGGTCGACGGTACGGGCATGTGTGGTGCATGCCGACTGACTATCGGTGGGAAGACCAAGTTCGTCTGCATCGACGGACCGGAATTTGACGGTGCACTGGTTGACTGGGACGAGATGTTCAAGCGCATGAACACCTTCAAGCGCGAAGAACAGGAGGAGTTGGCCCACTACGAGGAGCACCTGGTGAATGGCGATAGCAAGGTGAACAATGAAGCATCGGCTTCCACTACCGATATCGTGATGGACGACGACCCTACCAATGACACCATTGCCATACTCACTGACCGCAATGCCGCATGGCGCAATGAACTCCGCAAGTCGATGAAGCCCAAGGAGCGCACGGCCATTGAGCGTGTCAAGATGCCTGAACTTGACCCTGTCTACCGTGCCACCACGCGTACCGAAGAAGTCAACATCGGCCTGACCAAGGAAATGGCCATGACGGAAGCCAAGCGTTGTCTGGACTGTGCCAAGCCAACCTGCGTGGAAGGCTGTCCGGTCAATATCAACATTCCGTCGTTCATCAAGAATATTGAGCGCGGCCAGTTCCTGGCTGCCGCCAAAGTGTTGAAGGACACCTCTGCCCTACCCGCCGTATGCGGTCGCGTATGTCCGCAGGAAAAACAATGCGAAAGCAAGTGCATCCACCTGAAGATGAACGAACCAGCCGTGGCCATCGGATACCTGGAACGTTTTGCTGCCGACTTTGAACGTGAGAGCGGTAACATCTCTCTGCCGGAAATTGCACCTGCCAACGGCATTAAGATTGCTGTTGTGGGTTCTGGACCTGCCGGTCTGAGTTTTGCTGGCGACATGGTGAAGAAGG
>DFGF01000126.1:0-226 GCA_002371715.1 Prevotella sp. UBA3757
TCATCAAGAGCAACAACTGGAACTTCGGAGCCAACATCTCGACAGGCGACGAGGGCTGGAACAACGCCGAGTACGAAGGACTCGTCAGCGGACGCATGCTCAACAACCGGCTCCTGGTCAACGGACAGTTCGGCTACCGCGACAACGTCAACACCGCCACGTCGTCATTCATCGGCGACTTCGACCTCCGCTACCTGCTACTGCCCAACGGCAACCTGGCCCTGAA
>DFGF01000126.1:242-2740 GCA_002371715.1 Prevotella sp. UBA3757
GTGCGCTATCTGCTGACGCCCAACGGCAACATCGCCCTGAAGGTCTACAACCAGACCAACGACCGCTACTTCACCCGCTCCGCACTCAACACCCAGGGCGTCGGCATCATCATGAAGAAGGACTTCAACGGATGGCGTGACCTGTGGCGCCGGAAGCAGACAAAGCCGAAAAGCGGAAGAGAATAAAAACGACGGGGGGAGGGCGTATCCGAATATGGACACGCCCTCCCTTCTTTTACAGGTGGAGCTGGAGGGAGTCGAACCCTCGTCCGCACAAGGAAACCATACGCTTTCTACATGCTTATCCTGGCCTTCATTTTCGTGCTGCAGCAAGACCCAAGCCACCAACTGCAGCCTTATCTCCTAAGTCTTCATCACGGCATCGGAGCACTGCCGCGACTATTTCCGATTGTCCTGCACCGCTGAGCCCTCAGATTCGGAACCACATCCTTGGAGCGATGTCTCGTTCTCTCACCTTGTAAGAGAATAAAGCCAGTAAACTACTGTACTTCGTTTAGGCAGCGAGAGCGTACTTTGTTTCGCCAATTAATTGTCCGGCCGAAGAGATTCAGGAGCCTACAGCCGCCGCTCCGCATGCTTACGTACCATCTCGGCTTGCCGTCAAATCCAGTCAACCCCAGAGTTATTTGTACCGTAACAGGCTGCAAAGTTACAAATAATTTCCGAACCGCCAAACTTTTTCCCCGTTTTTTTCTCTCGTGAAAACGTTTTCATTGCATTTTCATAGGATGTTTGCGCGCGAATATAGAAATTTGCAAATATCGGGAGTAACAGCCTTCTGTTTAATGGGGATAACAGCCTTCTTCATACAGACAAAAAAGCGAATTATCCTACTATCCCCCCTATGATTTCGCGTATCGCATTAATTATTAGCAATTTAATCATAGGGGGTAGGCCGTTTATCCCCCTATGTTCCCCCTATCTACCCCCTATGACCTGAGCTTCAGATAGTAGCCCTGAAGGCCGTCGATGCCGCCATGCTCCCAGCGCAGCTTCTTGAGGGTGATGCCAAGCAGACGGAGATTGGGCACGTCGCTGCTGCTCAGGTGTTTCGACAGTTCCTGCTGTATGGCATTCACCTGCCAGAAATGCTCCTTGCGGTGCTGGCGGACGGGCTCGAAGATGCTGCTGAGCACCTGCTCCAGCGGGGCCTTGTCCTGGTATTGCTGGTTGTGCTGCTGGATGGCCTGCTCGTCTTCCGACGTGAACCAATAGATGCAGTCAGGGTCCTGCAGCTCGTCGACGGCCTGGGCGAACATCTGCTTGTAGGGTATCTGGCCCGACATGTCGACCTGGGCCGTCACCTCCACGCAGAGGTAGCGGCGCGAGCCGTCGCCCGACGGCAGCGGCGTGCGGTCGTTGGTGGTGGCGATGAACGAGCACAGGCGGGGCCGCAGCGTGTACTGGTCGCTGCGCATCTTGCGCATCTGCACGTCCTTCTCCGTCAGCAGGCGCTTGATCTTGGCCTGCTCACGGTCGGTCTTGGCGTTATACTCGTCGATGCACACCAGCCACATGCGTCCCAGCACGCGCTCCACCTGTTCGGCGTTGTCCATCTTGATGTCGTCCATGTAGTATTCACGCATCGACGGCGGCAGGATGGCCTTGCAGAAACTGGACTTCTTGAATCCCTGGTCGCCGATGAGCATGGGCACCATCGAGTTGCCGTAGTCGCGGTTGATGTCGAGTGCCTGGGCCACCATGGCCAGGAACCAGCGGTGGAAGTAGCGCGGCCAGTCGGCGAAAGTGGTGGGCAGCCGGCGGGCAAAGTCCTCAATGTAGTCGTGCCTGCGGTCCCACGGGGTACAGGCAGCCAGAAATTCGTGGATGGGGTTGTAGTCGCGGACGTGGGCCGACTCGATATAGGTGCGCATGTCGTTCATCCAGCTCTCGCCGCCCTCCTTCATCTCCTCTACCACAATCGACTTGAGTTCGCGGTCCATCAGCGGCTTCCACGGCTTGAAGCGCAGGTCGTTGGGACGGTACTCGGTCACCTGCTTCACGGTGTTGAAGCGCAGCTGGTAGCGTCGCGTCAGGAACTCCTCTACCGACCGCATGATGCGCTCCTTCTCGTTCATCTGCGAGAGGGGCTTGCCGGTGTACGGCTTTTTATAGGTGGAGCGGAACGTCTTGCGGATGAGGTCGTCACCCAGCGTCTTCAGCCTCGCCGTCCATTGTGCCCGCTCGACGCAACCCTCCTCGGGCAATCCTGCCTTCTGGCAGTAGCCGGCAAGGGCGTAGAGACAGGCCAGGGCATCGCCGCCGCTGTCGTCGACGGCCTTCGACAGACAGGCCTGAAACTCCAGTTCGGCGCGTTCCCTGTCGCTGCGGTCCGGATACAAGACCACCCGTCCGCTGTCGTTGGCCTTGGCTCCCTGGTAGGCTTGCAGCGGGCTGGCATCCTTGCGGACGACGGGCAGCGGCAGTGCATCGGGGTTGTAGTACAGCTGCGGGTCGTGGCTCATGCGGCAGCCGCG
>DFGF01000126.1:2868-17378 GCA_002371715.1 Prevotella sp. UBA3757
TCGTGGGCGTCCTTCAGCCATGCCGTGTAGCCGTCGGCATCGGGCAGTCCCGTGTCAGCGGGCTTGTACTGGCAGCGCACGACGACCTTCAGCGTCGAACCGCTGACACCGGCAAAGGCCAGCAGCGTATAGTCTATCTGGCGCACGCGGGCCTGCATGCTGCGGATTTGCTGCACGCCTTCCGGACATGGTATGTCGAGCAGCATGAGTCCTGTGGCCGTTGTGGGCTTCTGGAAGCCATCCTTGCCGAATGTGGCCGAGAAAACAAGGTACGGCAACAGGTCGGCCTCCTTGATATAGTAGCGGGGCATGCCGTCGGCCATGGCCAGCCGCGAGGCCAGTGCCACCTGGGCTATGCGGTCGGCGGCCTGTTTGGTCGCGCCAGACCGCATGCGTTCTACGATCGTGCTAAGTTCCACCGTTATGGGGTGTCCGAATTCTCCAATCTTGGTCTTGACTTTAGTTATTTTCATGTTTTCCTTCCTTCTCTTTAGTTGTCGTTTGCAAAGGTACACATTATTCTGGAAATATCCAAATGATAACCGAGGAAAAAAGCATGCTACAAGACGGAAAAGTGTTCTCTTCACGGCGAAATACGCCCACCGCAAAGCGAATACGCCCACCGTAACGGGTCAGCCGACGTGCCGCACCGTTCCGTCCCCGTCCGGACGGGGACGGAGACCGGCTCCGACGAGCTTGCGCCTATAGGCAAAACAGCTTGCGCCTATAGGCAAAAAGTCTTGCGCCTATAGGCAAAAAGTCTGCTGCCAGTAGGCAAAATCAGCTGCAATCATAGGGGGTACATAGGGGGAACATAGGGGGATAAAAAGGCTATCTACCTATGACTAATTCTTTGATTTACAGATGCATATACAAAATCATAGGGGGAATAGGGGGATAAATCAGTTTTTACACTTCCGTATAGATGAATGTAGGCCCTTGGCGCGTCTTCAGCAGTTTCGGCGATTGGCCTTCCGTCCACTCGTTGAGCACCTTGCGCGCAGAGTGGTAGGTCAGTCCGGTGCTCTGTCTGAAACTGTTGACCGTAACGAAGCCACGGCGGTCCAGCAGCTGGCGCAGCGTCCGTTCCAGCTTCTCGCGGTCGGCCAGTGCATCGTTGGCATAGAGCCGTTCCACCTTCCTGAAGCCATCCTCCATCCAGTGGTCCAGGTGCTCGTTCCACGCCTTGCCCGGCGTGTACTCCACGCCGTCCAGCTCCACATCCCTGTTGGTCACCTTGTCGGGGTCGGTAATCTCTCGCTTCAGTTTCAGCCTGGGTGCAAACGACCCCAGGGGCGTCTCCACCCTGTAGCCCCTGACTAACCACTCGGCGGCCCAGTGCATGAATTCGTGCAGCACCAGCTGCAGCTCGCCTGAGCGCATCGAGCTATACTTGGCACAGTAGGCATCCATCTCTTCGATGGTCAGTTTCATTCGCGGACCGCCTTCCGGCTTGACGTACACGATATTGCGGCCGTCCTTCCCCTTCACCGGCGAGGTATAGACCATGTAGGGCATTCCAAGCGTTTTCTTCGGCATAGTTCCTTTGTATCTTTTTAGACGCTCTGCTGTTTGGCTATGGATACAGAGAGATTACATGAGTACCCTATGCTCTCCACGCGGTTGTCGTCCTCAAGGGGCAGCAGGGCATTGAGCAGGCTGATGACCAGGTGCTTGTTTTCGCCGAATATCTTCTTGAACGTCAGGTCGGCTTTCGGATTCAGATACTTTCCCATAACTCTTCACTTTTGGTTCGTGCAAAGTTACGAACTTATCTTCTTATTTCCAAATTTTTGCATGGAAACTTGCGTAGGACGCTTTTTTTATGGCAAACATTTGGCAGAGAATGAAAAACTTCATACCTTTGCACGGATGAAACGAATCATGATCATTTGGGGAGGCGTGACGGTGGTGCTCATGGCGGCCGTCACCTGGGGGAGTTTCTATATGCTGGACTACGCGCTGGCACCCAATGCCGAACGGCAGGACACGGCCAGCCGGCTGGCCACGCTCTACGAGACCAAGCCTGGACAGAAGCAGTTGTGGGTGACGCGGAGCGTACAGCACGCCCTGTCGTACAAAGCCAATCCGGAGGAATACGCCCGGCGGCTCAGAGCATTTACCACCCAGTGACGCCCCGTGACACGCATTGCGAAACCGCTGAGACGGCACGTTTTTCAGAAAAAACGGCAGACAAAGGCCGTTATTTGCGAAAAAAGTATTACCTTTGCACAATATTTTGCGCTTCGGCGTGTTCTTTCTATATATAATATAATGTACGCGAACTTATGAAGAGAATAGCTACCATCATAGCCTGCCTGGCGGTCGTGGCCACCATGGGTTGGGCGCAGACGGGCATGACCGACAACCAGATCATGGACTACGTCATTGAGCAGAACGCCAAGGGCGCAGCGCGCCAGCAGATTGTCACCAACCTCATGCAGCGTGGCGTCACCATCGAGCAGTTGCGCCGCATCCAGAAGAAGTACCAGAAGCAGATGAAGAACGGCGCACTGGGCGCCGAGGACATCACGGCCGGTTCGAAAGCCATGAAGACCCGCATGCGCGAGCAGAACGGCGAGAAGCGCGAACAGCAGGTGAAGAGGGACAAAAGGAACGCCTCGCAGTTCCGCGTAAAAGACGGCAAGAAGGAGAACCAGGTGCTGACGCATACCTACAACGACGAAGACCCCGACTACGTAGAGATGGACGAGGCCATCGACTTCATGATGCCCGACTCGATGAAATACGAGCCGGAGGACAGGACGACGGGGAAGCGCAGGATATTCGGCCACGACGTGTTCAACAACAAGAACCTGACCTTCGAGAGCTCGATGAACCTGGCCACGCCGCAGAACTACCGGCTGGGGCCGGGCGATGCCGTGAACGTCGACATCTGGGGCGCATCGCAGGAGAGCGTCACCGAGACTATATCGCCCGACGGCACCATCAACATCGAGGGCATCGGCATCGTGCAGCTGGGCGGACTGAGCGTCGCCCAGGCCAAGAGGAAGCTGAAGCGCGTGCTGGGGCCGCGCTACCAGGGTTCGCAGATTGAACTGACGCTGGGCCAGACGCGCACCATCACCGTCAGCGTGATGGGCGAGGTCAAAGTGCCCGGCACCTACACCATGTCGGCCTTCGCAACGGTCTACAACGCCCTCTACATGGCCGGCGGCCCGAACGACATCGGTACGCTGCGCAACGTGAAGGTCTACCGACGGGGACGGCTGCTGTCGAACGTCGACGTCTACGACTTCCTGCTGAACGGCAAGCTGACGGGCGACGTGCGGCTGCAGGACAACGACGTCATCACCGTAGCACCCTACGAGGCACTGGTCAACATCACGGGCAAGGTGAAGCGCCCCATGTTCTACGAGATGAAGAAGACGGAGAGCGCCGCCACCCTGCTGCGCTATGCCGGCGGATTCACCGGCGACGCCTACACCAAGGCCATCCGCGTCAACCGCAAGGCCGGAGCGGGCCGCTCGGTGTTCAGCATCGGCGAGTTTGACATGAGCTCGTTCAAACTGATGGACGAGGACTCGGTCAGCGTGGACTCGACGCTGAACCGATACCAGAACATGGTGGAGATTCGCGGCGCCGTGTTCCGCCCGGGCATGTACCAGATGGGCGGCGATATCAATACCGTCAAGGCACTGGTGGAGGCCGCAGCCGGACTGACGGAGGGAGCCATCGGCCAGCATGCCGTCATGCACCGCATGAAGGCCGACCGCTCGCTGGAGATGCAGAGCCTGGACATCAGCGGCATACTGGAGGGCACCGTGCCCGACGTGCCCCTGCGGAACGAGGACGTCATCTACATAGCCAGCCACCAGGAGCGCAACGAGAAGAAAACCGTCACCATCAACGGTGAAGTGCAGTATCCCGGCGTCTACCGCTACGCCGACAACGAGACCATCGAGGACCTCATCATCCAGGCCGGCGGACCCACGGAGGCAGCCTCGCTGGTGAAGGTCGACGTGGCACGCCGCGTGGTGAACCCCAACTCCGACGAGGCCAGCGACCAGATAGCCCAGAACTTCAGCTTCAAGCTGTCGGCCGACTTCACGGTAGCCGACCAGACAGACTTCACGCTGCAGCCCTTCGACGAGGTCTACGTGCGCCGCTCGCCCGACTACAACGAGCAGCAGAACATATCGATTGAGGGCGAGGTGCAGTTTGAGGGCATCTACGCCCTGTCGAACAAGGGACAGCGGCTGAGCGAGGTCATCAGGCAGGCCGGCGGGCTGACCAAGCGCGCCTACACCGAAGGCACCAAGCTGCTGCGCCAGATGACTCAGGAGGAGCGCGAAATGATGGAGACCGTGCTGCGCACCGCCCAGCGCAACTCGGGCAAGGACTCCATTGACGTCAGGAAACTGCTGACCAACGCCACCTACCCCGTCGGCATCGAGCTGGAGAAAGCCCTTAGGAATCCCGGCAGCGAAGACGACCCCGTGCTGCGCGAAGGTGACCGCATCGTGGTGCCGCGCTACGACGGTACGGTGAAAATCAACGGCGAGGTGCTCTACCCCAACACCGTCTACTTCAAGGACGGCAAGTCGGCCGACTACTACATCGACCTGGCCGGCGGCGTCACCTCGACAGGCAAGAAGAGCCAGACCATCATCATCTACATGAACGGCATGGTGGCCAAGGCCGACCGCAAGCACAAACCGCGTCCGGGCTGCCAGATCGTGGTGCCCACGAAGCGCCAGCGCCGGGGCATGGGCCTGGCAGAATGGATGAGCGTCGGCACCAGTGCCGCCTCGCTCGGCACCATGTTTGCCACGATTGCCAACCTGCTGAAGTAAGAAGAGGGCTGAGGGAAGATGGCTGATGGAAGATGGAAGATGGCTGAGGGCTGAGGGAAGATGGAAGATGTAAGAAGTAAGAAGTAAGAAGTAAGAAGTAAGATGATATGGAAGAGCAGAAGAAGATAAGGAAAGAGATTGACATCCTGAACCTGGTGGTAACACTCATCAGGGAATGGCGCACCATGATGGTATTCGGCGCGGCCTTCATGCTGCTGGGCGTGATGGTCGCCCTGTGTACCCCCCGGGAATATACAGCAGAAACGATACTGGCACCGGAAATGTCGTCGGGTGGACTGGGACTGAGCAGCAACCTGGCCGATATGGCCTCAACCTTCGGCATCAATCTCGACAAGAAATCGTCGGTCGACGCCATCTACCCCGAACTCTATCCCGACATCTTCGCTTCGCCCGACTTCATCCTCCAGCTCTTTGACATCAAGGTGAGAAGCATTGACAACGACGAGCCGCGGACACTCTACCATCACGTCACCAGAGAAACGCGACTGCCGTTTTGGACAATCATGATAGAATCGCTGAAAAATCTGCTAAAGAAAGAAGACAAGATAGGAAAAGCCGGCGGCGCCGACCCCTACAGGATATCCAGGACCGACGCAGAGATCTGCGAGGGCATCTCCGGCTCCATTCTCTGTCTGGTCGACAAGAAGACCAGCGAGATACAAATATCCTACACCGCCCAGGATCCGCTGGTGGCTACCATCGTCGTCGACACGCTGCAGCGCCGACTGCAGCAATACATCACCGCCTATCGTACACAGAAGGCCCGCAACGACTACGAATACTACAAGAACCTGAGCAACCAGGCCAAGCGTGACTTCGAGCGGGCGCGCGACAAGTACACATCGTTCTCGGAAGCCACGACAAACGCCCAACTCGTGTCGTACGTCCAGAAAGGGCAGGAACTTGAAAACGACATGCAGCTGAAGTACGACTCGTATAAAGGTTTGTTCACACAGATGCGCCAGGCCGAGGCGAAGATTCAGGAGAACACGCCAGCATTCACCATCATCCAAAGTCCACGGACGCCCCACAAGCCGAGCAGCAGGCCCAGATCTGTCACGGTGCTCCTCTTCATCTGCCTCGGTGGCATGGCCGGAGCAGCATGGGTACTGTTTATCAGGGAAAGAGTAACAAGACTGAAACAACAGGAAAAGTCCTCTGACCAGCGCCTATGATGTTTTCCTTTCCATACGTAGTGCTATTACTATTTATGGGGATATGTGCTTACCTTTTTGAGCATACTGAGAGCGAAGAGAAAAGGGGCTATGTCTCCCTGACCGCTATGGCGGCTTTTCTCATCTTCTACGGTTTCAGGGGATACATCTATTCTGACTGGATATTGTATACGGAAACCTTCCGCAACGTGGAATGGGGCGACCTGCTGAGGTACGACATTACCGACAAGGAGTTCCATGAGCCGGGATTTACGCTGCTGTGCCTATTATGCAAGAGCCTCGTCAACGAGTACGTCTTCCTGAACGTCACCTGCACCACCATCTTCCTGGCATTGCTTTACAGGTTCTGCCGTCAATTCGACTTCGACAACATCGCCCTCGTACTCGTGATGGTGATAGCCATGGACGGCACGGAGATTGTGGTCAACCTGCTGCGTAACAGTATCAGTATAGTCATCTGGCTCAATGCACTCATCTACGTCAAGGAGCGCAGGCCCCTGCCCTACTTCGCCTTGTGCACGCTGGCCCTGTCATTCCACCTGTCGTCACTGCTGTTCTATCCGCTCTACTTCGTGTTGCACCGTCAGGTCAGCCGATGGGTATTTCTGGGACTCTTTGTATTCTTCCTGGGGTTCTTCTTGAGCAAGGCGTCCATCCTGCTCAGCATTATCCAGCTTTTCGGCTTTGAAGGCGTGCTCGGTGCGAAGGCAGAAGCCTACACGGAGGTATATGTCGTATCCAGAGGGCTGAATCCGTCGGGAACCTTAGAGAAAGTGGCGCTGGTAATCCTGCTGTTCATCTATTACGACGAGGTCGTAGCCAGGTGCAAGGGCGGCTATATCTTCATCAACTGCCTGCTGCTCTACTTCTTTGCCTACTATTTCTGCGGCGAGTTCAAGACCATGAGCGACCGCATGTCGATGCTCTTCATCTTTGCGCGCTGGCTCTTATGGATAGAGATGATAAGGATTCTCGTGATAGAGAACAACAGGAAACTGCTGGCCGGCACCATTTTCCTGTATTGTGTCTACATGACCTCACTGAACCTCAACGAGCCGGTAATGGAATACGACAACGTGCTGACCGGTGCCAAGACCGAGGCAGAACGCCGTCGGATGTTTTTTAAGATTTTCGAAGAAGAGAAATGAACTTTGTAAGAATCGGTGACATATTGCGAAGCAAGAACAGCAGGAACACCATGTTGCGCAACAACATCCTCCTGTCAGCCATCATGAAAGTGACGGGACTTGCAACGTCATTCCTGATAGTTCCCATCACGCTCGATTTCCTGGACAATGAGCAATATGGCGTATGGATGACCCTGACATCCATACTGCTGTGGTTCGCCTTCTTTGACGTGGGGCTGGGCAATGGCATGCGCAACTACCTCGCCCAAGCCATAGCCCAGGAGGACTATGCCAAGGGACGCACCTACCTGACCACAACGCTCGTCATGCTGACGGCAATTGCCATGGTGTTAGCCATACTGTCCGTTACCTTTATCATGGCAGCAGACCTCAAGGCTGTCTTCAACACCACACAACTTACCACGAAGCAACTGCGACTGCCGGTTCTCGTAGCCATTGTCATGACACTCATCAACTTTGTAACCAAGAACATCGGTGTCGTGTATATTGCCCTACAGAAATATGCTGTCAACGATCTCATCACTATCTCCGCCAGTGTGGTGGGACTGATAGCCGTCTTCGTGCTGACAAAGACCATACCGCCCGGCAATCTCACCGCCATCGTGCTGGTGTTTACCGTACTGCCCGTCATCGGATTCCTCACGGCCGGCATTCCCCTGTTCCGTCGGTATCCCCAGCTACGCCCGTCAAGAGGTGACTTTGACTGGCACATCGGCAAGCAGTTGCTGGGCAAGGGCATGGGGTTCTTCTTCATCCAGATAACCAGTTGCCTGATTATCTTTGGTGGCTCCAACCTCTTCATCACCCAGTTTGCCGGGCCCGAAGCCGTCACCACCTATAACATAGCCTACAAATACTTCAACCAGTTGGCCATAGCCTACACCATCGTCGTGTCACCCATGTGGAATGCCTATACCGAGGCAGCGGTAAAGGGCGACTACGTCTGGATAAAGTCCAATTTCAGACGTTCACTGGCCATCTGGGCACTGATGCTGTCGGGCGGACTGTTCATGCTCCTTGTAGCTCACCTGTTCTTCCGGTTCTGGGTAGGCAATGCCGTCACCGTGCCTTTCAGCGTGTCGCTGTCAGTGCTCTGCTACATCACCTTCTTCAACCTGAACAACTGCGTGACGATGCTCATTAACGGTCTTAACAAAATTTCCGTGCAAATCGTCACCTCGGTGATAGCCACGGCCGCCTTTTTAGTGGCCGTCATGATACTTGGACCGAAACTGGGCATCGAGGGCGTGGTGGGATGTATGGCTGCCAGTTACGCCGCCATGGCAGCAGTACACCTATACCAGTGTCACTTACTCATCCATCAAAAAGCCACAGGGATATGGAACCGATAAAACAAAGAACAGTCAGTGTCATCACCGTCGTCTATAACGATGTGGACCACATCCGACAGACCATGGAGAGTTTCTTCTCGCAGACTTGGGAAGAAAAAGAATACATCGTCATTGACGGTGGAAGCACCGATGGTACGACAGACATTATTCGCGAATATGCCAGCAGACTGGCCTATTGGTGCTCGGAGCCAGACAAGGGCATCTACGACGCGATGAACAAAGGCATTGAAAAGGCATCGGGAGAGTGGATAAACTTCCTCAACTCGGGCGACTATTTTGACACTGCCGACTCTCTGAGGAATATGATGACAGACAGTAACAGCAAGACGGCCGACGTCATCTTCGGCGACAGCATTGAAATCAATGAGGTATGCAGGGTAAAGGTAGCAGCATCGGCCGACGTAAGCCAGCTGGAAATGATACCGACGTTCAGACATGGCTCGTCACTCATCCGTACTTCCGTACAGCGCCAATACCCGTTCGATTTGTCAAAAAAGAAGCGCTTAGGCTATGCGCTTGACTGGGATATGCTCTATCGCGTCTACAAAGGCGGTTACCGGTTCCATAAAATAGACACCGTGCTACAGGCCTATCAGAAAGAGGGCACATCCAACCACCAATACAAAAACCTGTGGTATAACTACCTCATCACCTCGCAAGGCCGTTTCAGCCTCAGGAAATTTGTATTCCTGGCCAGACGAAGCACCGACACATTTGTCAAGGAAAGCCGACTCTACGGCCTGACAAGAGACTTTATGCTGGAATTCATGGTTAATAACGTCCTGCACCACATCCCGTTCTGGAGCGTCAGAAGGCTGTACCTGCACATGGTAGGTGCCAAGATAGGACAAGGCTCGTTCATCATGAAGGACAATTACATCATGAACGCCCGGCTGTTAACCATGGGCTCCTACAGCCATATCAACCGCGACTGCATAGTCGATGCACGCGGCACCATCACCATTGGCGACAACGTTTCTATATCGCACCGGGTGAATATCATGACGGGGGGACATGATGCCCGAGACGCCCATTTTACGGGTGTATTCAAACCCATCAGCATCGGCGACTATGCCTGGCTGGGCGTGGGCTGCACCATCCTGCAGGGTGTCACCATCGGACGGGGAGCTGTGGTCTCTGCCGGAGCGGTCGTCACCAAGGATGTTGCCCCCTATGCCATCGTAGCCGGTGTACCAGCCAGGCAAATAGGAGAACGTCCTAAGAATCAGGATTACCACTGCCACGGGTGGTTGCCATTCACATAAGGAAACAACAATGAAAGAACGCAAGAAGATAGCCTATATCTCCATCACGGTACTCACCGACAGTGACCTGCCGCTGCTACAAGAACTCTCCAAAGAGTTCGACATCGACTATTATCTCCAGGTTACCAACCCAACCCGACGGGGTACTGTCGTCGACATCAGCCCGAAACCTCAGGGGGGGATATTCCCTGGGACGATGTATCCAGAGTTGCAGGTTCTTCAGCACTGGATAGACCTGCAACACGTCTACGTCGTCAACAAACCTGTCAACCATGACTGGGAATGGCTCAATTTCAAGGTGGGCTGGCAATGGATGAAGATGCTAAAGCACAAGGGTTATGACATTATACATATTACGTGGCCCTTAAGATATTGTTCCTTTCCACTGTACTTCCTACATAAGAAGATGGTGCTGACACTTCACGACCCTATACCACATTCCAGCAATCTGACCATAGAGAACCGACTTCATCGGTGGTGCTGCATACAGCTGACTCCCGACTTCATTCTGCTGAATAAAGTACAGCAAGAAGAATTCATGAAGACCTACGGCATTGCACCATCCAGAATACACCAATCGCGGCTCAGCATCTTTACACACCTTCGTGACACGATTCCTGCTGACCCGCTATGCGACAAGCCATATATACTGTATATTGGCAGCATCCTGCCGCACAAAGGCATAGAATACCTTTGCGAGGCTATGATGGCAATTACCGAGGACAGCAATGACTTAAGAGTAGTTATCGCTGGAAAGGGAGACTACTATTTTGACAAATCCAAGTACGAGCAAAGTCCGGGTTTTATGTTCATTAACCGGTTTATCAAGGACGAAGAACTTGCCTCACTCATCCGAAACTGCACGGCTGTTGTATGCCCCTACGTTGACGCGACACAGAGTGGAGTCATCATGTCTGCCTTTGCACTAAACAAGCCGGTCATTGCCACGAATGTCGGAGCCCTTCCGGAAATGGTTGAAAACGGACGGCACGGAATACTCATTCCACCAAGAGACAGCAAAGCAATTGAGAAGGCTGTCAGAGACATGATGAAGCCTTCGGTAGCACAAAAAATGGCAGAGAACATCCAAAAAGATTTCTCTACAGGCCAACACTCCTGGGCGACCATTGCTAAGGAGATGGGCAACACCTACAAGAAAATCATCGAAAGCAGAAACAAATAAATCATTAATTTACAACATAAAGAACATGAGAAAAGCCAGAGTTATAGCATATTACCTACCACAGTTCCATCCTATTCAAGAGAACGACGCCGTATGGGGTAAAGGATTCACAGAATGGACAAGTGTCGCCAAGGCAAAGCCGCTATTCCGTGGACACAATCAGCCACGCATTCCTGCCGACCTGGGATTCTATGATTTACGGCTACCTGAGGTCAGGGAACAGCAGGCCCGTATGGCCCAAGAATGCGGAGTAGAAGGCTTCTGCTACTGGCACTACTGGCTGGGTAACGGGAAACTGCTTTTACAACGTCCGTTCCAAGAAGTCTTGAGCAGTGGCAAACCTGATTACCCTTTCTGTCTGTGCTGGGCAAACCACTCATGGCTCACAAGCACATGGACAAATGTCAAGAGACAAGAAGAGAAAACCGTCATTGTGGAACAGACCTATCCGGGAGTCGAGGATTATAAGAATCACTTCCACTACTGCCTACCTGCCTTCAAAGACAAACGCTATATGACAGTCGACGGCAAACCCATCTTTGGCATATTCGATCCTTATGCCTTTCCCGACATGAAGCGTTTCATAGAGTGCTGGAGAAAGTTGGCTCAAGAAAACGGACTGCCAGGCATCTTCCTCTACGCTATCACACCGTCGGCAGGGACCCTGCGCTATGATGCTCAGGGCAAACTGAAGCGATGTATTCCAAACCTCACAAGCAGTGCGGAGGCTTATCACAACATCTTAGACTTTGGTTTTGATGCCATTAATTCGAACGGCATGCAGAGGGCAGAGATGCTGTATAACGGGAAATACCAAGACCTGATGCGAAGAACGATTGAGCGAATAATGGATTTACCGTGCAAGAGGTATAACTACGCCAAAATATCCAAACATCTCTTTGCCCCGGAAGATACCTGGGAGAACGTCTACCCTACCGTATATCCGCAATGGGACAGGACTCCGAGACAAGGAAAAAGAACCTCAAATGTCTATGTCAACTCTACACCGGAGAACTTCCAACAACAATTGGCAAAAGCCGTTGAACTGACGTCAGGCAAGCAAGACGAGCACAAAATTGTATTTCTGAAAGCATGGAACGAATGGGCCGAGGGCGACTATGTAGAACCCGATTTGACGTATGGCCATGGCTTCCTCGATGCTATCAGGAATGTGATATTAGCCCCATGAGTCTACACGTCAGGCAAAAAGGGGACAGCCTTTGACATGGGGCCGTCGGCGAATACCAACTTCTTGCCCTGCAGATAAGCAGAACAGAAGTCGTAAAGCCGACGGGCTGCAAGTGTCGCGTTCCATGTGTCAGAAACCGTATGGTAGGCATGGCGAGCCATCTCACGCATCTGCTCAGGATTATCCATCAAATATTTTACTTTTGAAAAGAGCGCGTCAAGGTTGCCCGCCCCAAAGACGAGTCCGTTTTCATCATCCTTCAGCAAGAACGGCACTGAACCGATTTCCTTAGAGGCCACAGGACAGCAAACCTGCCCCATGGCTTCGTTCAATACGACTCCCCACCCCTCGCGCCTGTCGGATGTAAAGAGGAATATATCATGCTCTGCCATCATCTTAACAACATCAGCATTAGGATGGTTGCCCAAGAGATTGACTTTTCCCACCAGTCCCTTGTCAGCTATCATCTTTTCTATTGCTTCATAGAGTTCACCAGAGCCAACCATGTTCAGTTCAAAGTCATAGCCCTCGCACGCCAATCTCTCAGCCAACTGTACGGCTAACTCAGGATGTTTCCACGGAATGAATCTGGCACACCAGATGATGCGAGGACAACGATGATGGGATTTCTTTTGCAACAGGGATTCTACGTCCTGTTCTGGAATATGGGGGAAATAGGCCCACTTGTAGCATTTGTCTTTGAAAGCATGCTGGAAATACATATCATTGGCGGTATAGCCACTGATACACAATTTATACAAGGGCTTTTTGTGGAATCGTGTATGATAATAGAATTGTGTCAACAGGTTTGTTGGCGATACGATATTTAACAATCCACGCTTCAGAATGCGCTCGGCACACTCCAACGTCAATTTATTGTACCTCAATCGCCGCTTCTCATAATCTACCACAAACTTACCTCCTCCAGTATAAAGCACATCAGCCTCCACTGCTAACCGATATGCTCTCTGCTGCTCTGCCTGGCTCTCCCATGCCCTGACGATATAAGAACGATCATAAACTGAGAACCCGCCTTTTTTAAAAGACTCTGGCAACGGCTCTACCTCCACAAACCAGAAGTCACCATTTGTCAATCGGAACAGTTCATCTGCAAGGGGAGCATAATAATGGTTTACAAAATTTGAAACGACAACTATTTTCATGAATACATCTGTTTAAAAGGATTGATAGAGCTCCGTATACCCGTCAGCCATTTTCTGCCAACTGAAACGTCGGGCATTCGAAAGGCCTTCTGCCCTCACCTGCAGCATCAGGTCCCGATTTCCGAGAAGACGGAGTTTGGCAATGAGTTCTTCGTCTGACAACTTAGGCATCAGCAACGGCGTTTGACCTATTACCTCGGGAATAGACGACGCATGGAGAGCAATGACGGGACAACCGGCTCGCTGCGCCTCCAAAACGGGCAGGCCAAAACCTTCGTAGGATGACGGATAGACCAGAGCCGCTGCATCATTATACAACCGGTTCAGGTGTTCATCGAAGACCCGGCTGAGGCACTGGTAACGCTGTGGCGCAAGATACTGCTCGACCACCGTACGCTCGGAGTCACTCAGCTGGTTGCCGACTATCAGTAAGTTATAGGGACTCTGAGCCACACTCCGAACCGTCGGCCAAAAGTTCTTATAGCTGTCACGACGCCCAATGAAAATGACGTATGAGCCCTTGGGAAACGGCAGTTGACTGGCATCTGACGCTTCGGGCAACTGACGGAACACCTCTGAAACGCCATTATATATGACATGCACCCTCGACGCGTCGACATCGGGCATCAGCCTCAGCAGGTCGCGTTTGGTATTCTCAGAAATACAGACCACAGCGGCAGAATGACGTATGGCAGAGAACTTCTGACGACTGTGCACCTTCTGCTTCAGTCCGCTAACAAACAGCTCGTAGGTGAAATCGTGAACCGTCGTGACGTTCAGAGCCTTGGGATTGGTGCAATAGCGGTAATATGAGGAATGGAAGACGAAGGGCACATTGGACTTCACGCCGACGGGCAGATAGCGCGTCAGGGCAGGTAGCGCAACGTGCCGCAGTATGTCGCCGTCAGCGATGTGCATTTTTACGCGGTTATGATTGCCTGCTTCGGTGGGACGGACGTCAATATACTTCAAATCAAAGCAGGCAGAACGCTGCACGCGATCTAACAACTCCTGCCAGACGACGGAAATACCACCGAACTGCTGGATGGCGAAAACAATATTGTCATACACAACCTGCATCATGGACGGCTACCATTTGAATTCGAACACCTTATACAAATACTTCATCGAGATCATCAGCGGATTGGTGTAGATACCATTCTCGCGGCAGCCCCGCACGTCGTCCTTGATGAGCTG
>DFGF01000027.1:0-388 GCA_002371715.1 Prevotella sp. UBA3757
GGGCGACAGGGAGCAGCGCTTCCGTTGACGGCAATCACCACGGGCAGCGGAGCCTCTACGGTCTCCACACCACCGTCGATGACGCGCTTGATGGTAGCCTTGCCATCCTTCACGCTCAGTACTTCCTCAGCGTAGGTCACCTGGTTAAGGCCTAATTTCTGAGCCACCTGGGGGCCAACCTGAGCGGTGTCGCCATCGATAGCCTGACGACCACCAATGACGATGTCCACATCGCCAATCTTCTTGATGGCTGTAGCCAGCGCATAAGAAGTAGCGAGGGTATCGGCACCAGCGAAGAGACGGTCGGTCAACAGCCAGCCGGTATCGGCGCCACGATAGAGTCCCTGACGGATAATCTCACCCGCACGTGGAGGACCCATCGTGAGGA
>DFGF01000027.1:525-15646 GCA_002371715.1 Prevotella sp. UBA3757
AGATAGCGGGTAGGGCAGCACGGTTGACCGTTCCTTCGGCAGTCATAGCATCCTTACCCACATTTCTTGTGTCGGGTACCTGCTTGGCAAGTACTACAATTTTTAATGCCATATAATATAATAATGTATAAAAAATGATATCCTTTTTTACAATATTCCTTTAATTCGGCCGCAAAGTTACGACTTTTTGCGCACACAGCCAAATTAAATGCACAAAAACAGCCGAAATGTGCACATTTCGGCTGTTTTGTGCAAAATCGTCTTCTTTCTTGATTCTTTACTCTTAGTGATAATCAAAAATAAACTCTGTCAACTCTCAACTGTCAACTGTCAACTCTCAACTCTCATTTTATAAGGTTCCCCAGTATGTCGCGGGTCAGTTCCTTGGTGATGGTGCGTGTGGCGGCGCTGGTGGCGTTCTTGACCACGCGCTCCTTAGCCGATGTGCGACTCTTCGACGTCTTGCCGCTCACCTTGTCACTGACCCATGCACCGAGTACGGCGGCCAGTGTGGAGGTGACGGCAGTCATGACAGCCTTGAGCACCTTCGACATCATGCCGGGCTTCTTCTTCTCTTCCGTCGCGGGCTTGCCGGATTTTCCGGGTTGACCGGATTGTTCGGAGTTGGCGGAACTTTCGGCCTCTATGGCCTGCTCGGCCTCCTTGATGAGTTGCTCAAAGGCACTCTCACGGTCTATTGGTGTGTCGTATTTGCCGTAGATGCGGCTCTGCTTCATGATGTCCTGACGCTGGCCCTCAGTGATGGCGCCAATCTGTGACAGCGGGAAGAGCACCTTGGCGCGCTCCACAATGCCGGGGGCACCCTTCTCGTCGAGGAAGCTGACCAGTGCCTCGCCCGTTTCGAGCTGAGTGATGGCCTCGTCGGTCTTGAACTGCGGGTTGGCGCGGAACGTGTCGGCGGCGGTCTTCACGGCCTTCTGGTCCTTAGGGGTATAGGCGCGCAAGGCGTGTTGCACGCGGTTGCCCAACTGTCCCAGTATGTTTTCGGGAATGTCCGTTGGACTCTGGGTGATGAAGTAGATGCCTACGCCCTTCGAGCGGATGAGTCGGATGACCTGTTCTATCTTGTCAAGCAGTGCTTTCGACGTGTCGGTGAACAGCATGTGGGCCTCGTCGAAGAAGAATACCAGCTTCGGCTGAGGCAGGTCGCCCACCTCGGGCAGGGTAGAGTAGAGTTCGCTGAGCAGCCACAGCAGGAATGTCGAGTAAAGCTTGGGCTGCAGCATCAGACGGTCTGCGGCCAGCACGTTCATCACGCCCTTGCCGTCCTCCGTCTGCATGAGGTCGTAGATGTCGAACGAGGGTTCGCCGAAGAAGCGGTCAGCCCCCTGGTTCTCCAGTTGCAGCAGGGCGCGCTGGATGGCTCCGATGGTCTGTACCGATATGTTGCCGTATCTGGTGGTGTACTCCTTGGCGTGCTTGGCCACCCAGTCCAGCATCGAGCGCATGTCTTTGAGGTCGATGAGCAGCAGGCCGCGCTCGTCGGCTATGCGGAACACGATGTTCAGCACGCCGTCCTGTGTCTCGTTGAGTCCCATCAGGCGCGACAGCAGCTGTGGACCCATCTGCGAGATGGTGGCGCGCATGGGGTGCCCCTGTTCGCCAAAGACATCGAAGAACCTGACGGGGCAGGCCTGGAATTCCGGATTCTGGATTTCAAACTCGGGCAGCCGCTTCTCGATGAATCCGCTCATGCGTCCCGGCTGCGAGATGCCTGAGAGGTCGCCCTTCATGTCGGCCATGAAGCAGGGCACGCCTGCCTGGCAGAACGTCTCGGCCATGACCTGCAGCGTGACCGTCTTTCCCGTACCCGTGGCACCGGCTATCAGTCCGTGCCGGTTGGCCATCTTACCTGTAATGCTGAGTGCGCCGTTGGCGCAATGGGCAATGTAGAAGCCCCGTTGTTTATCGTACATAGTGTTTGCGGTTTGGTTATTTTTCGTTTTCGTTATCGTTAGCGTTTTCGTTTATCACCGCCACTGGATGTTAACGTGCTGGTAGCCCATGCTCAGCATGAGTCGGCGCAGCTGTGTGTCGGCATTCTGGCTGGCGGTCTCGACGTTCTTGGGCGTCAGGCTGTAACGCAACATGCGCTGCTGGGCGCGGCGGTAGAGCACTTCGCGGTCTTGCGCCGTCCAGCGTCCGCTTTCGTGGAAACTCTTGGTGCGTGCCTCGTCAATGAAGTCGCGGTCGAGCAGGGTGGGCTGCGGTAGCCACAGCGTGATGCTGTCGCCCTGAGTGGTCAGCCAGGTGGAGTCCATCTGCTGCATGTCGATGCCCAGGCGCACGGTGCCGTAGTAGATGCGGGCCAGGTGGTCGTCGCTGAACAGTCCGCGGCGCACGGTGTCTATCAGTTGCTCGTTGCTGATGGCCAGAAACTCCCACTGGCCGATGGCGCGTATGCTCTCAATCTGCTGGGGCGTGATGTCAATATGCTGGTCGGACTCGATGGCTACCGATGTCTCGCGGACGCAGCGCGCGAGTGACCAGGCGACGGCAATGGCTGCGACGGCTGCAATTGCTAAGAGTACGATGCGTCCCTGACGGAGGCGGTCGGCGATGGTGTTATGCTGTCTGTTCATGCTACTTCTCTATGGTTCGTTTGATGATGTCGTTGATGCTCAGGTTGCGCCGGAAGGCAATGGTGACGTTCTCCTCGCGGTAGCCCATCTGGACGGCCATGGGCACCAGTACGCGTGCGGCGTTGGCCTGGGCGGTCTCGATGATGTGCAGGTCGGGGATGCCGTCGATGATGGCCTGACGTCCCTGCTGCTCGTAGTGCGAGAGTTCGCTGTCGGTGAAGTGCGAGCGCACCAGTCCGACGTACTCCCGGATGTCCTTCTGGTTGATTTTCGAACTGGTCAGCACCACCTGCGGGTCGGGCAGCAGGATGGTGATGCGGTCGCCGTCGCGCTCGATGCTGCGCTCGTCGAACTCGCTGAAGTCGATGTAGGCCTTGAGCGTGGCATCCATCGGGATGGCTATCTTGCGGTCGCCCAAGGGCAGTGGGATGCTGAACGACTGGTTCATCAGTTTGCCCTTCAGCCGTACCACGTCGTCGTGGGTCACAATCTTGTGAACCTTCACCTCGGTGGTGTAGAGTCGGGAGCACTGCTGGATTTGCATGACCAGCTGCGGCACGGTGTCGACGACCGCAGCCTCAGGTTGCTTCTTGGCGGCATCGCCCTTATTGCCGCATGCCGCTACTGACAGCAGGATGGCAGCGGCGGCCACGGCACTGGCAATATGGTAGGAAAACGTCTTCTTATGTATCATAATGGCTGCAAAGTTAAAAAATATTGGTCAAAAAACCAAATTTTTATCTTTTCACTTTCCCTTTTTCACTTTATTTCGTACCTTTGCCGTCCGAAAGAACTCATGAAATCATGAAACAATGAAAAAAAGCATATATCTGATGACCGCTGCCAGCCTGCTGACGCTGCTGGCCGGTTGTGGCGAAAAGAAGAAGAGCCAGGACATCATCACCCAGCGCGTGGAGACCGTGAAGCCCCAGAAGCCCGAGCGCATGCAGGAGTATCACGATTCGAGGGACGTGGCATGGATAGGCCGTAAGTACCGTGTTGAGGTGCAGCGTCAGCCTGCCGACTCGCTGCCGCTGGTAAAGGACGAGACGGGCCAGAAATTCGTGGACAATGCCATCACCGTGGCCGTCAGGCGCAGCGACGGCTCGACATTCTACCAGCACCGCTTTACGAAGGGTGACTTTGAGAGCTATCTTGATGACGACTACAGGAAGACGGGCATTCTGGAGGGCCTGGTGTTCGACAAAGCCGACGGCGACTGGCTGACGTTTGCAGCCAGCGTGTGCCATCCGCATACCGACGAGTATATCCCGCTGGTGGTGCGGCTGTCGCGCATGGGTGAGGTGGTTATCCGGCTTGACTCGCTGATGGATACCATGAGCGATACGCTTCCGACAGAGCCGTCATCCGAGGATATATAAGGTCCGCTCCCTCCTGGAGCAGCATGGCGTCGGGCAGCGGTCCCGTGTTGACGGCTATGGTCATGCAGCGTGCAGCCACGGCGGCGCGTACGCCCAGTGGCGCATTCTCGACGACGACGGACTGCCAGGGTCCCACGCCACACTTTTTCATCCCCATGAGGTACGGCTCGGGGTGGGGCTTGCCGTGACGGACGTCAAAGGCCGTCACGATGCGTTCAGGCTGAAGCAGGCCGTCCAGGTCGACGAGCAGTTTGTCAAGCAGGGCGTGCTGGGCGCTGCCCGTCACTACACAGATTTTCAGACCGTCGGCCTTGATTTGCTGCATCAGCGTCAGGATGCCGGGCATGAGCCGTGCCGGCGTCTGCTGGCATTGGCGCGAAAAGACCTCAGCCTTGTGGGCGTACATGCGGGCGGCTTCCTCGTCACTCAGTTCGCGATGCCACTGCTGGCGGGCCAGCGTCTTGATGGTTTCGACGCCGCGCATGCCTTCGTATTGATAGGCTCCCTCGTAAGGCATGTCGAGTCCGCAGTCCTTCATGGCCTCGTGCCACGACACGGCATGGTTGGGCATCGAGTCGTAGATGACGCCATCCATATCGAAAAGCACGGCTTTCGGGCAGAACTGCTCAAAGCCGTGCTTCTTTTGGTAATTGATAATGGATAACTGATAATTAATAATTGTTTCCATGCCTAAATTATTTTCCAATATCCATTATCCATTCTAAATAGTTCATTCTTTTACTTCTCGCTTGCCAGACGGGCCTTGATGGCCTTTGAGTCTTCCTCGTAGCCGGGCTTGTCGAGCAGTGCAAACATATTCTTCTTGTAAGCCTCGACGCCGGGCTGATTGAACGGGTTGACGCCCAGCACGTTGCCGCTGATGCCGCAGGCCACTTCGAAGAAATAGATGAGCTGGCCGATGTAGTACTCATTGAGTTTGGGCACCGAGATGCGGATGTTGGGAACGCCACCGTCGACGTGTGCCAGACGCGTGCCCAGTTCGGCCATCTTGTTGACCTCGTCAACGCGCTTGCCGGCCAGGAAGTTCAGACCGTCCAGGTTCTCCTCGTCCTCTGGGAACAGCAGTTTCTTCTCAGGCTCCTCGATGGAGATGACCGTCTCGAAGATGGTGCGTTCGCCGTCCTGAATCCACTGACCCATGGAGTGCAGGTCGGTTGTGAAGTCGACCGATGCGGGGAAGATACCCTTCTTGTCCTTACCCTCCGACTCGCCGTAGAGCTGTTTCCACCATTCGCTGACGAAGTGCAGCTTGGGCTGGTAGTTCACCATGATTTCAATCTTTTTGCCAGCCTGGTAGAGGCCGTTGCGTACGGCTGCATACTGGGCAGCGAGGTTCTCCTCGAACGGTACGTCCTTGCCGCAGGCTTTCTCCATGTCCTGAGCACCCTTGACGAGCTGCTTGATGTCGAAACCGGCACAAGCAATGGGCAGCAGACCGACGGGGGTGAGCACCGAGAAACGGCCACCGACGTTGTCGGGGATGATAAACGACTTGTAGCCCTCCTTGTCGGCGCAGGTGCGGGCAGCACCACGCTTGGCATCCGTGACGGCTACGATGACCTTCTTGGCTTCCTCCTTGCCGCGCTGGGCCTCGCACTGCTTCTTCAGCAGGCGGAAGGTGAGGGCCGTCTCCGTCGTCGTGCCAGACTTCGAGATATTGATGACGCCGAACTTCTTCGTTTTCAGGTATTCCGTCAGTTCAAACAGATAGTCCTCGCCGATGTTGTTGCCGGCAAAGAGTATGACGGGATTCTTCTGGTCCTGGATGAGCCAGCCGAACGAATTGCTCAGCGCCTCGATGACGGCGCGGGCGCCTAAGTACGAGCCGCCAATGCCAGCAACGACCACGGCGTCGCAATTCTCGCGCAGCACACGGGCCGTTGCCTCAATCTCGTCGAGGAAAGCGGGTGTAATCTCTGTGGGCAGGTGCAACCAGCCAAGGAAGTCGTTACCAGGGCAAGTGCCATTCTCCAAGGCCTCCTGTGCGGCCTTTACCTTCGGCTCGAAAGCCTTCACGGCGCCAGCTTCCAGGAAGCAGGCAGCCTTTGTGATGTCAAGTTTGATGTTACTCATAGTTTTTTTTGCGTATTGTTTTAGCGTTGTCTTAACAATGTTTGCTATATCGTGGTTGCAAAGGTAGTCAATAATTCCTATATCTCAAAATATCTGACCGTGAAATATTCCAAAAACTTTTTTCTCTTAATTCTTACCTCTTAATTCTTAATTCCATCAGAAGTTCCACTTCACGCCCAGCGTGGGGTTGAAGAAGAAAGTCTTGGAACTGTTGGGGTCGGTGTTGTAGACGAAGTTGTTGGAGAATTCCCACTCGGTACCTACCGCGAAATGGTCGGTGAAGTTGTACCAGAGCTGCGGTTCGGTCAGGATGACCAGACAGCCGTGGCCGTTGGCCTTCTCGCCGCGCCAAAAGTCGATGAAGCCCGAGAAGCGCAGCTTGTTGTTAAGGAAGTTCAGCCCCCAGACACCTGTCAGCTGTGCACTGGCATAAGCGTGCGTGTTGTCGTAGCTCTTGAAGTATTGTTTATACATCAGCTGGACAGACCACGTCTTCGAAAAGTCGGCTGTATGGCCGTTCCATGCGGCACCAATCAGTCCTGACTGCTGGAACGAACCGTTGCGGTTCAGACCGCCATCGTACTCGATGTGGGCGGCAAAGGGCGACTGCTTGCCCAGATTGAATTCGCGGGAAATCTCGGTATAGGCACTCTCCGTGAAGTGACTGCTCAGGTCTACGTCGACAAAGTAGAACCACGAACCCCACTTGTCGGCCTTGAACTGTTCGAGCGTGATGGTCACCTTAGGACGGCCAGCCTCCTCGCCGCTGTAAATGTTTCGACCGAAGTCGTAGTGCAGTTGGATGTTTTGTGCGCCGGCCGTCAATGTCATCAGGCTCAGCAGCGCGAAAGTCGTCAGTTTCTTCATATTTTTCTTCATTAGGATGCTATCGGAAGGAGTCCGTGAGCAGCTTGATTTCTATCTGTGGCGAGATGCGCTCGTAAAGGATGTTGTAGACGGCATCGAGTATGGGCATGTTGACATGGCAGTGGCGGTTGATTTCCTTCATGCACTTCGTGCCGAAGTAGCCTTCGGCTATCATCTCCATCTCAATCTGTGCCGACTTGACGCTATAGCCCTTGCCAATCATGGTGCCGAAGGTGCGGTTGCGCGAAAAGTTCGAATAGCCCGTCACCAGCAGGTCGCCCATGTATACTGAATCCGATATGCTGCGGTCCAGCGGGTGGATGACCTTCAGGAAGCGGCCCATCTCCTGGACGGCGTTGGCCATGAGCACAGCCTGGAAGTTGTCGCCGAATTTCAGTCCGTTGCAGATGCCCGCCGCTATGGCGTAGACGTTCTTCAGTACCGACGCGTATTCGATGCCGATGACGTCGGTCGACGTCTTGGTCTTGATATACGAGCTGCTCAGAATGTCGGCAAAGCTTTGCGCCTTGTCGCGGTCGGTACAGCCGATGGTGAGGTAGCTCAGTCGTTCCAGGGCTACCTCCTCGGCATGTGACGGTCCGCCGATGCAGGCCAGGTTGTCGTACGGTACGTCGTAGACCTGGTGGAAGTATTCCGAACATACCAGGTTCTCGTCGGGCACGATGCCCTTGATGGCCGTAACGATGAACTTGTCGCGCAGGCGTACCTTTAGTTTCTTGAGATGGCTCTTCAGGTAGGGCGAGGGTGTGACGAATACCAGCGTGTCGTACTGCTCGGCAATCTTGTTGAGGTCGCTTGAAAAGAATATCTCGTCGATGTCGAACCGCACACTCTGCAGGTAGGCCGGGTTGTGGCCCAGCCGCCGGAAGTCGTCGATGCGGTCATCACGGCGCATATACCATCCGATGTGGTGCGTCTTGCCCGCCACAATCTTGGCAATGGCCGTGGCCCATGAACCTCCGCCAATAATGGCTATTCTACCGCAGTCGTACACTAATTTTACAATTTTACGATTTTACGATTTGTAATTTTACAATGTGGCTGCGCTGTCTATCCAACTCTGTATATCTGTCACGCTGGGTTTCTGCATGTCGAGTTTGTACTTCTTGACAATGTCGCCAATCTTCTGCTGCAGGCCCTGCGCCTTTTCCGATGCGATGTTCTGGACGAGGTTGAAGCCGGCTTTACGCAGCACGGGCACCCACTCCTCGGCAACGCCAACGGCGGCCCACTCCTGGGCGGTGCTCTGGGGCACCTTCTTTTCGGGCTTCATCTGTGGGAAGAACAGTACCTCCTGTATGAACGTCTTGCCGGTCATGAGCATGACGAGGCGGTCGATGCCGATGCCGATGCCTGATGTCGGGGGCATGCCGTACTGCAGGGCGCGCAGGAAGTCCTGGTCGATGATCATTGCCTCGTCATCGCCCTTGTCGGCCAGTCGCATCTGTTCCTGGAAACGCTCCTCCTGGTCGATGGGGTCGTTAAGTTCCGAGTAGGCATTGGCCAACTCCTTGCCGTTGACCATCAGCTCGAAGCGTTCGGTCAGTCCGGGCTTTGAGCGGTGCATTTTGGTCAGGGGCGACATCTCGACAGGATAGTCAGTGATGAAAGTAGGCTGGATGAACGTGCCCTCGCAGAACTCGCCAAAGAGTTCGTCGATAAGCTTGCCCTTGCCCATGGTTTCGTCGACATCCATGCCCTTCGACAGGCAGAACTGGCGGATTTCCTCCTCGCTCTTGCCGTTGCAGTCGAATCCCGTCTTCTCTTCGATGGCTTCGAGAATGGGCAACCGGCGGTAGGGTGCCTTGAACGACACAATCTGACCGTCGATTTCACGTTCGGGCTTGCCATTGACGGCGATACAGATAGTCTCCAGCAGGCGTTCGGTGAACGACATCATCCAGTTGTAGTCCTTATACTGAACGTATAACTCCATGCAGGTGAACTCGGGATTGTGGTTGCGGTCCATACCCTCGTTGCGGAAGTTCTTGCCGATTTCGTAGACACCCTCGAAGCCGCCAACGATAAGGCGCTTCAGGTATAGCTCGGTGGCTATGCGCATATACATGTCCTGGTCAAGGGCATTGAAGTGGGTGATGAACGGACGAGCTGAGGCACCGCCGGCAATCATCTGCAGCGTGGGAGTCTCTACCTCGGTATAGCCAGCCTCGTCGAGCACCTTTCTCATGGTCCGTATGACGGTGGCGCGCTGCAGGAAAGTGTCCTTCACACCCTCGTTGACCACCAGGTCGACGTAGCGCTGGCGGTAGCGCAATTCAGGGTCGTCGAACTTGTCGTAGGCCACGCCGTCCTTGTATTTCACGATGGGCAGGGGCTTCAAGGCCTTCGACAGCAGGGTCAGCTCCTGACAGTGGACACTGATTTCGCCGGTCTGTGTGCGGAACACGAAACCTTTTACGCCTATGAAGTCGCCAATGTCCAGCAGTTTCTTGAAGACAACGTTGTAGAGGTCTTTGTTCTCGTCAGGACACAGGTCGTCGCGAGTGATGTAGACCTGAATGCGGCCCTTGGAGTCCTGCAGTTCGGCAAAAGCGGCCTTGCCCATGACGCGCCGGCTCATCATGCGGCCTGCAATGCAGACCTCGCGGGGAGCGGCATCGTCCTGGAAACTGTCGATAATCTCTGTTGAGAAAGCATTGGTGGGATATTCGGCTGCAGGGTAGGGGTTGATACCCATCTGGCGCAACTGTTGCAGACTCTCGCGTCTGCCAATTTCTTGTTCACTGAGTTCTAAAACGTTCATATCTTGTTACAGTTATTTCACAAATTCGCTGCAAAGTTACAAAAAAAAGTGAAAAGTGGAAAGTGAAACGTGAAAAATTTACCTAAATTGCCTATCTTTGCATCATGATTGACAGAGCGACGGTAGACAAGATTATGGAGGCCACGAATATTGTTGATGTGGTCGGCGAGTTTGTCAGCCTGCGTAAGGCAGGCGTCAACTACAAGGGGCTGTGTCCTTTCCACGAAGACAAAACCCCCTCGTTCATGGTGTCGCCTGCCCGTCAGATCTGCAAGTGCTTCGCCTGTGGCGAGGGTGGCAATGCCGTCAACTTTCTCATGAAGCACGAGCAGATCACCTATCCGGAGGCATTACGCTGGCTGGCCAAGAAATATAATATAGAAATCAAGGAACGCGAACTGACTGACGACGAAAAGCGGGAACAGTCGGAGCGCGAGTCCATGTTCGTGGTCAACGAGTGGGCCTGCCAGTACTTCCATGAAATACTGAAGAACGACGTCGACGGCATGGCCATTGGCAAGCAATACTTCCGCAGCCGTGGCATCCGCGACGACATCATCGAAAAATTCCAGTTGGGCTTTGCCCTCACCCGCCGCGACGCCATGGTCAACGAGGCCCGTCGCAAGGGCTATAAGGATGAGTACCTCGTCAAGACGGGACTGGCCATTCAGGGCGAGAAGGGCGTCTACGACCGCTTTGCCGGACGCGCCATGTTTCCGTGGCTTAACGTCAGTGGCAAGGTCGTGGCCTTTGGCGGGCGCAAACTCGATGCTGCTACCAAGGGCGTCCAGCAGAAGTACGTCAACTCACCCGACTCCGAAATCTACCACAAGGAGCGCGAACTCTACGGCATCTATCAAGCCAAAAAGGCCATCGTCAAGGAGGACTGCGTCTACATGGTCGAGGGCTATACTGACGTCATCGCCATGCACCAGTGTGGACTGGAAAATGTCGTGGCCAATTCCGGCACGGCACTCTCCAACCACCAGATCCGGCTGCTGCACCGCTTTACCCCGAACATCGTGCTGCTCTACGACGGCGACGAGGCAGGCATCCATGCTGCCATGCGCGGAACTGACATGCTGCTGGCTGAGGGCATGAATATCAAGGTGCTGCTGTTGCCTGATGGCGACGATCCTGACTCCTTCAGCCGTAAGCATTCGGCTGATGAATTCAAGACTTATATAGAACAGCATCAGACAGACTTCATCCAGTTTAAGACCAACCTGCTGCTGAAGGGCGTCAGCGACCCCCAGAAGCGTTCGGAGGCTGTCAGTAACATTCTGAAGAGTGTCTCCGTGATACCTGATAAGTTGAAGCGCGAAACATACCTTTCGGACTGTGCCCACCGTTTCGGCGTCAATGAGCAGGCACTGGTGTCGACGGTCAACACCTATATCCAGCGCGACAGGGAAGAAAAGGAGAAAGAGCGTCAGCGCGGTGAGGAGCGGGGCACGAACCGGGGCGATGAGGATGGCACCCGGCAGGAAGAACTGATTGTGCCTATCGGACTGCATACGGCACAGGAGCAGACCTCTGAAGTGGAACGGCTGCTCGTGCAGAACATTATCCGTCATGGCGACGAGGTCATCTACGAGGGGCTGGAAACTGCCGATGGCCAGTTCATCAACCTCAATGTGGCACAATACATCGACTACGACCTGGGGGGCGACGACCTCCATTTCAGCAATCCGCTCTTCGACCGCATCCTGCAGGAGGCTGTCGAGCGGTCGGCGCTTCCGGGCTTTAAGGCCGACCAGTATTTCATGCAGCATCCTGACCCTGCCATCAGTCAGCTGGCTGCCAACCTTGGCATTGACCGCCATCAGCTTAGTCGCAGTTTCCAGGTACGTTCCAGTGCCCAGTCGCTCCGCCAGCGCATCGAACACCTGATACTCGACTTCCGCATGGATATTGTCAGCCAGCACCTGAAGGACTTGCAGCGGCAGATGAAGGAAATAGGAAATGACCTCAGTCGGATGGAAGAGTTGAAGCTTGTGATAGCTGACTTCCAGAAGACTCAGGAATTGCGCAATGCGCTGGCACGCCAGCGAGGGTCGGACGTGATAGTTTGAGTTGAGAGAGTTGAGAGAGTTGAGAGTTGATAGTTGAGAGTTGATAGTTGACAGTTAAGGGGGATGGAAGGCTTGTTGTATATCATAGGCTATATCGTGATGGTCGCAGTGGCTGCGGTGGCCATTCTTCATGTGCTGATGGACAACCGCCAGCCTGCTAAGACCATGGCGTGGGTGCTGGTCATTGGCTTCATGCCTGTGGTGGGCGTGGTGCTCTACCTGTTTTTCGGCATCAACTACCGGCGCGAACGTATCGTCAGCCGTGGCCAGATGGACCAGCTTACCAAGCGTTCCATGCTGAGCTTCGTCGAACAGCATGACCTCCACGTGCCCGAGCGCCAGAAACCACTTGTCGACCTGTTCGTCAACCAGAACCTGGCCCTGCCCTTCAAGGTTGGTCAGGTGGACATCATGACGGACGGCTACGCCTTCTTTCCAGAGCTTCTGAAAGATATTGCCCAGGCTACACACCATATACATATTAGTATATATATATTCGAGGACGATGCCCTGGGTCGGCTTGTGGCCGACGCGCTGATGGACAAGGCACGCCAGGGTGTCCGCGTGCGCATCATCTATGACGATGTCGGCTGCTGGCGTGTCAAGAGCCGTTTTTTCGAGTCCATGCGCGAGGCTGGTGTCGAGGTGGTGGCCTTCCTGCCAGTCCGATTCCCGTCGTTCACCAGCAAGGTCAACTACCGTAACCATCGCAAGATTATTGTTATTGACGGGCGTATTGGCTACATTGGCGGTATGAACTTCGCGCAGCGCTATGTGTCGTCAGCCTGGCGCGACACCATGCTCCGCATGCAGGGTAGGGCAGTTTACGGTCTGCAGCGTGCCTTCCTTGTCGACTGGTATTTTGTCGACCACACCATTATTACCGACCGCATCTACTACCCGCCATGTGACACGTCGCATATTGACAGCAAGTCGTCTATAGCCCAGGTGGTCACCAGCGGTCCCATGGCGCGTTACCCTGAAATCATGCAGGGCTTTGTGCGCATCATTCTGGGGGCCCGGCGCTACATTTTTATCCAGACGCCCTATTTCCTGCCTAACGAACCCATTCTCTTTGCGCTGAAGACAGCCGCATTGGCGGGCGTCGACGTGCGCGTCATGTGTCCGTTGCAGTCCGACGCACGCTTTACCGACTGGGCTTCGCGCTCCTATCTGCGCGAGATTGACGAGGCCGGGGCTCATGTCTATCTCTACGACTCCGGCTTCCTGCATTCCAAACTGTTCATTGCCGACGACGCACTGGTGTCGTGCGGTTCGACGAATGTCGATTTCCGTTCACTGGAAAATAATTTTGAGGCCAACGTGTTTGTCTACGACGAGGGGTTGGCGCTGCGACTGAAGAAAGTGTTCCTTGACGACCAGTCGCATGCCGTGCCACTGGCCGACGTTCCTCAGCGCCACCATCCGAAGTTCTATGCACGCCTGTTGGAGAGCATCACCCGCATGGTCTCGCCGCTGCTGTAACTTGCTCAACTGAAGATTGCAACAGAAGAGGTTGACATGAACAAGCAGATGTCAAAAGAAAAGCATCTCTTTGGTGATTCCATATCTGTACCTCGATGCGCCAGTGGTCGTTGGTAAAGCTGGGTAATCATGCGTTGTCAGATGAGTCGCCGTATCTGCTTGTCGGTTGCCTCGGGCAGCAGTTGGCGCAGGTGGTTGTAAATGCGCTGGTAGGACTCCTCGGGTGTGCGATGACAGCGGCAGGCATCGCGACCCAACAGTTGCTCTGGGATGGCGAGCAGCGACCAGCCCCAGCCGTATTCCCGTCCGTGCTTGTCGGTGGGATAGACAAAGTCCTCGGTGAGGATGCGTGTGGCCATCTGCAATCGCGTCACATAGGTGTCAAAACGGCTGCGCATCTTAGGACCGTCGAAACCGCAGGCAGCACGCAGTTCGCGGGTAATCATACTGCCGTGCTCGCCTAACGTCAGCAGGATGGTCTCCTCTATCGAGCCCTCCGCAGGCGCTGCAAACTTGCTCCGCCGCCAGTTGCACAGGTCGGGCCACCAGTCGCGGCTCACAAACCCAGCCTTGCCGGCAAACAACTTGCCATACACGCAGCGACCCTCTGTGACGATAGGGCCTTTCCACTTCCACAATGGCCAGTCCCATCCGCCGTCATCCATCACCACGTAGCGGCAGTCCTCGTCCACCACTTCCTCTGCCGAATACCCTCTGATGCCACTGTCTAACAGCGGCAGGAAGCCCACCCTTTGGATCAGTTCCATCAACTCCGGGCAACTATGTATCTCAGCGTTCATCATCTTTTTCTTTCAATTTGTTCCATGCTACTGTTGTCATAAAGGCAGATAATTGCTTTTCGGATGCAAAGGTAGAAAAAAACTTGTAAAACGTGGGCGATTCTACCAATTATTCTTGTAACTTTGCACATTCCATCGTAAAGGTACAGTCACTCGGAAGGAAAAAAGAAACTCATACGGATAATCCCTTCGACCCATTCGGATAATCCCTATGGAGGTAGGCAGCAGGGCAGGGCCGCCAATGCCTCCGTGCGAGTTCTGATGGTGATGTTTAAGTGACGCTAAGATAACAAAAGAACCGAATTATCCCCCTATTCCCCCTATGATTTCATGTATCTCTCTAAATATGAGTTTTTTAGCCATAGTATGAAAGACCATTTATCCCCCTATGTTCCCCCTATGTACCCCCTATGATCGTAAGCGTATCCGCTTTGACGCGTTGCGGCCTATAAGGACTATTATCCCGCTGGATTTCAACGAGTTCCTCTCTGTACGCTACATTGTTTCAATTGCGCTGCAAAGTTACACATTTTTCCCAATCTCTTCGGGAGAGGTTAGGAAGTCAAAATCATAGTACCTCTTTATGAAATTTTATGGCTGTAAATTTTACGACTATAAAATTTGCCTTCTTCCCTTGAAGTCCTTCGAGGTGATGAGCCCTTGGGACTTAGGTTGAAATCGCTTGTTTCTTGCTCGTTTCTCCTAATAATATATAAAAGGTATGAGCAAACTGTTATATTTATCAAAAAGATTTTGTAACTTTGCAGCCAAAAGGGTGCGAGACTCGGCTGCGCCTCGGCAATTGGAGCAAGCTCCATTGTCCTCTGCTTGCACGAGCCTTGTGGCCGATAAGCAATAAAAGTCGAAGCGACATGGGCTCTATATTCATCATACAAGGCATACTGATTTACATCTACGCCTTCGACCACAATCCTCCGCACATCCATGTGCGGGGCGGTACGGATAATTTCTCCATCACCATCCAGGACCGTGTCATCGAGGGCAAGGCCCGCTCCAAGTCGGTCAAGAT
>DFGF01000058.1:0-346 GCA_002371715.1 Prevotella sp. UBA3757
AAAGGCCGGAAATAAATAATTAGCCCCCCGCCCCTTCCGAGGGGCGGGGTTAGCAAACAAATCTTCGAGCATAATAAAGTCGCTCTTTGACATACTGAGACCCCAAAACGGATAAAATCTCTGAGGGAATTCTGCGATTATATCGCGGAAAAGTTGTATCTTTGCACCGTGAAACGAATTAACGCAAGAAGATATGGAAGCAACAAGGACTTATAAGCGTCGCACCCCCGAGGAAGTGCAGGCATGGCTGCAGAGAGCAAGGGAACGGAAACAGGCATGGGAGGAACAGACACAACTTGAACTGAAAACCATGGTAGAAGAGAGCCGTCGAGCCAAGGAGTCACAT
>DFGF01000058.1:404-5842 GCA_002371715.1 Prevotella sp. UBA3757
CCTACTACACAGCCTACTGGTTCAACCTGACAAATCCTGAGCATGCCAAATCGCCGGGCGATGTGAAGATTGCCCAAACGGTAGTGTGCATCATAGAAGAATTCTTCAGACTCAACCCCGAAGTGTTACTATATATGTGCAGCACCGACAAGGGGCAACAGGCACAGCGCAGCCGTTTGTTCCTGCGCTGGTTTAACGGTTATGAGCAGCAGAAGCACTACCTCATCAGGTCCACAGAAATAAGAGGTATTGGGCCGGACAACAAGCCAATAAAAGAATACGTGGCACTCATCATACAACGCACACATCCATTGCTTGATGAGATTGTGCAGCGCTTCGATGATGAGATTCAGATGTTCAATGACAACAAGCCTACCGAATAGCCCCTCCTCCACACACGCTGGGAGATTTTATCCGCTGAGACATCCGCCGCGATGCCTCGGCGGATTGTTTTCGTTTTACAGGGTCTTGGGATGAATATATAATAGATAAATATATAATAAAGGTATAAAAGACAATGAAAAGAATCATGCAATGGGTGCTCGCCGCCATCCTCATCAGCGGCGCAAGTGTATTTACATCGTGTTCGTCGGACAACGACGACAACCCGGTAATTAACCCCGACGAGCCGCAGCAGCAACTGGCCGACTACACCATCATCTACTACGGTCACGGCGGCGGCAACCTCGACCTGTATCTGCTGAAGAACATCGGGCAGTTCTTCCAGTCCGACACGGAGAGCCGCAAGAACGTGAGCATCTGCGTACAGTACAAGTTCTCTACCCTGAAGGGAATAGAGGAAGTCTATGAGCGCTACAAGGGTAGAATAGACCCTAACAACCCTGAGCAGGTGGAATGGCTCGAAAGCATTAAGACCCTTTATCCGTATGCCGGAAAGACCACCCGCTTCGTAGTAGGCCGGGACGCCGACACGGACGAAGCCGGGGAGGCTGTCATAACTAGCAATTTCATAGGCCCCGACAATGCCGACATCACCCGTGCCGACTCGCTCACCAACTTCATCAACTGGGCTGCCAAGACGTGTCCCGCCCGCAAGTATATCCTCATCGTGAGCGACCACGGAGGCGGCTATCAGCCAAATGATGAGTTGCCGTCCGCCAACGCTGCCGCCCGGCAGACCCGTGGCGTCATCTACGACGACGGCAACAGCCACCACTTCACCGCCAAGACCTTCGCCCAGGCCATCAGCCAGGCCTCGGTGCGCCCCAGCGTGGTCTATTGCGACGCCTGCCTGATGAACACGGTCGAATATCACTTCGAACTGGCTCCCCTGACTGACTACCTCGTGCTCTCCACCTTCCTCGTGCCCGGCGATGGCGGCAACTACAAAGAACTGGTGGAAGCCCTCTCGGCCAGCCCCGACAATCTGGAGCAGGCCCTGACGCACTTTGCCAAATCCAGCGTCTCCGTCTGGGACCAGAACCCTAATTACATCTATAGCGACATGAGCATCTATCGCACGGCAGGGATTGAAGCCTTCGGTGCTGCGCTCAAGACCTTCACCGACCGCCTGGTTGATGCCTACCAGAATGGTGGCGACGAGGTGCGGGCAAAGATTGACGAGGTGACCGCAAATGCATATCGCATCAACAAAACGCAGCCCGAATTCGACCTCATGAACTATCTCACCAGCCTCTACTTTGCACTGCCCGACGAAATCTTCGGCGATGCGTACATAACTCTGGCAGACAAAGCCTACAACGACTACATCGTCCAACAGCAGAACAGCAAGTGGATTGTAGAGAACGGCCACAACGTGTCGCTCAGCGTGCTGCTCGGCTGCCAGGGCCACTACATCATCAAAGGGACAGATGACGAGGGGGGAGAAAAACTCTATCTCTTCGATGCCGACGGCAAGGTTTACCAGCCATTGGATGACGAGGATTTCGGTGCGCGAAAGGAACTTGGCTTATGGGGTTCCACCCTCGACGCCACCTACGGCCAGTTGCGCTTCGACCAGATTACCGGCTGGAGCCGCTGGCTGAAACTGAACCAGCAGGAGCCCAACCTCAAGTGTTTTGTAGAACCCTACACCACCATTTGGTCTGGTCCCAAAGGCCGGAAATAAATAATTAGCACCCCGCCCCTTCCGAGGGGCGGGGTTAGCAAACTTTTTTCGTGACCAGATAGGAGGCACCCATCGAGAGGACGAGGACGCCGAAGATGATGGCGAGGCTCCAGGGAGTGGGCACTTCGATGTGGGGAACGTTGATATGTATGCCCAAGCTGGCGGCAATGGCATTGATGTAGTCGTTCATGGCCAACAGCATCTTGACACCCACGAAGATGAGGATGATGCCAAGGCCGTACTTCAGGTATTTGAAGTACTGGGCAACGGCAGCCAGCGCAAAGTAAAGAGCGCGAAGGCCCAGGATGGCAAAGATGTTGCTGGTGAGGACGATGAACGGGTCACGGCTGACGGAGAAGACGGCAGGAATGGAGTCGACGGCAAAGGCGACATCGGTGGTCTCGATGACCAGCAGGGTGATAAACAGCGGCGTGGCCAGATACTTGGTGGCCTGACGGCCTGCATCGGCCGTCTGGACCTTGACGAAGAACTGGTCGCCATGATACTGGTCGGTGACGGGAAAGAACTTCTTGAACCAGCGCACAATGATGTTCTGAGACGGGTCGGCACCCTGCTCGTCGTCGTGGCCGAACATCTTGGCACCCGTATAGAGCAGGAAGAGACCGAAGAGACCAAGCACCCATTCGAAACGCTCGACCATGGCAGCACCGGCAAAGATGAAGATGCTACGCAACACCAGGGCGCCGAAGATGCCCCAGAAGAGCACCTCGTGCTGGTATTTACGCTCGATGCCGAAGAACGAGAACAGCATCAGGAAGACGAAGAGGTTATCCATAGACAGCGACTTCTCGATGAGATAACCGGCCAGAAACTCCATAGCTTTCTCGTGGGAGTCGACAGGATACCACAGATAGATGGCCAGACAGAACAGCAGCGAGACACCAATCCATACGGCGGTCATCGACAAGGCCTCCTTGACATTCACCTCATGCTGACCTTTCTTGCCAAACATCTTCAGGTCGGCAATCAGCATGACAAAAACTAAAACGTAGAAAGCAATCCAAGCCCAAAGGGGCATTCCCATTAAGTCCATGACCTATAATTTGAAGTTTGAAATTTGAAATTTATGATTTGCTTTGCCATGCGATAGCAAAACGTTCAATGTTCAACGTTCAACGTTCGTCCTGACGTATGTGCGATAGCCATATATGATGATGACCAGGAAACAGACGAGCGGCAGGACGAACGACACATTGACGGCAGGCATGCCGAACAGCTCGCCCTGGTCGATGATACTGGCCTGCAACGGAGGCAGCACGGAACCGCCCAGGATGGCCATGATGAGTCCGGCGGCACCGAACTTGGCATCGTCGCCCAGCCCCTGTAGGGCGATGCCATAGATGGTGGGGAACATGAGCGACATACAGCCAGAGATGGCTACAAGGCAATAGAGACCCAGGCGTCCGTCGATGAAGATGACACCACACGTCAGCAGGGCACCCACCACGGCCAGGATGCCCAACAGGGCACCGGCATTGACGAACTTCAGGAAGTAGGTACAGATGAAACGGCTGGACACGAAGATGACCATGGCCACGATATTGTATGTCTGCGAAGTCACCTCGGCCTCCTGCTCACCCATACCTTCGTTCATTAATACGCGCGTACCATATTGAATAATAAACGTCCAGCACATAATCTGCACACCAACATAGAAGAACTGGGCGATGACACCCTCGCGGTAGTAGCCGATCCTGACAATGCGCCTGAGCGTGGTCAACGGATGGACGTCGTGGTTGGTATCGGCATTGTGCGGCATCTTGCTGAAATAGATGACCAGGAACATCAGCGCAATCACGGCTCCGATAATCAGATAGGGCGTGATGAGCACGGAGAGGTCTGCATCGCGCATGGCCGCAAAATCGGCATCGCTCAGCAGTGCGCGCTCGTCAGTCGACGCGGGATTGAGCTTGGCCTGGATGAAGTTCATGGCGACATACATGCCACAAAGCGAACCCATGGGGTTGAAGCACTGCGCCAAGTTGAGGCGGCGCGTAGCCGTCTCCTCCGGTCCCATGGTCAGGATATACGGATTGCACGAGGTCTCGAGAAACGACAGACCGCAGGTCAGTATGAAGTACGCCACGAGGAAGGGGTAGTACATGCCCGTCCACGATGCCGGCAGGAAGAGCAGTGCGCCGACGGCATAGAGGCCAAGACCCATGAGTACGCCGGCCTTGTAAGAATAACGGCGGATAAACATGGCAGCGGGGAAGGCCATGGCGAAATAGCCGCCATAGAAGGCCACCTGCACCAGTGCACCATCAGTGACGCTCATGCGGAAAATCTTGGAGAACGCCTTAACCATCGGGTTCGTAATGTCGTTGGCAAAGCCCCACAGCGCAAAGCACGACGTGACGAGGATGAAGGGCACAAGGTAACTCACACCATTGCGCGAAATCAGCGAATCGTTGTTCAGTTTATCCATAGTTTTTCTGTTTCTTTTTATTAGTTGGGCACAAAGGTACGAATAAGCGAGCAAAAAGCCAAAATTTTTTGGTTTTTTTTCGAGCGGCAGTACTTTCGAGCGTAGCTCAAAGGTACGAAGCTACGTCAAATTTTGACAAGTGAGAGTGGCAAAAAAACTATCGACTGGCCGATTTTTAAATTCTTTAACCTAAAAAAAGTTGTGTTCGCGCAAAATTACACGCAAACCTAATTCTTAATTGCCAAATAATTTGTACCTTTGCGCCGTCATTTGAAAATAGGTAATAGTTAAATTCATATAAAACAAGTATTATGGCAAAGTTAGATTTGACACAGTATGGCATCACCGGCAGCACGGTGATTGCTCACAATCCATCGTACGAATACCTCTTTGAAGAGGAGACCAAGGCTGGCCTCGAGGGTTACGACAAGGGCGTAAACACCGAGCTGAACGCCGTGAACGTGATGACTGGTATCTACACCGGCCGTTCGCCTAAGGACAAGTACATCGTCTGCGACGAGCAGTCGAAGGACAAGGTATGGTGGACTACTGAGGAATATAAGAACGACAACCACCCCATGTCGGAGGAGGTCTGGGCCAAGGTGAAGGACATCGCCATCAAGGAGCTCTCGGGCAAGAACCTCTATGTGGTCGACGCCTTCTGCGGTGCCAACGAGGCTACCCGTCTGGCCGTCCGCTTCATCGTGGAGGTGGCTTGGCAGGCTCACTTCGTGAAGAACATGTTCATCCAGCCCACCGCTGAGGAACTGGAGAAGTTCGAGCCGAACTTCGTCATCTATAACGCTTCAAAGGCTAAGGTTGAGAACTACAAGGAACTGGGCTTGAACTCAGAGACCTGCGTAGCCTTCAACACCACCAGCCGTGAGCAGTGCATCATCA
>DFGF01000007.1:0-3440 GCA_002371715.1 Prevotella sp. UBA3757
TTCTTTCGTGTTCCGCTCCTTCTGCTTTGGATTATTTCATCTTGCATAATGAAGTCTGCGTTTTCATCTTGCATAAAGAAGGCTGCGTTTTCATCTTGCATAAAGCGAAGGCGCCATTCGCCAGCAGCATGTTATAGTTCCCGTCAGCCTTAGCTATGGTATCGACCTCACCCACAATTCAACTCTCAGCTTTTTTGCAGGTCCACAGGTTGGATTCAGGCTCGGTAATAAGGTGACAGGTACTGATTATGCCGAGTGGGTGGCTAAGTCAGCAATGCTTGGTGTCCTTGCTCATAGCTGTTCTTGTTTCTTTTTGACGTTTGTGATTCGTTATGCCCGTCCTGTCCGTGCTGTTGGCGGGCGTTTGTAGGAGATGGTCTCAATGACTCGTTCAGATAGTCTCGATGACTGGTCCGGATGGTCTCCGTGGTTCAAGGCAGGCGTCTTTCCCCGTTGAAAACAATAGTTTTTAGTCGCCCTTCACAATAAACGAGGGCTTTTTCGCGTTATACCAACGTATGCAGTGGACAGATCGTATCCGTCAGGTAAAGATTCTACTCGTGGCTGCTGCGGTGGTCATTGCCGTGGCTTCGCTGCTGGTGTCGCACTTCCTGGTGCGCGACCTCTCGAAGGAGGAACGCCACCGTATGGAGGTGTGGGCCCAGGCCCTGCATGCCCTCAACGAGGCTGACGAGACGACAGACCTGACGCTGGTGCTGAGCGTCATCGAGGGCAACAACACGATACCCGTCATCGTGCTGAACGATGAGGGTGGGATAGACGACTTCCGCAACATCAAGGACACGGCCGACGTCGAGCACTATGCTCGGCTGATGCTCAGAGCCGGCGACACCATCCGTGTGGACCATCAGACGGTGTGCTACGACGAGTCAATCATGCTGAAGCGCCTGCAGGCCTGGCCATACGTGCAGTTAGGCATCGTGCTGATATTCGTTGTGGTGGCCATCTTTGCCCTGCTGTCATCGAAGCGTGCCGAGCAGAACAAGGTGTGGGTAGGGCTGTCGAAGGAGACGGCCCACCAGTTGGGCACGCCCGTCAGCAGTCTGATGGCGTGGGTGGAGATGCTGAAGGAGCAGTATCCTGGCGATGACCTGCTGCCCGAGATGGACAAGGACGTGAAGCGCTTGCAGCTGATAGCTGAGCGCTTCTCGAAGATTGGCTCGTTGCCCGAGCCGGTTGATGCCTCGATGAACGAGGTGCTGGCCCACGTGGTGGACTATATGGACCGCCGGACTTCCCACAAAGTGCAGATGGTCACACAGCTGCCCGGCCACGATGTCATCGTGCGCATGAATGCCTCGCTGTTTGAGTGGGTCATTGAGAACCTGTGCAAGAATGCCGTTGATGCCATGGAGGGTGCAGGCACCATTACGCTGACGCTGACCGAGGAGGGTCAGCGCGTCGTGATAGAAGTGCAGGACACGGGCAAGGGCATCCGGAAGAAGGATGTCAACAATGTGTTTACGCCGGGTTTCACCACCAAGAAGCGCGGCTGGGGTCTTGGCCTGTCATTGGCCAAGCGCATTGTTGAGGAATATCATAAGGGCCGCATCTTTGTCAAGCAGTCTGAGGTTGGCAAGGGCACGACTTTCCGTATCGAAATGGCCCGAGGGGGTTAGTGGAAATTAATTTATGAATTTTGCACCTAAAAATTGGAAACAGACTATGGATAAGAAGAAATTATGGATGCTGACTGCCGTCCTGACTTGCAGTCTTTCGCTGATGGCGTGCGGCAATAGTGATAACGCAACGAAAGAAGACTTGACGGTGCTCACGGAGTGGCAGGCCGGAAAGACAGTCTCAGGCGACGCCGTGGCAGCCTACGGAGGCGTTGACAAGTGTTTTGCTGCTGAGCCTATCCCCGACGGTGTGTGGGCGAGGATGCAGGGGAAGACGTACAGGGAGAACCCGTACATCAGGCGTGGCGACCTGCGCCATATCCGCGCACTGCACTGGGACTATGACAACCAGATGCATGTCGGCGAGATGATTTGCAACAAGGAGATTGCCGACCGTGTGGCTCGCATTCTGCGCCAGCTCTTCGATGCGAAGTATCCCATCCAGCGGATGCTGCTGCCCGACGTCTACGGTGCTGATGACGAGACGCAGATGCGTGACAACAACTCATCGTGCTTCTGCTACCGGGCCATCGCCGGCTCCACCAAGCTCTCGAAGCACGCCCGGGGACTGGCAGTAGACATCAATACGCTCTACAACCCCTACTATAAGGACAGGGCTGACGGCACCCGCTTCATCCAGCCTGCCACGGCTGCCGAATACTGCGACCGCACGAAATCGTTCTCCTATAAGATTGACCATGACGACCTCTGCTTCAAGCTCTTCACCGAGGCAGGCTTTGAGTGGGGCGGCGACTGGACGTCGTGTAAGGACTTCCAGCATTTCGAACTGATTGAAAAATGATGTTGTAAAAGAAAATCACTTGACGGTAATCCAGACGGCCTCGCCTCTGTCCTTGGCCTCAACGATTTTCTGCTTCAGTTCGTAGAGCCACTTGCGGGAGTCGAGCACCTTGCCGACCTCACGGTTCTGGCCAACGAGGATGCAGCCTTCGGTGTCCTTGGCGGTGTTGCCGGCATGGATGCGGATGCCCTCGAACTTCGGCACGCCGAGCAGAATCGGGAGCCATTGCTTGAATCGCGGCGAGTAGCTGATAACTACCGCATAGCGGCCTTCGGGGATGGCTGAGCGGCCTTTCACCTTGTAGGCACCGTTGGCGTAGTCGCGCCATGTGGGTTCGAGGGTGTCACAGAAATAATGGTCTTCGTTGCCGGGCAGGTATTCATCCATTACTTGCTCTCGGATGTACAAGCGGCCTATCGTGTAGGTCTTGCGTTTTGCAATGCGTTCTAATATCAGTTCCATAAATAATGTTCAATCTTCAATGTTCAATGTTCAAATCTTCAATTTTTCAAATCTCCTTAATGTGGCAAAGTGGCATTGTGGCAAAGTGGCATTCTATTGTTTCGCCACCTTTTGCCAGTGCTTCGAGTCGGTCTTCTCTATCCATCCGTCACGCCGCCAGCGGGTGATGATGTTCCTCAGGGCCGACTCACCGCAGTAGCCACGCTTCAGCGCACGCAGGTCATCCATCGTGAACGAGGGCGCGAGCTGGTCAAACACAGAGTGGTTGGCGCCATATCGCTGGCACTCATCCTGTGCGCTGACATACTCTGAGCGCAGGGCCTCGCCGAAGGCTGCTATCTGCTGCGAGAGACAGTAGTCGGCCATCATCAGGGCAAAGTCGAGACAAGCCTTCGATTCTTTTGGGGTTTGAGGTTTTGAGGTCTTAAGGTCTTGAGGTGATGTCACCTTAGAACCTGAAAGCGGAGCGACCTCATGACCTGGCGACCTCATAGACAGCAGATGGAAGATGACCCCGCAGCGGAAGCCGATGACGG
>DFGF01000007.1:3565-5035 GCA_002371715.1 Prevotella sp. UBA3757
CGTGGTCAATGTCCTTGGCTGCCTCTACGCGCTTCTGCTCCACCCAGTCCTCGATAGCCTTGCGCAGCCGTGGCGTGTCGATGAATCCCGTGTAGGAGCGCAGGCGGGTCACGGCCTCATTGATCCTTGACTCATCCTCAGCAGAACGCCTGCGAAACTTGGGCATCCTGGAGAATGACGAGTCGGGCATCTCTGCCACCAATATTCGCGACGATAGTCCGTTCTCGATATTATCGCTCTTGAAGCACTTTCGCATGGCTCCATTCGTGCCCAGCATCGTCCAGTTGTAGGCCACTTTCACCACGCCCGACTCTGCCTGGTCGGAGTTGTAGTCCTGACCCCACTCGCCCTGATCGAACGAGAGGCGATAGATGTCGTACTTCGAACTCCACGAGCCAGCCCCGTTGGTCTTGCGGAGCGTGTCAAGTTCCTCTCCGAACGAATAGAGGCAATGCCCGCTGGCATTCTTGAATCGCTTCAGCAACGTGCTACAGGAGACCGTTACCGGCACCATCCTGATCAGCACCTTCGGGTCTTCGGGAGCCTTCTCGTTGGCCTTGCGGCCTTTCTTGCGCTCCTTCCACTCCTCTTCGCGCTTGCGGGCAAGGGCATCCTCCTCGTCAAACTGACGCTTCCAGATGTCAACGGCATTCTTGCAGACGCTCTTGCCGCTGGCCTGCTCACCTCTTATAATAGACATGAGTCCCAGCTTCTGGCGATTGCCGTCGCAATACTCCACCTCCACCTGGTCGGCATAGGCCGCAGCGATGGGCAGCACCGAGCAAAGCACGGGCATGTGCATCGACACGGGCACACCAACAAGCGATTCTCGGAGTCCTATCGGCAAGGCCTTTTTTAATGAAGAATGAAGACTGAAGAATGAAGAATTTGCTTCCGCCTCTGAAGAGTCCGAATCGGCATCCCATGCGCCAGCCGATTCTTCATTCTTCATTCTTAATTCTTCATTTTCCACGATTTGCTTCATCAGACGTGAACCCTTGGTAGGCTCCTTGCAGGCAGAGTGTACGATGCTCCTCATCTCCTGCTCAGAGAGTCCATATCGGGGCATCACCTCCAGCAGCCAGTCCTCCGAATTATCACAAATGGCTCGCAGATTTGCCGCCAACTGATGCAGTTTATCGTTACGCTCACCCTCCGTAGGCTCACCGCCCATGCGCTGCCAGTACTCGCTGATAATAGAGGTATAGGCGATACCCTTGAACTCCGAGGGGAACTTTTTCGCGCAGCCGCTCCCCTCATTTGTAAAGGAGGGGTTGGGGGTGGTATCAGTATTATCCGTGTCAGCAGTTGGTTTGGAGTTACAGACCCCACCCCCTGCCCCTCCCCTTGATGGGAGGGGAGCGGCTGCGCAGTCCACTTCAAACAATTTTTCGCAGACATACCTCGTATGACTCTCCGGCACCATATAGATGCAGCGGTCATACCCCTTCACCTTCACGTCCGGCTCGA
>DFGF01000007.1:5120-5257 GCA_002371715.1 Prevotella sp. UBA3757
CCTCCTTCATCGCCTGCTGAGCCTCGTCTGCCGACATGCCTTCCGGCAACTCCACCAGCACATGCGTGCCGCGACGTACCGATTCCTCTATCAGCAGAACGGTGAGGTTATGAGGTTTTAAGGTTTCAGGTTTTAAG
>DFGF01000028.1 GCA_002371715.1 Prevotella sp. UBA3757
CGCAGCACATTGTTCTGGAACACATAGCCCCACTTCACGTCGGCAGCATGGCTTGGAGCTACGATGTAGCCACCACTGGGACGGTTAATCTCAAGGGTGTCGCCGTCCAAATAGACGTTGCCCGAGTTGTAGATGAAATCCACTGCACCCTCAATGAGCGAGTTCTTGATGTAGTGGCGGTTGTTCGAGGTAGAAGTGGTAATCCACGTATCTTGATAGGAGAGCAGAGCCACGTTGTTCAGTACCACACGGTCGGCCACCGTATTCAGTGCGAGGGCCTGTGGACCTGCCTGCTTTTCATGACCATACGAGTTCTCGAGTGTGATGTTCTCAAAGAAAGTATTGGCACCCTTTACCACAACGGTAGCACCGGGATCTACGCTATAGGCATTCTCGCCACCGCAAAGACGGTTGTCCATCACGACGGTCTTGTCGCGGTCCTGACCGATAATATGCAAGTAAGGCTTCTTTGCGGGAATGTCTATGTGCTCCTGATATTGTCCGTTCTTCACGAAGATGAGCCATGGCGTGCCTCGTCCTTCAGGAGCAGCGTCAATGGCTTCCTGCAGTGTCTTATAGTCACCTGAGCCATCGCTTGCAACCACGGCATCGTAGAGGCGGGCCTCAGGCTGCTTGCGCTCCATGGTAGTAAAGGTAATCTCTGTCTTCGCAACGGCATTGCCGCCACGGCTGACGAGCACGCCCTCAGGCATGATGAAGGTATATTGAGTAGCATACTTCAAACCGCCGTACTTGAAGACGGCGCTCTTGCCGCTGATGATGGGAGCTATCTCCTCACCGTTGAGTGAGGCAGTGCCCGTGCCAGCCTTCACTTTGTTGTCGAAGGTCAGGATGACGGAACCATTGGCACTGACACCAGTAGCTCCCTGTTCTGGATTGCTTGACACGAGGGTAGCCTGCTCGCTGGCAGCACCGGTAGCATCGGCCAATACGAAAATCTCCGCAATCGAGGTACCATCGTAGTCGCTCGTCACACCCACCTTCTCAGAAGTACGGTCGGGCATCCAGCGAATCCATACACGCTCCTGGTTGTTGGCCTCTGCGGGCAGGGCAAATTCCTTGGGACCGTCCCAACCACGTGCAGGAGGGTTGAACGTACCAATCTTTGTGAAGTTAGTGCCGTCGATGGAGTATTCCACGTTATTCACGCTGTACGTGTTGTAGTCATCGCCGATACATGACGAGATAATCAGGTTCTCATAGCCTTTCGACGAGAAGGAGATTTCAAAATACCATTCCTCAGAGAGATATTTCCAAATGCGGGCAGCATACTTGCCGTTTTCTTGACCGTTGTTGATGCCACGGGTCAGCCAGCCGTTGGTCGTGCCGTCGGCCTGGCGCAGTGACAGCATGCCGGCATTCTCCGAATCGGCCTTATAGTCGGCCACGCGGTCCTTGGCAGGCTGATCGTTATAAAGGTCCCAACCCACAATGTAGTCGGTTGCCGAGAAGTTGGCCGTCAGGTTCTTCTCTCCGTCCATTTTGACGGTACGCTCAGCCTCAGTGGTGTTGTCTTCCCAGCCCATGAAGGTCAGAATGCGGTTGTTCAGGGCGGTCAGCTTGACCTCCGTGCCCTCTTCATAATAGTGCGTGCCATCCACATAGTTGCCAGTAGGTAGCAGTTGCACTAAGTTTTCGTTAGCACCACCTACTCGCGTTAGGTTCAGGGCATAGACATTGGCCTTGGTGTAAGTGGCAATCAGCGATGTGTTGGCCTTAATCTCAAAGGTGTATGTCTTCTTGTCAGAAACGATATTGCCTTCAGCATCAGCCCATCCGGCAAAATGATAGCCAAAGTTCTCGGTGGCAGTGACCGTGATGGTGGTACCCTCGTCAAACTCGTTGCCGGCGGGATTACTCGAAACCTTACCAGCACCCTCCATGCCCAACTTCACGCTCAGGCTGCAGGTGGGCACGGTCTCCAAAGTTCCTGCCACGTCACCGCTAATGACGACATCGCTGAAGGCATACTGCTTGTTGGTGGCCAGATTGTAGATGTAAATCTTGGCGTAGAAAATATCGTCGGTAGTAGGTATGTTACTCAGGTCGAACTCGTGATAAGACACATAGGGATCTTCTTTAGCCAGCTGAGGTGTGATGCCTTCGCCTACCTTTGTCGATTGGCTGCCGCTGACGACTACTACGTCGAACTTGCCACCGTTGGTGCCCACACGGCAGGCGTTGAATGAGAGTTTCTTCGGCGCAAAGGTCAGAGATTTCTTGGGTTTCAGTGTAAACACGACGGCACTGGCGTCATCATCGGCAGCGCCAGCATCAGTGGGCTGGAACTGCAGTCGGCTGACACTGCCATCAGTGCGCAGGCCGGCAGGGACCAGCTTGTCACCCCACGATAGTTCGGCTACAGAGAACAGACCGTCCTTCGACGGTGTGGCTGCCGTAGCGAAATCAGCTGACTTCAGCTCCCATGTGGCTGTGAATCCGGCTTCGTTGACGGTCACGGAACCTCCAGCCTCCTCAGCCACGATGCTGATTTCGTTCATGCGCCACTGAGCGGTTTCACCATTAGGGGCTATCAGTCGTACGATGACCTGTTCTTTATTGTTGGCAGACAAGGTTACAGTATTGGTTTTGTAGGTCCACCATGTGGCTCCACTGACGTAACCGCCAGCATCGCTCCATGTCTGTCCGCCATCGGTGCTGACCACCATCTCCATAGAGCGCTCTTTGTTGTCGCCGCAGGTGTAGGCAAATGTGAACTGCACGTTCTTATAGCCTTTGGTTGGGAAACCGATTTCGAAGTACTGGTTGTGCTGCGAGGCATCGGTATAGTCGGTGATGTTGTTAGGGTCCATGTCTTGATAGAGTGACATGATTTTGGTATCGTAGTTTTCCTGGATACCCCAGAAGCGGGTTCCTTTGGCCGACACATAGTAGTCATTTTGGTTACCATTAAACTCATTGGGCAGAATGCATGGCAGTGTGCCGAAACCATTCCATCCAATTGCTGCCCAGTCGTTGGTGCTGGGTGTGTAGACATTATCGGTCACGGTATAGCCCGTGTCGAATGTCCACTTTGCCAGTTGCGTGGCATTCTGGGCACTGGCCGTCAGAGGCAGCAGGCCGAGAAGTGCAACAAGCAGTCTCGTAAAAAAAGATTTGTTTTGCATAAGAGATAGTAGTTATATGTTAATAAATAATTTTCTTTATATTACCATCAGCCATGCGGACAATATTCAGACCGCGCTGCATCTGGGTATGTTGACGGCCGTCAACGGTAAAAAAAGCGGTAGTATGGCTATTCTCAGTACTTACCTGCCTGATACCAGTAGTTTCTACTGCCATCCCGTGAATAGTTAGGTCGGAGAGACAGATAGTCTTGCCACTTGCAGCACCGTTGTACCATGGATAGACACGAACCAAGAGTTCCTGGCCATCTTTGACGGTAAGAACGGGCTTTGCCTCTACAAATTGCGGATTGTTGGCTGGCATCTTCTTCATCTCAAAGATGGTTGTGCGCGTAGCAAAATTGTCGGTAGAGTAGTAGATATGGCAACACATACCATTACCACCACAACCAGCAGCAAAGAGCGAGATTAGGTCAATCTTGAGCTCAGTGCCGGCAGCTGGTTTGAGACCCCACTGGATATAGCGGTCGGGGTTGTCGTCAATCTCGTCAGCAGGCCAGTTGTCTCCCGTCAACAGGTTACGCTGCATCTTGCGGGCGGCATCGTAGCCCGTCCATTCGGGCCACTCCGTCTTGGCATTGGGATTAGAGTAGCGCTGTACGTACATACCCTGAAAAGTCTCAGGGATAACCTCCGCCGGACCTGTCAGCTCATAACTGTCATCCTTCTCCAGTCGCCAGTAGGCTGTGACCTCTGCACCGCCTGTCAGGACAACTGCCGTAGCTGTGACGGGGATGTCAATCTGTTTGTCGCCCTGCTTCACGGTGATGGTACCATTGGTCTCGCCGTTCTGCGTCAGTACCAACTGAGCATAGAAGGTCTTGATGAGGGTAGAGGAGGTGTAGTCAACGGTGAGTGACTGCTCCCACTCTTTCTTGTCGAGCGACAGCTGAATACCGTCGGTAGCAGTTATCGTGACGGTACCTTCCTCAGGAGTCAATCCGAAACCGTTCAGCGTGAATTCCTTCTGAAGCTTCTGTCCCATGTAAGCCTCGCCGAAATCGCCTGTGTTGGGCGACACACTCAGGTCAGTAGGCAATACGATAGCATCGGCCAGAATGCCCTGGGCTTTCATCAGTCGAGCGCACTCGCGGGCTACGAGCAGCGCGCCAGTGGTGTTGAAGTGGGTGGAGCCCTGTCCATCGAACAGCTGAGCCTCGCACTTGGTCTGACTGCCGTAGCTCTCGTATAGTTCGGCAGTGGCTGTAGTTAGGTCGATGAAGCAGACACCCTTCTCTTCGGCCAGTTTCTGTGAGTGGTAGGCATAGTCCATGGTGTGGTCGTC
>DFGF01000147.1:0-1620 GCA_002371715.1 Prevotella sp. UBA3757
GGTTCGCTCTCGGAGACGGGTGCTTACCTCGTTGACAATTGGAGTAATCCCACCACCCCTCGTTGTATTGACCTGATTTCCACTGCGTCTGGCGGTTCTGCCGCCAGAACCCGCCTCTTGACCGCCAGCGACCCATGGGACGGTTACCAGCAACCCATCTTCGAGTGTGGACAGCTGAAGGCGGCTGACGGCATGACCGACCTTTACTACCGCATGGTAAAGCCGCACGACTTCGACCCTGCCAAGAAATACCCAACCGTCGTCTATGTCTATGGCGGACCACATGCCCACAACATTGAGGCATCGTGGCATTGGTACAGCAGGTCGTGGGAAACATACATGGCGCAAAAGGGCTACATCATCTTTGTTCTCGACAACCGCGGTTCGGAGAACAGAGGGCGCGACTTTGAACAGGCCACTTTCCGTCAGCTGGGACAAATTGAAATGCAGGACCAGATGAAGGGTGTAGATTATCTGCGTACCCTACCCTACATTGACACCGACAGAATCGGTGTCCACGGGTGGTCGTTCGGCGGTTTCATGACTATTTCGCTGATAACCAACTATCCCGATGTGTTTAAAGTGGGAGTAGCCGGCGGTCCCGTCATTGATTGGAAATGGTATGAGGTGATGTATGGCGAACGCTATATGGACACCCCGCAGGCCAACCCAGAAGGCTACGAGAAGACATCGTTGCTGTCGAAGGCTAAGAACCTAAAAGGAAAGCTCCAGATTATTTCGGGCTATAACGACAACACCGTAGTGCCTCAGCACTGTCTGTCATTCCTAAAAGCCTGTATCGAGGCTGGCACACAGCCCGACTTCTTTGTGTACCCTGGCGAACTCCATAATATGCGAGGTCACGCCAGTGTTCATCTGCATGAACGTATCACCCAATACTTTGAAGACTATTTGAAATGAAAGAAGAACAGATATTAGTACGTATTACAGGACAGGACCGTCCGGGACTGACAGCATCGGTAATGGCGATTCTTGCCCAATATGATGCCCAGATACTGGATATTGGTCAAGCTGACATCCACTCTACCCTGTCGCTGGGTATATTGATTCGTATTGACGAGATGAAATCGGGACTAGCTATGAAGGAACTGCTCTTCAAAGCCACCGAACTGGGGGTGAACATCGGTTTCTCGCCCATCAGCGACGATGAATATGAAAACTGGGTAGGACATCAGGGCAAGAACCGATATATCCTGATGGTGATGGGACGGCAGTTGGAAGCACGCCAGATAGCGGCTGCCACCCGTATCATTGCCGACCAGGGACTGAATATCGACTCGATTCTGCGACTTACCGGTCGCAAGAGCATCAAACAGCTCGACAAGCACACGCGTGCCTGCATTCAGTTCTCACTGCGTGGCGAACCCGTCAACAGACAGGACATGCAGTCGAAACTGCTGAAGCTGTCGGCAGAAATGGGTATTGACTTCTCGTTCCAGCGCGACGATATGTTCCGCAGAATGCGACGCCTGATTTGTTTCGATATGGACTCTACGCTCATCCAGACGGAGTGTATCGACGAACTGGCTGAGCGCAACGGTGTGGGCGCAGAGGTACGCGCCATCACGGAAAGCGCCATGCGTGGCGAGATAGACTTCA
>DFGF01000147.1:1694-2607 GCA_002371715.1 Prevotella sp. UBA3757
GAGAGTTTTACACGGAGAGTGGCACTGCTGAAGGGACTGGACGTCAGTGTGATGAAGGACATAGCCGAACACCTGCCCATCACGGAGGGTGTGGACCGACTGATGAGTATTCTGAAGACTTGTGGCTATAAGATTGCCATCCTGTCGGGCGGATTCACCTATTTCGGTGAATACCTACAGCGTAAGTATGGTATCGACTACGTCTATGCCAACGAACTGGAGATTGGCGAGGACGGCAAACTGACAGGTCGCTACGTGGGCGAGATCGTGGACGGACACCGGAAAGCCGAACTGCTGAAACTGATTGCGCAGGTGGAGAAGGTGAATCTGGCACAGACCATTGCCGTGGGCGACGGTGCGAACGACTTGCCGATGATTTCGGAAGCCGGACTGGGCATTGCCTTCCATGCAAAGCCCCGTGTGGTGGCTAATGCCGAACAGAGCATCAATACCATCGGACTGGATGGTGTGCTCTACTTCCTGGGATTCAAGGATTCCTACCTCGGAGAACAGGGAAGACTTTAAGAGTTGAGAGTTGAAAGTTGAGAGTTGAAAAATTTTAAGAAGATGAAGATATTATTGTTAGGCAGTGGCGGACGTGAGCACGCACTGGCTTGGAAAATTGCTCAGAGTGAGAAATGTGAGAAACTGTATATTGCCCCAGGTAATGCTGGAACGAGCAACTGCGGCGAGAATGTGGCGATGAAGGCTGACGACTTCGAAGCCATCAAACAGTTCTGTGTCGATCAGCAGGTCGGTATGGTGGTAGTGGGCCCTGAAGACCCACTGGTGAAAGGTATTTACGACGACATGAAGGCTGACCCGCGTACCAAGGATATTCCCGTGATTGGTCCGACGAAGGCTGGTGCCGTACTGGAAGGCTCGAAAGATTTTGCCAAAGCCTTTATGCAGC
>DFGF01000067.1:0-161 GCA_002371715.1 Prevotella sp. UBA3757
TGCAGCGTCTTGGTCATGTGCATGATCTGAGCACGGAGCGGAGCCATACCGGCACCACCGCCCACCCATATCATCTCCTTCTTGGAGTCGAAGTGCGGGTGGAAGTCGCCATAAGGACCCGACATGATGACCTTGTCGCCAGGCTTCAGCGAGAAGATGTA
>DFGF01000067.1:246-1878 GCA_002371715.1 Prevotella sp. UBA3757
TTGACCTCCATGAAGCCGCTGCGGTCGGGCTTGAACGGCGGCGTGGCAATACGCACCGTCAGCATGAACACGTCGCCCTCGGCCGGATAGTTGGCCATGGAGTAGGCACGGATGGTGGGTTCGGGGTTCTTACACTTCAGGTCAAACATCTTGAACTTCTCCCACGAGGGCACGTACTCAGGGGTAATGAGGTCGCGGTCGTAGTCGTTGTAGTCGATGCAGTCGAAGGCCGGAATCTTAATCTGTGCGTACGAACCGGGCAGGAAGTCCATGTGTGCACCGGCGGGCAGCTGCACCTTGAACTCCTTGATGAACGTAGCAACGTTCTTGTTCGAGATGACGGTACACTCATACTCCTTGACGCCGAGGATGGACTCGTCGACATGAATCTTGAGGTCGCCCTTCACCTTGCACTGGCAACCCAGTCGCCAGCCCTGCTTGATTTCCTTGCGGGTGAAGTGAGGCTTCTCGGAATCGAGGATTTCGCCCCCACCCTCCAGTACCTGTACTTTACACTGTCCGCACGATGCCTTGCCACCGCAGGCTGATGGCAGGAAGACGCCGTTCTCGTTGAGCGTTGACATGAGCGAGTTGCCCTGAGCAACGGAGATGGTGCGGTCACCATTGATTTCTATATTCACGTTGCCGCTGGGCGAGAGGTATTTCTTGGCCACAAGCAGCACTATCACCAACAGAATGATGACGATGAGGAAAACTCCTATACTATATGCTATAAACTGTCCCATATAGAAAATTTACGATTTGACAATTTACTACAATTTACGACTTATATGCTCAAGCCTGAGAAACACATCATGGCCATAGCCATCAGTCCGACGGTGATAAACACGATGCCGAGACCCTGCAGGGGCTTGGGGACGTCGGAGTACTGCATCTTCTCGCGAATGGCACCCAGTGCGACAATGGCCAGGGTCCAGCCTATGCCGGAACCGAAGCCGTAGACGACGGCATCCAGTACGCTGGTGATGGCCTGCGAATTGTCGGGTGACATCAGGATGCGCTGCTGCATGAACAGCGAGGCACCCATGATGGCGCAGTTGACGGCAATCAGCGGCAGGAAGATGCCCAGTGCAGCATAGAGCGAGGGCGAATACTTCTCGACCGTCATCTCGACGAGCTGCACCATACCGGCAATCACGGCAATGAAGAGGATAAAGCTGAGGTAGCTCAGGTCGACGCCCTCGACGAGGCAGTCAGGCCCCAAGACCTTGGTCTGCAGCAGATAGTTGACGGGGACGGTGACGGTGAGCACGAAAGTCACGGCCAGTCCGAGTCCCAGTGAAGTCTTCACCGTCTTCGATACGGCAAGGTACGAACACATGCCGAGGAAGAAAGCGAAAATCATATTGTCGACAAAAATCGACCGGAATAGTAATGATATTGCGTGTTCCATAACTTACTTCTCCTTATAAAAATATGCACGATGTACCCAGATGACGCACCCCACCAGGATAAGTGCCATGGCGGGCATGGTCATCATGCCGTTGTTAACATAACCCATATCGTAGCAGGCATCAGGAATGACCTGCAGGCCCAGCAGCGTGCCGCGACCTAACAGTTCGCGCACGGCACCGACAATGACCAGTATCATGGCGTAGCCCAGTCCGTTGC
>DFGF01000067.1:1941-3024 GCA_002371715.1 Prevotella sp. UBA3757
TTGCCCACACCGTCGAGGAACGAGGGCCAGGGCTTGTTCATCATGGCGAAGGCCTCAAGGCGTCCCATCAGGATGCAGTTGGTGATAATCAGACCGACATAGACCGAGAGCTGGACGCTGACGTCGTAGGCGAAAGCTTTCAGAATCTGCGACACGATGGTTACCAGCGCAGCCACGACCACCAGCTGTACCACGATGCGGATGCGGTTGGGGATGGTGTTGCGGATAATAGAGATGATGACGTTCGAGAACGCCGTGATGACCGTCACGGCCAGTCCCATGACGATGGCAGGCTTCAGCTGCGACGTCACGGCCAGTGCCGAGCAGATGCCCAGCACCTGTCCGAGGATGGGATGGTCGACATTCAACGGGTTTAGGAAAACCTCTTTATTTTGTTTACTAAATAATGCCATAGTAATTTACAATTTGACCATTTACTATTTACGATTTACTCCGCGACGGCTGTAGAGTCGTTGCTGGTTTCTGTCAGAGATTCCCTGACGGCATTCTGAATCTCGTTCATGACTGGCCTCAGCCCATCGTGAATCATGTCGTTAACGCCATTGGAAGTCAGCGTGGCACCGGTCACGCAGTCTACCTGGGTCTGCGGGTCGTCAACCTTCTTGACTACCGAGAGCACGACGTTGCCCTGCTCGTCGAAAATCTTCTTGCCGATGAACTTCTCCTGCCACTCCTGCGAGTCCTTGATTTCGGCACCGAGGCCGGCCGTCTCGCTCTCGTGGTTGAAGTAAGCACCGAAGACCTTGCCGTCGCTGCCGACAGCCAGGTAGCCGCTGATGCCGCCCCAAAGGCCCATGCCCTTCAGCGAGACCACGAGGACACGCTGGCCGTCGACACTGCACTGGTAGACCTTCTGGCCGTTCTGCTCGCTTTCGCTCTTCACGACCTCGGCATACTTGGCCTCGGCCTCAGCGCCGTCCAGGTTGCGGATGTTGAGCGAATAGAGTATCTGCTTCTTCACGTCGAGTGCCACGTTGGCGTCCTGCATAGGTTTCAGTGCCTGGTAGACGAATGCCAGCAGGAAGGCCACGATGACGACGAGTATCGCACTATATATAATAA
>DFGF01000067.1:3099-7681 GCA_002371715.1 Prevotella sp. UBA3757
GTATTCAGTTTCATTTGGTACCTCCTCTCTTTAATCGTTTCGAGATATTACGCTCCACGACGAAGTGGTCTATCGTCGGAGCAATCATATTGCCGAAGAAGATGGCCAGCATCATGCCCTCAGGATAGCCTGCATTCATCACACGGATAATGATGGCCATCGCACCGATGATGAAACCATAGATGTACTGGCCGGTCGTGGTGCGGCAGGAAGTGACGGGGTCGGTGGCCATAAAGACGGCACCGAAGGCGAAGCCACCCAATACCAGATGCTGGGCCGAGGTGAGCGGCGACATGCCTCCCTGGAAGACGAACGACATCAGTGCGCCACCGCAGAAGACAGACAGCATGGTACGCCACGAGGCAATGCCCGTCACCAACAGGATGCAGGCACCGATGGCAATGGCGAAGATGCTGGTCTCGCCGATGGAGCCGGGAATCAGTCCGATGGCCATGTCGAGCACCGAGAGGTCGGGGGTGACGCCCTGGGCCACCTGGCCTAACGGTGTGGCACAGGTAAAGCCGTCGGGCAGGTCGTTGCCCAGGCCGAAAATGGAGTTCTGGGCCACCCAGACGGTGTCGCCCGTCATCTTCGACGGATAGGCGAAGAAGAGGAACATACGCACGGCAATGGCGGGGTTGAAGAGGTTCATGCCCGTACCGCCGAATATCTCCTTACAGAAGATGACCGAGAAGGCGCAGGCCAGTGCCAGCATCCACAGCGGACAACCGATGGGGATGATGAGCGGTATGATGATACCCGACACCAGGTAGCCCTCCTGGATTTCCTCGCCCTTCCACTGTGCCCAGGCAAACTCGATGCCCAGTCCGACGATGTAAGAGACAAGAATCTTGGGCAGCACGGCCAGGAATCCGTAGCAGAACACCTCGAGGAACGAGGCCTGTGCCAGCGTGCCGGCTGCGGCATAGTTCTGATAGCCCACATTATACATGCCAAACAGCATGGCGGGCATCAGGGCTATGACCACCATACTCATGATGCGCTTCGAGTCGATGGCATCGTGGATGTTGACACCCGTCTTCGACGTGTCGTTAGGCACCAGTGCAAAGGTCTCAAAGCCGTCGAAGACGCTGCGGAAAGCATGCAGCTTGCCGCCCTCCTCGAAGCTGGGCCTCATTTTATCAAATATGTTTCTTATTGCGCTCATAGTCTTTATGCGTTTTCTTTACGTAATATGTTCAGACCTTCACGGACAATGCGCTGCAACTCCAGCTTCGACGAGTCAACGAACTCGGCCAGGGCAAAGTCTTCGGGCGACACTTCGTAGATGCCAAGTGCCTCCTGGCGGTCAATGTCGCCGGCAATGATGGCCTTGATGAGGTACTCGCCGTAGATGTCCATGGGCAGCACGCGGTCGTACTCGCCGCTCATGATCATGTGGCGCTCGCCGCCCTTCACGCGGGCATCCAGCGCATAGTTCTTCTTGCCCAGAAGCCAGGAGAAGTAGCTGCGGTTGACCGAGAACTGGCCCAGTCGGGGCAGTATCCAGCCCAGCAGCTCGTCGGCATCGTCGCCCTCGGGAATAACCGTCACCTCGGAGGTGTGGGCACCGAGGAATCCGTCCTTCGTCGTAGGCCGTCCCGTCAGCACGTTACCGTTGATGATGCGCACGTGCTTCGAGGCATCGTAGCTGTTGGAGAGCAGCGTCGAGAGTTCCTCGCCCACCAGCATGTCGGCATGTGCCGGCGACGTGACCTCGCTGCCGCAGAGGGCTACGCGACGCTTCAGGCAGACCCGTCCCGTATTGAACAGGCGGCCAATGAACAGCACCACCGTGGGGTCGCCGATGGTCCACACCACCTCGCCCTTGTTGACGGGGTCCAGGTGATTGACCTGCACGCCGACGTTGCCGGCGGGGCACTTGCCGTCGAACACGTTGACCTCCACGTCGCGATAGTTTTCCATCGACGAGTGGACGCCGCAACCCAGATAGGTCTTGGCAATCTTCGACAGGGCGGTCAGGCCCGTCTGGAAGTCCTGCTCCTGGCCCTTCACCTCGTAGTCGAAGCTGCAGGCCAGCGGCTTGTCGCGCAGCGCCGAGACGAAGATGGCCTTCGGCATCACCGAGGGATTGGTAGAGACGGCATAGGGCAACTGGTTGATGTACCCGAAGATGCCCGCTTCCAGCAATGCGTTAATCACCTGCTCGCCACTCAGGCTGCCTACATCCTTCTTGCCGAAGTCCACAAACTCCTGCTCGGCGTCGGCCTCCACCATGATACAGAGCACTTTCCTGCGTTCGCCCCTGACCACGTCGCGGACCGTGCCGCTCACCGGCGAGGCAAACTTCACTTCGGGATACTGCTTGTTCAGAAACAAGGCATCCCCGGCCTTGACCTTGTCACCCGCCTTGACCACCACTTTAGGAGTGACTCCCTCAAAGTCGTCGGGAACAAGTGCATACTTGCCGTTCGACTTCAGCTGAATCAGCTTCTCCTCAGCTCGTCCTTGAAGGTGAATGTCCAAGCCTTTCTGTAACTTGATTACATTTGCCATGAATATCACTAAAATGTTTCTTTTTGAATAGCTTTCTCTCTATGAATGCTGCAAAATTACTAAAAAATAAGCATACAGTGCATAAAAAAACGGCGAAAAATACCTTTTTCCGAACTTTTTAGTGTAATTTTGTCGCAAAATTACAGAAGAAGAAAAACTTTTGCTATCTCGAATTGTCAGTTTTGAAGCTACTCAGACACATATTCACCGCAGCGATATGGGTGCTGCCCACCCTCTATCTGCTCCTGCTCATCACGGTCAGCATACCGTCCGTCCAAAGGTCGATAGGCCGCCATGCCGCACGCCTGCTGGCCCAGCAGCTGGGCACCAGCGTCAGCATTGAGCGGGCCGACATCGACCTGCTGAACCGCGTGACGCTCGACCACGTCTGCATACTCGACCAGCAGGGCCACGACCTGCTCCGGGCGCGCCGACTGTCAGTGACGGTCGACCTGCTGCCGCTGATGAACGGCCGCATAGCCATCTCGTCGGCACAGCTGTTCGGCATGCACGCCACGCTCTGTCAGGCCGACGCCGAGAGCAAGCCCAACTTCCAGTTCGTCATCGACTTGCTTGCGTCGAAGGACACCACCAGCACCAGTCCCCTCGACCTGCGCATCAATTCGCTCATAGTCCGCCACTCCAGCGTGAGCTACGACCGCTGGGACGCTCAGCAGACGCCCGGCAGCCTGAACCCCAGCCACCTGAAGGTGAGCGACATCAGCGCCCACGTACTGCTAAAAGTGCTGACCAGCGACTCGCTGAACGTCAACGTCAAGCGACTGGCCTTCCGCGAACAGTCCGGCCTGCAGCTGGACCGTCTCAGCCTGAAGTACGAGGGCGGACGCAGCCGCTGCCGGCTCCAGGACTTCCAGCTCCGCATGCCCGGCACGGATGTCAAGCTGGGCGACATCCAGGCCGACTACCGCATGGACAACGGGCGGCTGCTCGCCTCGTCGCTGCGCTACGACGGCAGCATCAAGCCGTCGACCGTCACGCTGTCAGACCTGCACTGCCTGGTACCGGCACTGACCAACTTCAAGAGCACGCTGTCCGTCAGCGCCGCCTTCAAAGGCCAGGCCGACCAGCTATGGGTAACGGCACTCAACGTCAACTCGAACACGGGCGACATCGGCATGAACGTCAGCGGGCAGGTGCGGCAGCTGACCGAAAGCGACCCCCTCTGGACGGCCGACATCAACAACCTGAGCCTCTCGGCCCACACTATCAACTTCATTTCCGAGAACATGAAGGGCCAAAGCACCACCGTGCCCAAGGAACTGGTACGCCTGGGCGACATCAACATGAAGGGCTACGCGAGCGGACGCGGGCTGAAGGACATCCGCACGCACAACCAGCTGCGCACCTCGGCAGGCGACGCCGCCATCGACTTCACGCTCGACGAGCAGCGCCAGTTCACGGGCCACCTCTCGACCGGCAACCTAAGCTTGAAACAACTGTCAGGCGACAACAGTTTCGGCGACTTTGCGGCCAACCTCGATGTCAACGGACAGCTGGCAGGCCCCTCTGCATCGGTCAAAGCCAAGGGACTCATCAGCAAGCTAGACTATCAGGGCTACCGCTACCAGAACATCGACATCGACGGCACCTATAGTACACAGGACATCGCAGGACGGGTCAGGGTCGACGACCCGAACCTGGGCATCAACATCGAGGGACATGTCAAGCCGCAGGGCAACACGCACGATGTCAACGTGACGGCCATCCTGCTCAACTTCTCGCCCAAGGCCACCAACATCAGCGACAAGTGGGGCGACGCCCGGTTCTCCGGCGAACTGACGGCCAACTTCCGCGCCAACACCATCAACGATGCCGTGGGCCAGCTGGACCTGAACCGCCTCAGCATGGTCTCGCCCACCGACAACTACCAGCTCAGCCAGCTGCACGTCGAGTCGGGCTACAACGACGAGACCCACTTCATGACCATCGACAGCGACTTCGGAGCGGTCGAGCTGACCGGCAACTTCGACTACCAGACGCTGGCGCAAAGCCTGACCAATATCGTGGCCAGCCAGCTCCCCGCCCTCAGCCCTCAGCCCTCAAA
>DFGF01000067.1:7726-9303 GCA_002371715.1 Prevotella sp. UBA3757
CTCAAATCAGGTTTCAGGTTTCAGGTTTCAGGTTTCAAGGTGCAAGGAGCATCAGCCCTCAACTCTCAACTCTCAACTCTCAACTCTCAACGACTTCACCATCCATGCACGCATCACGAAAAGCGACTGGCTCGAACAGCTGCTGCAGCTGCCACTGCGACTCGACCAGCCGCTCACGCTGCAGGGCATGGTCAACGACCGGATGAGGCAGGTTAACATAGAGTGCCAGATACCCCGGTTCCACTATCGCGCGGGCGGCTATGCCAACGGCCACATCCGCCTCTCGACGCCCGACGACTCGCTGCGCTACGACATCGGCATCACCAGGACCGGCACCGGCGGAGCCGCCATGCACCTGCAAGCACAGGGCACCGCCCACGCCAACAAGCTGACCAACACCCTCCGATGGGACAACCACGCCCAGCAGCGCATGAGCGGCACGCTGAACGCCGTGGCCGACTTCGAGGCGTCGCCCTCAGCCCTCAGCCCTCAGCCTTCAGCCTTCAGCCCTCCGCTCACCGCCCACGTCAACATCCTGCCCTCGCGGATGACGGTCAACAATGCCGAGTGGAGCATCAAGCCGTGCTACGTGGCCTATGCCGACAAGCGCCTCAACATCAGCCAGTTTGAAATCAACCACCAGCGACAGCACCTCAGGGTCAGCGGCACCGCCACCGACAGCCACCAGGACTCGCTGAACGTAGACCTGCAGGACGTCGACATAAAATACGTGCTCAGCCTCGTAGACTTCGATGCCGTCAGCTTCAAGGGCCGCGCCACCGGACAGGCCGTGCTCTCCGGACTCTTCGGCAACCTGCACGCCGGAGGCCACCTCACGGTCAGCGACTTCCTGTTCGAGGACGGCCGGATGGGCACGCTCGACGCCCACGTCCACTGGAACGAACCCATGGAGCAGATTGACATCCACGCCGTCAGCAACGACGGCGACAGCGTCCAGACACGCATCAACGGCTACGTGACACCCCGGCGCGACAGCATCAACCTGCTCATAGAAGCCCGGAACACGTACCTCGACTTTGCCCGCTCCTTCACCTCCAGCTTCCTTGACCAGGTGGACGGCCACGCCAACGGGGCACTGCGCATCATCGGACCGCTCGACGCCATCAACCTGACGGGGCAGCTCGTGCTGAACGGCGACGTCCACGTCACCAGCACCAACTGCTACTACCAGCTGCGCAACGACACGCTGCGCATGGTGCCCAACGAAATCATCTTCGACCACTGCCCCATCTACGACTCAGGCGGGCGCGAAGCCATCGTGACCGGCGGCATCCACCACCAGGACCTGACCAACCTGACCTACGACATCTATGCCGACACCCGGAACCTGCTGGCCTACGACTTCAAGGACTTCGGCGACGACACCTTCTACGGCACCGTCTACGCCGACGGCCACGTGGGCATCCACGGCCGCGACGACGGCGTCACCATCGACGTCGACGTCACCCCCCTCCAGGGCAGCACCTTTGTCTATAACGTGGCCTCGCCCGACGCCATCAGCACCCAGGAGTTCATAGAGTGGACGGACTCCGCCCTCAGCCCTCAGCCCTCAAATC
>DFGF01000024.1:0-3617 GCA_002371715.1 Prevotella sp. UBA3757
AAGAGCCAGCGCCTCTATCGCGACGCCCGTATCTTCTCCATCTACGAGGGTACCACCCAGCTGCAGGTCGTAGCCGCCATCCGCTACATCACCAACGGCACCATGCTCAACAACATCAAGGAGATGCTGGAAAGTTTAGAGTGTAAAGTGGAGAGTGTAGAGTTTGCTACCGCTCTTCTGACTCGCGTCAAGAAATTGATAACAGTTTATGAGGAGGCCCTTGCCAACGTGAAGGCCCTCGACAATCAGGATGCTCACGACTTCCTGGCCCGCCGCCTGTACGACATGACGGCCGAGCTGGTGATGTCGCTGCTCATCATCCGCGATGCCGCCAAGTGCCCCGAGCTCTTCCAGAAGAGTGCCAACGTCTACGTGCGCATGGCCGAGGAGGACGTCATCGGCAAGTCGGCCTACATCAAGAACTTCAAGGTCGAAGACCTCGACAACTTCCGCGCCGCCGAGCCAGAGGCCGCAGAAGCCTGACACCATCTGATTTTTAACACTAAAACCCCACGACGTGGGGGGAATCCCGAGAAAAACGTAGCCATTGGGATTCCCCCCTTGTTTTTTGAATCCCTACATCCGCCAGAAGGCCGAGAATATCCCAGATGTTTGGCCAAGTCAGCAACAATGTGTATCTTTTTGGTAAAAATGTAGCTTCTCCATGTCTATCGCTCTGCATGATGGTTGATGGCGGCTTTGCGGGCTTGCTGCATTTGCTGATTTCTCGGAATCCAGAAGAGACGGCCATCTTTGCGGAACAAGGCACCTGTCTGCTTGAAGTGGAAGGGGACGTTGGCATTGATGCACTGCTCTCTGATGTTTAGTACCCAATCGTAATCACATACGCGGGCATCGCGGCCAGATTCTCCACCAACCGTCACCTGCTCACACCTTTGAGCATCCCCGTTCATCGGGGAAGCGGCGTAAGCCAAAGGGGCAAGCATTCCATGAAAATCTATCGGGCCAAGCAACGGCTCACATATAATTTCTTTGTGACGGATGGGCAACTCACGGAAAATCGGCAGTCGTTCATCGGTGCGTCGCTGATTCTCCATCGTGCAGCAGATGGTGACGTTCTCATAGCCTTCGCCCCAATCCTCTGGCAGACTTTGACGAATACGCTCTGCGCGTTTCGTCACGATGTAGAAATGTAGGTCGCTCCGTCTTTGTATCATCATCCATGCCTCTTCGCGCCATTCGTCGGCATCCTCGATGAAGAAATCTGATGTGAAGCACGTCCACATCAGCGTGCCAGACGGCACTTTCCAGTTTCCGCTACGGTCACGACGGATGGGGAGGTTGAACGAAGCAGTCTTCGTCACGACATTGGAGTCCTTCTCAAACTCCATATCGCGCCTGAACACATAGCAGTGCTGACAGCCCTCACTCTTCTTATGGCATCCGTGCCACAGGTTCCACATCTCGCTCATCGCTTACTGTATTTTGCTTTTACTATCTCGTAGGAATTTCGGGTCAGTTCCTGCAGCAAGTCATCGGGAGCCGTATTGGGATTGATGCCTAACCAATGTTTGGGCGACTCGTTGTAAGGCTTCCCGATACAATCATACTGTGCCTTCAAGTCTTCGATACGTTCCGGCTGGCATTTTAGTGAGATGACGGAGAAATCATTGCAATCGAAGAATGAGAACATGTGCCCTATGACATAGAACACCAATACTCCCTCTCCGCTTTTGAACTTTTGGAAAGGCAGTTTCTCTTCTACATCTGCGCCTAATGAAAGGCAAAACTCACGGTAGTCCTCTATGTTCATATATTTTTGATAAATTGGAATTTACTTGTCTTGTTCCTTAATAATCGGAACAATAAATTCCGATTTATATAACTACCGCTGTTCCACTGGTGGCAACCATCAGCATGGAGTTGGTCTCGCCGATGGTCTCGTAGTCGATGTCAATGCCAACGATGGCATTGGCACCCATAGCCTGGGCACGCTCCATCATCTCCTTCATCGAAGTGTCCTTTGCTTCGCGTAGCACCTTCTCGTAACTGCTGGAGCGTCCGCCCACGATGTCGCGGATGCCTGCGAAAAAGTCCTTCACGAAGTTTGCTCCGATAATCGTTTCACCTGTCACCACACCCTTGTACTCGCGGATGGTGTGGCCCTCAATCTGTTGTGTAGTTGTAAGTATCATAACTGTTTGTCTTTTATTGTTTATGAATAATCATTGTTCACTGATGGTTATGGACGGAGGAAGGTCGTACATCACCTTGGCATGGTTGGTACGGATAAGCTGACTTTCGAGGTGTCGGCCAGTAACACGGTCGATGACATCACGATAGACTTGTCCGTTTCGATAGATTGTATCGCCTTCACGGGAAAAATACTCGTTCTCCGAATGGATGTGGAAAGTGTGCGGTTGGAGTTCAGCGGCACGGAGTTCTCCACATAGGTATTCGCCATCCACCCATAGACGGAGCTGATAGGTATTGGCAGTCTCGTTCTTCACGCGGTAGTCGATGTAGTTGTAGGAAATGCTGGTGCCCGTGCCAAAGGGAATCTGACGGCCATAGTCAGGAAAGAGGTCAAGGCCGTCGTGGTGATGATGCTCCACAATGGTCAGTTCGCTGTGCAGAATCATCCAGTGAATCAGGTTCGACAACTGGCACAACCCTCCACCGATGCCCTTTGACGGTTGGCCTTTTGCAATGGTCAGCCCTTCTTTGTAGCCTTTGCGCTTAGTGGTTCGTCCGACGAGTTTCCAAACGGAGAATGTCTCACCAGGTCGGATAATCAGGCCGTTGATATGATTGACGGCCAGAGCGAGGTTGGAGGCCTTGTTCTCCTGCAGCTGCATATTGACATTGCCCAGTCGGCGACGGATAAGCGACTTGTGCTGATAGACCAGAACGGGCAGAGAATCCGAAGTCCGTTCATGTGCGAAAACGGTCTTCCGAAAGAAGTCCTTCAACTTACGCTTCAGGATTTCCTTCTCCATCGACAGACGATAGGTAAAAGGCGATATTTCGCAAAACAGTTTTCTTCTCATTACTTATGACCATGCTGAAGGACACATCCCTTCGGGCTGCTTGCCGTCAACGGAGAGCCACTGCTGGCCCTCCGTGACGCCGCAAGTATGCTCGATAGGATTCTCGTATTTCGCCATCAGGTCGGGATAGACCGTCTGGCGTATGGCGGTGATGCGTACCTTCATCTACAGATTATTGACAATAGTCTGAATCTTAGCCTTGGTCTCGTCGGTCTTCTGCTCGTCAATCTTGGCAGTCACGATACCACTGTCTTCTGCGTGCCAATAATTGCAGATGTCGTGGTACTCAGCCGTTGCGCCAGAGTAAACACCAGGCGAATAGGAGGACATAAGCAGAGCCATCTTCTTCACCTTGGCAGGAGCATTGACGCAGTACATACGCTGGATGGGAGCCTGTATCTGGGCGCAGAGCGTGAAGTAATAGATAGGTGCAGCCAGTACCAGCACCTCGGCCTCGGCCATCAGCGGGTAGAGCTCCTGCATGTCGTCCTTCTGGATGCAGGCACCATTGCCCTTGTTGTGACAATACTCGCAAGCCAGACAGCCTGCAATCTTCTTGCGCGACACGTTGACCAGTGTTACCTGATGACCTGCTGCCTCGGCAGC
>DFGF01000024.1:3813-14155 GCA_002371715.1 Prevotella sp. UBA3757
ATCGCTGAATTATGGCTAATTTTGCACCGTTTATTAGGAAAGTTTATGAAGAAGGTTCTGATTGAGCGAGAGAAGAGCGATGCTCGCATCGACTCTTCCGAGCGTAAGGAAGCTCGACCGAAGGTCAAGGTTCAATGGATGCAGAGGCTGCAAGAGTGAAAGGTGAAGAACGCCAAAAACACGCCAAATTAGAGCATAAAAGAAATCCAAACTACTGATAACCAGCGGTTTGGATTTTCTTTCAGTCGGGATTACTGGACTCGAACCAGCGACCTCGCGCCCCCCAGACGTGTGCGCTACCAACTGCGCTAAATCCCGATCCTTTTGGCAATCCGAAAGGCCATAAGCCTGAATTGCGGGTGCAAAGGTAAGGAGTTTTTTTGAATCCTGCAAATTTTTGAGGGTATTTTTTACAGAAAACTTCGATTATTTGTTTTTTTCTTGGCAATTCATATAATAATTCGTACCTTTGACGGTTATTATATATAAAATAGGTATCACGAAGAAATATGCAATACAAGATAAATGCGCCGGAGGTGCTGCGACATACTGCCCAGCTGCCAGCCTCGAAAAGTATCAGCAACAGGGTACTGGTGATTCACGCACTGACGGGAGGACAGACACTGCCCAGCAATCTGTCGGACTGTGACGATACGGAAGTCATCATTGATGCACTGAACAACAATACCTACGAAATCAATATCAAGGCTGCCGGCACAGCCATGCGCTTCATGACGGCCTACCTGGCCGTGAAGGATGGCGAGGAACACGTGCTGACGGGTACCGAACGGATGCTGCACCGTCCGATAGGTGTACTGGTGGACGCTCTGCGCCATCTGGGTGCCAGCATCGAGTACGTCGGTGAGGAGGGCTACCCACCACTCCGCATCAAGGGAAGCCAGCTGGAAGGCGGCGAACTGGTGGTGGCCGGCAACATCAGTTCACAATACATCTCGGCACTGCTGCTGATAGGTCCGTGCCTTGAGAACGGGCTGACGCTGCACATGACGGGCGACATCATCTCACGCCCGTATATCGACCTGACGCTGTGGACGATGCGCGAGTTTGGAGCTGATGCGGAATGGAGCGACTACGACACTATCGTTGTCAAGCCGCTGCCCTACCGTGAGCGTCCCTACCTGGTGGAGAACGACTGGAGTGCCGCCAGCTACTGGTACGAGATGATGGCGCTATCCAGACAGCAGGACGACGAAATCAGGATGGAGGGACTGATGGACGGTTCGAAGCAGGGCGACTCGCAGGTGCGCTACCTGTTCAGTCTGCTAGGCGTCAAGACCACCTTTGGCACGACACAGGCGGGCGTACCGACACAGGTGACGCTGCAGCACTCAGGACACTCGATAGCACGGCTGGAGTACAACTTCGTCAATTCGCCCGACCTGGCCCAGACCTTAGTGGTGGGCTGTGCACTGCTGGGTGTACCTTTCCGGTTTACCGGCCTGTCGACACTGAAAATCAAGGAGACGGACCGCATTGAGGCCCTCAAGCATGAAATGCGCAAGCTGGGCTACGTCATACGCAGCGTCGACGACAGCGAACTGATATGGGACGGCGAGCTCTGTGAAACCAACCTCGAGGCAGGCATAGACACCTACGAGGACCACCGCATGGCGCTGGCCTTTGCACCTGCCGCACTGCGGTATCCGGGATTGCGCATCAACAATCCACAGGTTGTCACCAAATCGTATCCCCACTACTGGAAAGACCTGGAAAAGGCGGGCTATACAGTGAAGAGAGAAGAGTGAAGAATGAAAAGTGAAGGGTGAAGAATGAAGCATTTGGCTGACGCTGAATAGATTGAAACAATGGACTTCCTACTGATAGTTGTCATAGCACTCGTCCTGTTGGGCGTGTTTGCCGCCATCCTCTCCAGGGGCGACAATGAGCCCGTGCTGCCCCCCGACGACAATGGTAACTGCGACGCATGCAGCAGCCGAGGCGACTGCAAACTGGCAGAACTGAAACAGGAAGGCGAACGCAGGAGGATGGAGAAAGCCACATGTCACGAGTCAAAAGGCGGCAGGACGTCACTTATACTCTTTTACCTTTGTACCCTTTTACTCTTTACGGCCTGTTCGACCAAGAAGAATACGCCTCAGAGCCGCTGGTGGCAGTCGTTTACGGCTCGTTACAACACGTACTACAACGGTTCGCAAGCCTTCATCGAAGGCAGCCTGGAGAAGGAGAACGGCAACAAGGACAACTATACGGAGTTGCTGCCGCTATACACCGTCAGCAACAAGCAGAGCCGCGACCTGGGCAAAGGGAACTTTGACCGCGCCATCGAGAAATCGCAAAAAGCCATCAAGCAGCACAGCATTAAGGTACGGCCTGAATGGAACAAGGGCCGGCGTAAGACGCAGAAAGACATAGAATGGCTGAACCGACGGGAGTACAACCCATTCATCTGGCACGCCTGGCTGCTGATGGGCAAGTCGCAGTTCCAGCAGGGGCAGTTTGAAGAGGCCGCTGCCACCTTCTCGTACATGACGCGCCTCTTTGCTACCCAACCAGCCATTCTGGGCATTGCACGCGCCTGGCAGGCTAAGAGCTACGTAGAACTGGACTGGCTGTACGATGCTGAGGACATCATCATCAAGCAGCGGCGCGACACCATGCACTTCCGGGCCCGCAAGGACTGGGACTACACAATGGCCGACTACTATCTGCGGTCGGGTCAGTACGACCAGGCCACCAGCTACCTGCGCCGGGTCATACGCCACGAGAAACGCCACAAGCAGAAAGCCCGCGAATGGTTTCTGATGGGTCAGCTGCAAACCCGCCTGGGTCACCGTGAAGAGGCCTACAAGGCATTCCAGCACGTCACCCGACTGAATCCGCCCTACGAGCTGGAGTTCAATGCCCGCATTGCCCAGACCGAGGTGATGGCCCAGGGCAATGTCAAGCGCATGATCAGCCGCCTGCGCCGGATGGCAGCATCGGACAACAACAAGGAGTATCTGGACCAGGTGTACTATGCCATCGGCAACATCTATATGGCCCAGAAAGATACTACGCAAGCCATCGAGGCCTACGAGAAAGGAGCCAAGGAGGCCACGCGCAACGGTATTGAGAAGGGCGTGCTGCTGCTGACGCTGGGCAACGTCTACTGGCAACGCGAGAAGTATGCCGATGCCCAGCGTTGCTACGGCGAAGCCATCGGACTGCTGGACAAGGACCGTCCTGACTACGAGCAACTGGCATACCGCTCGAAGGTGCTCGACGAACTGGCTCCACACACCAGCGCCGTAGAACTGCAGGACTCGCTGCAACGGTTGGCCAAGATGACCGACGAGGAACGCGACAAGGTGATAGACAAACTGATAGAGGAACTAAAGAAGAAGGAGAAGGAAGAACAGCTTGCCCAGGAGGAAGCCGAGGCAGAAAAAGTACTGGCCAGGCAGTCGGCAGTGGGCAACCGCCAGCAGAACCGCAACACCCCCACCCCGACCACGCCCACGACGGGCAACGGCCAGTGGTACTTCTACAACCCGCAGAGCGTGAACCAGGGCAAACGCACCTTCGAACAACAATGGGGCCGGCGCGAAAATGCCGACGACTGGCAGCGCATGAACAAAACCGTGGTAGCCACCACAGCTGCCGAAACGGCTGAGAATGCCGACAGCCTGGACATGGCCGGCGAGACAGATGCTGACACGGCGGCCAACGACTCCGTAGCCGGCACGCAACCGGAGGTCAACGACTCGCTGGCCAACGACCCTCACAACCGCGAATACTATCTGGCACAGATTCCCTTCACCGACGAGCAAATAGAAGCCAGCAACCAGCTGATACAGGATGGATTGTTCCACTCAGGCATCATCTTCAAGGACAAGCTTGACAACCTGCCGCTGAGCGAGCGGACGCTGAAGCGCCTGGTGACGCAATACCCTGCCTACGAGCATAACGACGAGACGCTATACCACCTCTTCCTCATCTACTCGCGGCAACAGCGCAAGGCTGAGGTTGACACGCTGCTGGCACGACTTACGGCCGACTATCCGGAGAGCCAGTGGACCATCCTGCTCAACGACCCCAACTTCGCCGAAAACCAGCGTTTCGGCGAACACATCGAAGACTCGATATACGCCGCCACCTATGAGGCCTTCAAGGCCGACCGCCACGACGAGGTGCGCGCCAACGCAGAGCTCTCGGCAAGCCGGTTCCCACTGGGCATACACCGTCCGAAGTTCCTGTTCGTAGAGGGTATGACGCTGCTGAACCAAGGCGACGCCAAGGCGTGTACGGAACGCATGCAGCAGGTGGTGGAGAAATATCCGCAGAGCGAGGTCAGCGAACTGGCAGGCATGATTATCAAGGGCGTGCAGCAGGGGCGCCGACTGCATGGCGGTAAGTTCGACATAGGCGACGTGTGGTCACGACGGGCCTCGGACATAGCCCGAGACTCCAGCCAGACCGACACGCTGCGCTTCGAGCGTGCCACCAAGTACGTATTCCTGCTGGCCTACCATCCCGACTCGGTCAGCCAGAACCAGCTGCTTTACGAAATGGCCCGCTACAACTTCTCGAACTACATGGTGCGCAACTTCGACATCGTCACCGACCAGGATGCCAACGGTCTGAGCCGCATGCTGATAAGCGGATTCCTGAACTATGACGAGACACGCCAGTATGCACGCCAGCTGCACGGTGCCACAGGCAAGCTGGCAGAACTGCTGAAGGCCTGTCGCAGCCTGATCATCAGCGAGGACAACCTGCGACTCTTAGGCACGGCATACAGCTACCGCGACTACGAGATATTCTTCGAGCAAAAGATAGAGCCCGTAAAGATTTCCGACCGCCCGCTGCTGGAAGAGCCCGAAGTCATCATCCATCAGGCTGACGAGGAGGACGCAGAAACGAAACCTGCCGCCGGTGGACAACAACAGCCGACGGGCAACGAGCCTACGGACGACCCGCTGTTCGAACAGCCCGCCGGACAGCCCAACGACTTCCCGGACTTTGACGAGGACTTCTGGTAAGAAGTGAGAAGTGAGAGATATGATTACCTAAGGAGAGATAAAAGGCAAGTATCACGAGATAAAAGGCAAGTATCACGAGATAAAAGGCAAGTATCACGAGATAAAAGGCAAGTATCACAAGATAAAAGGCAAGTATTAAGAGATAAGAGATATATGACGAACGGACTATTGCTTTGGGCCGACGACGAGATGGAACTGCTACGGGCCCATCTGCTGTTTCTGGAAAAGAAAGGCTATGAGGTGGTGACGGTCACCAACGGAACCGACGCCATTGAGGAGTGCAAGAACCACACCTTTGACCTGGTGCTGCTCGACGAAATGATGCCGGGCCTCTCGGGTCTGGAAACCCTGCAGCGCATCAAGGAACTGTCGCCACAGACACCCGTCGTTATGGTGACCAAAAGCGAAGAGGAGGACATCATGAACCAGGCCATCGGACAGCAGATAGCCGACTACCTCATCAAGCCCGTCAATCCCAACCAGATACTGCTGACACTGAAGAAGAACATCCACCGGCGCGAAATCGTGACGGAAACCGTACAAACCAATTACCAGCAGCAATTCCAGCAGCTGTCCATGCAAATCATGGACTGCACCAGCTGGCAGGACTGGACCGACATCTACAAGCGGCTGGTGCGCTGGGAACTGGAACTGAGCCAGACCGACTCGCAGATGACGGAGATGCTGGACATGCAAAAGGAGGAGGCCAACCGAGGCTTTGCCAAGTATGTCAAGAAGAACTACCTGAAGTGGCTGGAAGACAGGGCAAAAGGGCCACTGCTGTCCCCGGACATCTTCAAGACCAAGGTATTCCCGCTGCTGAACGAGGGCCAGAAGGTGTTCCTCATCGTGCTCGACAATTTCCGCTACGACCAGTGGAAAATGCTGGAACGGGAACTGGCCGCCGACTTCGTGATAGACGAAGACATGTACTGCAGCATCCTGCCCACGGCCACGCAGTACGCCCGCAACGCCATCTTCTCAGGCCTGATGCCAGACCAAATAGCCAAGATGTTTCCCGACCTCTGGGTGGACGAGGACGAGGAGGAAGGCAAGAACCTGAACGAGGAGCCACTCATCCAGACGCAGCTGGAGCGCTACCGCCGGAAGAACACCTTCTCGTACCACAAGATCAACACATCGGCAGAGGCCGAGAAACTGCTGCAACAACTGAACACGCTGGAGAAGAACGACCTGAACGTGGTGGTGTTCAACTTCATCGACATGCTGAGCCACGCCCGTACGGAGTCGAAGATGGTGCGCGAACTGGCCAACAACGAGTCGGCCTACCGCAGCATCACGCTGTCGTGGTTCCGCCACTCGGTCATTGCCGACCTGTTCCGCCAGCTGGCCCAGACGGACTATCGCGTCATCATCACCACCGACCACGGTTCGATACGCGCCAATAACCCCGTCAAGATTATAGGCGACCGCAACACCAACACTAACCTGCGCTACAAGCTGGGCAAGAACCTGGCCTACGACTCCAAGGACCTGTTCGTCATCAAGGAGCCACGGCGTGCCATGCTGCCTGCTCCCAACCTGTCGACATCGTACGTATTCGCCACCGGCGACGACTTCTTCGCCTATCCCAACAACTACAACTACTACGTCAGCTACTATCGCAATACCTTCCAGCACGGCGGCATATCGATGGAGGAAATGCTGATACCACTCATCACGCTGAAAGGGAAAAAACGTTGAACGTTGAAGATTGAACGTTGAAGATTGAACATTGAACATTGAAGATTGAAGATTATGATTAGCATAGAAATAAAGGACTTAGAACATATCAGCGAGGCTGCTCGCGAGTTTATACAGCACATCGGCGAGCACCGTGTCTTTGCCTTCTACGGCAAGATGGGAGCCGGCAAGACGACCTTTGTCAAGGCCGTATGCGAGCAGCTGGGCGTCGACGACGTCATCACCTCGCCCACGTTTGCTATCGTTAATGAATATTCAGGAAAGACGCAAGTCTACCATTTCGACTTCTACCGCATCAAGAAGCTGGAGGAAGTCTACGACATGGGCTACGAGGACTATTTCTATTCAGGAGTGCTCTGCTTCATCGAGTGGCCCGAACTGATAGAAGACCTCCTGCCCGACGATGCCGTACGTGTCAGCATAGCCGAGCAGGAGGACGGTAGCAGGCTCGTCACTTTCTAACGGACCTGTCGGAGCGGGCAGTGGTTCAGTCGAGCGACTGTTCCTGGTAGTCCAGGTCGGCCTGCACGATAAAGAACACATCGGCCGGGTCGTAAGTGCCGGCACCGCTGGCCTTGGCCTTCTGGCAGACAGCCTCAGCCACCTGCTCAAGGTCAATCTCCACCTCGTCGTCGCCCTCCAGTATGCCACTGTCATAATAGTGGTCGACAATGAGATTCATCAGCATGATAATCTCGTCAGTGCTGAAACGTTCCTTCAGCTCCGACGACAGCTGGTTGAAGATGTATTCCGCCTCGCGGGCATCCTCTTGGGCATCGAGCATCAACTCGTCGTCAATATTGGCCATCCGGTTTTACCTTTTTACTTTCCTTACCTTTTTACTTTTTAACCCTTTACAGCAGGGCCTCGAACTTCTCCTGGATGCGAGCCTTCGACTGGGCCCCGACAATCTTGTCGACCACCTGACCGCCCTTGAAGAACAGGATGGTGGGGATGTTGCGGATATTGAACTCCATGGCCAAGTCCTCGCACTCCTCGACATCGCACTTGCCTACCACGATGCGGCCGTCGTACTCCTCGGCCAATTCAGAAATGATTGGGCCTACCATGCGGCAGGGACCGCACCATGTTGCCCAGAAATCAACGACTAATGGCTGTGCGCCATTCTTCAGGCTCTCAAAATTCTCGTTTGTGATTGTTACTTCCATAATTACCTTAATGTTTGTGTTAATTGTTTGTTTATTACCTATTTCTGCTTGCGACAATTGTGATAATTCCCAATTATCCGCGCGTCAATTGATTTTGTAGTCTAACGCAGGTGTCTGCTCGATAAAATGTATCAGCCGGCTCTTCACATCGATGCTCTTCGTCGTGCTGCGCAGCAAGACGTGGCGCTTGCGAGAGGAATCCTGCAACTGAACGAACAAGTTCGTGGTGCCAGGATATTCGGCTATCAGCTCTCCAAGTTCCACCACCACTTTCTCGTCTACCAGGTCGGCTGATACGGAGATGGTGATGCGGTTGATGGCTTTCTCCTTGATGGACTGCAGCAGTTCCACGTTGCTCACCTTCAGTTCCTTTTGGTCGCTATAGTGGAAGCGGGGTGCCATCTTTCCCGTCACGTAGACGGCAGCACCCTCAATGAACTTCCCGTTCAGGTTGAGCCAGTCATCGCCAAACAGCACCAGTTCGCCCGAGCCTTCAAAGTCCTCGAGGGTGATGATGCCCCACGGCTTGTTGTTCTTGCCGAAGCGTGTCTGAACCGAGGTGACGATGCCGCCCAGGGTCACATCCTCGCGGTCGTGCAGGGCGGCACAACGGTCGGCCAGTTCCTGGCAACGGGTGTTACACAGGTTGTCGAGCACGATTTTATACTCGTCCAGCGGATGCGCCGACAGGTAGATGCCCACCAGTTCGCGCTCCTTGTTCAGCCGTTCAATGTCGCTCCATCGCACATCCGTCTTGGGCAGTACGGGCGGCTGCGGACGGTACTCCTCGGAGTCGCCGAAGAGCGAGGTGCGCGCTTCCTGCTGTTCTATCTGGAATTTCTGTCCGTACTGTATCAGTATGTCGAGGGCCGATTCGCCCTTGCTGTTCTGTGCAAAGAAGTCCTCGCGACGCATGGCAAACGAGTCGAAACCGCCACTCAGGGCCAGCACTTCCAGAGCCTTACGGTTCACCTGGCTGAAGCTGACGCGCTCCACGAAGTCGAAGATGTCCTTGAACACACCGTTCTTCTGGCGCTCGGTGATGATGGCCTCGGCCGCACTGTCGCCCAGTCCCTTGACACCTGCCAGTCCGAAGCGTATCTCGCCCTTCTTGTTGACACCAAACTTCAGGAACGACTCGTTGACGTCAGGGCCCAGGGTAGGTATGCCCATCTGCTTGCACTCGTCCATGAGTTTGGTAATCTCAGTAATCTGGTCGCGGCGGCGGCTCATGATGGCGGCCATGAACTCGGCCGGGTAGTTGGCCTTGAGGTAGGCCGTCTGGTAGGCCACCCACGAGTAGCAGGCCGCGTGCGACTTGTTGAAGGCATAGGAGGCAAACTTCTCCCAGTCGGCCCATATCTTCTCCAGTATCGCGGGGTCGTGGCCATTGCGCTTGCCGCCCTCAATGAATTTGGGCTTCATGGCGTCTACGATGTCCTTCTTCTTTTTACCCATGGCTTTACGCAGGGCGTCACTCTCGCCTCGCGTAAAGTCCGCCAACTGGCGGCTGAGCAGCATGACCTGCTCCTGGTAGACGGTGATGCCGTAGGTATCTTTCAGATACTTCTCCATGCACGGTATGTCGTACTTGATTTCCTCCTTTCCGTTCTTACGGGCAATGAACGAGGGGATATAGTCCATGGGGCCCGGACGGTAGAGGGCGTTCATGGCTATGAGGTCTTCGAAGACGGTGGGATGCAGTTCGCGCAGGTATTTCTGCATGCCCTGCGACTCAAACTGGAACGTGCCGACGGTGTTGCCCTGCTGGTAGAGTTCGAAGGTCTTGGGGTCGTCGATGGGTATGGTGTCCAGATCGATGTCGATGCCGCGCGTCTGCTTGATGACGGCACAGGCCTCCTTCATCTCCGACAGCGTCTTCAGGCCCAGGAAGTCCATCTTGATGAGTCCCGTCGACTCAATGACGTGGCCGTCATACTGCGTACAGTTCGTCTTGGTGTCCTTGAAGTCCGGGTCGTCGGCAGTCGAGACGGGAACCCAGTCACTGATGGGGTCGCGACAGATAATGAAGCCGCAGGCATGGATGCCCGTACCACGCACCGTGCCCTCCAGCATCTTGGCATACTTGATGGTGTTGCGCAGGGCAGTATCCATCGAAGCCTCGGCATCGCGCAACTCGGGAGTACACTTGATGGCATTGGGCAGGTTCATCTTCAGGTCGTCGCCAGTCTGGGGGTCTTTCAGCCTGTCAGGAATGGCCTTGCAGAGGGCGTTGACAATATTCAGGGGTACTTGCTCGACGCGGGCCACGTCCTTGATGGAGTTTTTGGTGGCCATCGTGGCATAGGTAATGATGTGTGCGCAGTTCTCGTGACCGTACTTATCCTCCACCCACTTCAGCACGCGGCCACGGCCGTCGTCGTCGAAGTCGGTATCAATATCGGGCAGCGAGATACGGTCAGGGTTGAGGAAACGCTCAAACAGCAGGTCGTACTTCAGCGGGTC
>DFGF01000141.1:0-5009 GCA_002371715.1 Prevotella sp. UBA3757
GCCGTATTACGGAATATGGTCATGAGACGCTGGCAGAAACGTTGCGGCTCGGTCTTGCCAATGCATCGTGGGACGAAGAAAGGCCTGTCTATATGAAATACCTAAAACAGACCATGGACGTTCTTCCCTCATTGCCGGTAGATGCAGCGTCGCTCGAAGAGTTAGAGGAAGTGGCCATGATGGCAAGAAACTATCCGAAGGACTTCCCGTATATGGAGCAGTTGAAGGAATTGGAGGCATCCACCGCCGCCCGTGCGCCGAAAGGGTTTGAAGAGCAACTGGCGCAGATACACAGTCAGGTTTATCCGCCGCATATCTTGCAGGTAGGCGAAGAGGCCATCGATGCAGAACTCATAGACATGCAGGGCCAGAAGCATCATCTCGCTGAAGTGCTGGGGCAGCCTGACCGATATGTGCTGCTCGACTTCTGGAGTCTGGGATGCGGTCCCTGCCGTATGGCTGAGCCAGAGATGAGAGCGGCCTACAAGCAATCGCAAGGGAAGTTGGAAATCATCGGCATCAATCAGGACAAACGCTCCGCGTGGCAAGAGGATAATTTCAGCAAAAGTATTGCCTGGAAAAACTGGAACGATGGGAAGATGGGCAAGGGCGACATCGAGAACAGCTATTGTGATATGAGAGCCATACCCTATTATGTCTTGATTTCGCCCGACAAGCACATTCTCTGGAAGGGTGCTGGATATGGTATGGGATGGTTTATGGGTTTGCTTTCCGCCATCAACGGTCCCAAGCAAGACAACACTGCCAACCTCTCACTTACCATCCAGCAAGTGGATGCTGATGCCAGCGGTACCACCGTCAGTTTCCGCTATTATGGTCATAAGAACTTATGGTTCCGCATCGCCAAAGGTTCCTATCTTGAAGCAGATGGTAAGAAATACAAACTGACATCAGCCAACGGCATCACTCCCGACGCAGACATATATCCTCAAGTGAGAGCCACAGAAACCACAGAAGGCTATCTGAGCAACCTCTGCTACACCGACTTCACGCTCACCTTCGAACCGTTCGAGACAATTCCCGAAGCCTTCGACTTCAAGGAAGGTGACGGCAAGGGTGCCTTCGTCATCCGCAATGTTTCTGTTAAATAAGCCGGTTATGAATAAGCAAACCATCATCACTATCCTGCTTGCCCTCGTCGCAATGGTAGGGCAGGCACAAGAAAAGGAGCACGATGGAACTTACTCTACCGACCCCTTGATAGAAAAGTTGGCGATTATTGCTGAGATTGTGCGCGACCATTATGTTGACAGCATTCCGACGGACACCATCGTAGCAAGAGCTGTGCAGGGTATCTTGAACGGATTGGATCCATATTCACATTACGATGATGCTCCAAAATCTAAAGTGAAGCAGGAATTCATGGCGGGGAGTACGGAAGGTGTTGGCATTAGTATCATTGTAATGGATTCTACGCCTGTTGTCGCTGGTGTTATACCAGACAGCCCTGCTGAGAAAGCCGGACTGCATATGGGTGACCAAATCCTTGCTATTGATGGTAAGAATGTCAGTGGTGATGTGCAGAAAGCTTATGATGCCGCTGGCCTTCTCGTAGGGACAACTGGTAGTAAGGTCAAGCTGACGGTTCAACGCGGTACGGGGACAAAGCCCATCAGCATAGCGATTGAACGTGGACGGATTCCCCTAAATAGTATTATTACAGCATACATGTTGACGGATACCATTGGCTACATCCGCTTCGACAATTTTACGCATACGACTCATAACGATGTTGTGGCGACTCTGAAAGACATGAAAGCGAAAGGCATGCGTGCACTCATACTCGACTTGTCTATGAATTTCGGAGGACTCAGCGAAAGCGTCAGGCAACTGGCTGGTGAGTTCCTTAACGAAGGTGACACCATTGAGACTGTCAGGGGACGTGGCGCTTGCTTGACAGGAACACAGTGCGTACAGGGTCAGGGTATTTTCCGACAAGGACGTATGGCTGTGATTGTGTCGGGCTTTACACACTCTGCTGCGGAATTATTGGCAGCTGCCTTGCAAGACCACAACCGCGCTACGATCATCGGATGGCAGACAGGTGGCAAGGGAACGGTTACATCTGTTTTTGGACTCCCTGACGGTTCAACCCTCACACTGGCTACTGCCCGCTATTATACTCCTTCGGGCAGATGCATACAGAAACCATACGGGGCCTATGCCAATACCAACTCACACGACTGGGGCATCATCCCTGACGAACAAGTTTATCCAAACTTGAACGTACATACACAATACTACTACGACATAAATGGAACTGATCTTTTCCTACTGAATCATCTGCATTACTGGCCAGGCCTTGCCCGTGACACAAGGAAGCGTTTTTTTCATTCATCCACTCACTGGCGCAAAGACATCGACAACTTCATTACTCACTACGAGGTGCCCGATAGCCAGCTCAATGCCTTGATTGACGAGGCACACCGCCAAGGCATCACCCCAGCCGATGATGCCGAGTTGAAACGTAGCATCCCCATGCTTAGGCTTGTGCTGAAGTCACTCGTTGCTTTCTCGCTCTGGGGAGAGCCTGCACGTTTCTACGTAGAAAACACGGCAGACGAAATGCAACAACGTGTCGTAGAAGTGTTGGCACAACCACTAATGCAGAAGAAGAAAGAAGTCCCATCCAATAATTTCAACTATCCCGATGTAGGCCAGAAATTCCGTGACTTCTCTGTAGTGAACGACGGCAAGACCACTCGACTCTCCGACTATGTTGGTCGGGGGCAATATGTATTGGTGGATTTTTGGGCTTCGTGGTGTGCACCCTGCAGACATGATATTCCCGTCCTCATCACAGCTTATGAGAAATACAAGGACAACGGTCTGATAGTGCTTGGTGTTGCCGTGAACGAGAAGCCCCAATATTCTCTATTGTTTGCCAAACAGATGAAGATTCCATATCCCCTGATGTTGAATGCCCAACATAAGTCAATAGAAGATGCATATGGGTTTACGGGCATCCCTCACACCATTCTCTTCGCCCCCGACGGCACCATCCTCGCCCGAGGACTACGTGGTAAGGACATCGATAAGAAACTCAAAGAGATATTCAACGATAACAAATAAATTGAAATAAACATGAACAAGAAAACCATCATCACCATCCTGCTCGCCCTCGTTGAAATGACGGGACAGGCGCAGAGTCCTATTCCCGAATCCATCGTAGATACTTATTGGCGCAATGAGGTAACGGGCGATTGGGAAATTGGATTCACAGAAAGTTGTGCCATCTATGACTGCAAAATATGGCAGTACGGCAATATAAACGAGAAGAATGGAAAAGTTGTTCTTGCGTTGAATAATGGCAACAAGACGCTCGGCGTGACCATTGGAAAACAAGAAGGAGGCAAGTGCAAGATGACCATTGGCAAGCATAAGAAACAGACATATAGCCTCATTACCACAAGGACGTTATCTTATTATCCGCAGCCAGACCAAACGCCGTTTATAGACAACGGCTTTCAGGAAGGCGATTCCGCCACAATCATTGGTTGGATAAAAGACTATCCTGAATCGAAAGGAAAGAGCCTCGCATTTGAAGCAAGGTTCGGAGGATTCGTACCTGGTAGAAGTTCAACCATCAAAGGACAGACCGATACAAACGGGCACTTCACAATAAAGGTTCCCATAGAGAACACCCAAGTGGTATTTGTACACGCGTACAACCATTTCATGGATCCCTGTCTGGAGCCTGGCGATACTATTTTCATTTTGAATGACGACAAGAACGACAAGATGCTCTTTATGGGTAGAAACGCCCGTTTGCAGGATGAATTCTTCGCAGTAAGTGAAGAGTATTTCGCGAAGATGCATGACATGGAGTATAATGATGTTCTTGACGAAAACAGTACTGAGGAACAAATGCGGACTTTCGCAAACCAGCGTTTGGATGTTTACCACAAGAATGAAGCAAAATTAGATTCTTTGTTAGCCCTTCACCCAACGCTTTCTCGCAAGTTTGAGGAATCCGCTCGTATGCTGAACCTTAGCAGAATGCTTAGTGACATATTTGATATGGATGCCAACACAGGACATGAATTTCCACAAACTGTGATTGACGACATGCTGGCAGAGGTAAGGAAAAATGTACGCAAGCCCTATTCTATGTGGCATGAATTTTACGATTTCCCTTGGATGTACTTGCAGCATGCCATCTTCTCCACGCCCCGGAAACATAATCCAATCATATTAAATGCAGACTTAGCCCTACAATTAGAAAAGGAAGGGTGGCTGACGTTAAGTGACGAAAAACGTAAACTTTTAGAAAAGCAAGATATCAAATCGCTTAGGAATGATATTTTAAAAGCATTGAATGAAAAGACAGCAGCAGAAGTGATAGAATGGGAATTCCAGTTGGCAGATTCCATCTTCACCGACCCTGTGCTGCGAGAATGTGCCAAAGCAAACCGTGTCTATGGCATGTTAGATGCAACGAATCGGCCACTCAACAAATCCTACTTGGAGGCTGCCAACAGGATACAACTGCCTGCCGCCAGGAACGCCATCTTGGCGAAGAACGCGGAATTGACAGCCTTACAGAATAAGCCTATGACATTTACAGGTTTACGTCCTTCTTCTGATGTAGCCGACATGAGCGACGGTGAGAAGATACTGCGAAAGATTATTGAGCCGTACAAGGGCAAACTGATACTGATGGACATCTGGGGTACATGGTGCGGCCCTTGTAAAGAGGCTCTCTCGCATAGTCAGGAGGAATACGAACGGCTAAAGGACTTCGGCCTCGTGTATCTGTATTTGGCAAATAATAGCAGCGACGAATCGTGGAAGAATGTCATAAAGATGTACGACATCACTGGTGACAATGTAGTGCATTACAACCTGCCAGACGAACAGCAGAAGGCTGTCGAGCAATACCTGAATGTAAATGCTTTCCCAACATACAAACTCATCGACCGTGAAGGCACCATCCTTGATGCCGATGCCGACCCACGCAACCTCGAGAAATTAGCAAGGTTGTTGGA
>DFGF01000141.1:5109-11647 GCA_002371715.1 Prevotella sp. UBA3757
ATCACCATTCTGGTGGCCATCCTCTCCTTGACCATTCAGGCTCAGGACAAGCAGAAGAATAACAAGATTTACCTATACGGATCAGTAGCCGACGGCTTTACAAAGGCGGCTATCAAGGACGTACAGATTGTACTGATGCGCCCCGACTCTACGGCGGTGGACACCACGCAGACCTACGAGAGCTATGGCTACTCGAGCGGGATAGGACGCACACCGTCTACCTCGCGATACTATATCCGTATTCCGCGCGACCCTGCCAAATATATCGTCAAGGCCGAGCACCCGAACTATGAGACAGCCTACGCCGACTTCGAAATGAAGAAGGTGAGTCGCCGACTACAGGAGATGGAGGGGCCGAAACTGTATCTGAAGAAAAAAGCTAATGCACACCACTTCGAGGGCGGCGAACTCGGCGAAGTGGTGGTGAAGGCCACACGGGTAAAAATGGTATGGAAGGGCGACACACTGGTCTATAATGCCGATGCCTTCAACGTGCCTGAGGGGTCGATGCTCGACGGACTCATCCGTCAGTTGCCGGGCGTGGAACTGAAAGACAACGGCGAAATCTTTGTCAATGGCAAGAAGATAGACAACCTGACGCTGAACGGTGCCGACTTCTTCAAGGGCAAGAACAAGGTGATGCTCCAGAACCTGCCGTACTTCACGGTGAAAAACATCGAGGTGTATAAGAAGCAGACCGAGGAGAACAAGTACCTCGGCATTGACGACGAGGACAAAAAGGAATACACCATGGACGTCATTCTGAAGCGGGAGTACAACATCGGCGGCTCGGCGAATATCGAGGCTGGTGGAGGCCCCTCCGAAGGCGGGGCGTGGCGCTACAAGTTGAAGGGCTTCGGCCTGCGCTTCTCCGACCATACCAGGGCCGTGCTCTTCGGCGGCATGAACAACATCAACGAGTCTATGGAGTATGACGCTGAAGACCAGGAGTATAGTGACAAGAGTCAGCAGTCGGGCGACCTGCACTTCAAGCAGGTGGGCGGCCAATTCGTCTATCTGGGTGGTGAGGACAAGCTGACAAACTCTACCGAGGTGAACGCCACATGGAGCAACGAGTATAACGAGAACCGCAGCCAGAGCGAGACCTACCTCAACACGGGCAGCACCTTCGGCCGCTCGGAGGGCACGAATCGCAGCAAGCCCAGCAGTCTCACGCTGTCGAACACGCTGCGCGCCACTGGCAAGTACCGCTTCTACTCCAGAATGAGACTCTCCTACTATGGCCGGCACAACGAAAGCGAAGGGTGGAACGCCAGCACGGCCGATGCCGCAATGCACGACAGCATCAGCAGCTCATGGTACCGCTCGCGCAGCCAGTCCGACCAGTTTGGCGGCACCCTCTATGCCTACTTGGCTAAGCGGCTGAAGACGGGCGACTCGTTTACCGTCGACGTGCAGGGAAGCTTCAACCGCCAGTATCATCCTGAGACCACCAGCCTGAACCACTACGTCTACCACCAGTTGGGCAAGCAGGACCATCGCGACCGCCGCACGGAGTCGCCCTCACACTTCTACGACTGGCAGGCAAACATGAGCTATCACTACGAAATGAACGAGCACATACGCATCAACCCCTCCGTCGGCATCGGCATGGGCGACAACCATAGCGACCGCCACGAATACCTGCGCGACAGCGTCGACTACCTGTTTGACGCCCGAAACAGCTACGAGCAGTCCACACTGACGCTGAACCGCCGGGCCAGCCTGGGCATCGACTACAGCAAGAGCATGAAGGGAGGCTACCTCGGCATCTACGGAACGATGAGTGCCAACTTCCAGCGCCAGCGCATGAACTACGACAGCCAGCCGCTCACCACCAGCATGACGCGCCACTACACACTGTTGAGCCCCAACGTCTACATGTTCTACATGAAGCAGGACTCCCTGAAGCGGCAGGACCTCACCGTGTCGTACTACCTATGGCCATCGACACCGTCGGTCACCGACCTCATCGACCGTCCCATCAGCAGCGACCCGCTGAACATCTTCCTGGGCAATCCCGACCTGAAGATGCAGGTGCAACACTACGTCTCGATGACGTACACCCACCGGCGCGACAGCATTGACCAAAGCATCCGCATCAACTTCAACGGCAGCATCACGCATAACGCACGGACGCAGGGCTACACCTACGACACGACGACAGGCGTGCGCACCTACAGGCCCGAAAATATCGGTAGCGGCAACTGGAACATCAGCCTGACGACGAACTGGAACCGCTCACTGGACAAGCGGAAGTTCTGGCACATTGGCAACGAACTGGGCCTGCGCTACACGAAGAGCACCAGCCTGGCCATCGCCACTGGCAGCACAGACGCCGAACGAAGCCGCGTAGGCAACCTCACCCTCAACTACAAACCCAGCATCCGCTTCCAAAAGGACAACCTGACACTGCAGGTTAAGGGTGACATCAGCTACCGCCACATCCACCGCAACATCACCATCGGCCAACAGCCCACCGACATCTGGGACTTCAGCTACGGGCTGAACGGCTCCTACAAGCTACCTTGGAACCTCACCATCGACACCGACCTGACGATGAACTCCCACCGAGGCTATGCCGACGCGGAGATGAATGACAACCGCCTCTACTGGGACGCCTCGCTATCGAAGTCGTTCCAACAGGGCAAATGGGTCGTCAAGCTGCGCGGCTACGACCTCCTGGGCCAAGTCTCCAGCCTCCGCTACAGCATCAACGCCCAGGGCCGCACCGAGACGTGGACCAACGCCATGCGCCGCTACGCCCTGCTGACCGTCAGCTACCGCTTCTCGCAGAAGCCAAAGAAGAAAGAATAAGCCTACACCAACTGCAAAATATCATTAAGAATAATTTATTTTAAATAACCATAAGATAATATAAGAGAGGGCTTGGGGCGTGTTACAGCCGAAAAGTATAAATTTGCAGCACAATTCATAAGCAGCAACAATGATGAAACGCTGGCTCTACATCCTTTGCCTGCTGTTGACCGTGACATGTCAAGCAGGATGGGCGCAGGCTACCGACGGCAAGAGGTCGGTCTTGCGCCCAGACTCTGCCATCAGCGACTACGAGGAATGGCTGCGCAACGAACCGCCAAAGCCCTCGCTCCGCGACAGCTCCATCCTGCAACCGCTGTCCCCACGGTTGCCCGATCTGGATCCGCATAAGGCGAAAGCTGACACGCCATCCATTTCCATCAATGTCATATCGCCAGCGCTACGTAACGACATGCGGCTGGCTTACCATAGTCACTGGCTGGAGGAACAGCGTAAGGCCCAGCAGGGCGGTGCAATGACCATCGGATTGAACCCTATAGCACTGATAGGCTGGGCTGTGCGTAAAATCTTTCCAAAACACAAGTCGAAAAAGCAGCGCCAACGTGAGCAGCTGCAACAGATACTGGATAACTATTGATATACTTAGTTGGTGCTGATGGATATCAAAAAATAACGATAATTGTTAAAAAGGTGGGAATGGGTGTAGATTCCAAGGTCTTCTCGATGACTGCCAAACTGGGTTTCACCCACAATTAATTCTGAGAATAATTATTTCTGTTTTTTGCAATGTTTTTTCGTTTTCTGCGTATATATAAGTAGAATGACAGAAACAGAGACACACCTGATAGAGGGGTTGCGCAAGCAGAATCCCCACGCCCAGCGGCAGATGCTCGACCAATATGGCCGTGACGTCTTTGCGCAGGTGGTGCGGCTTATTCCTGTTCAGGAGAGTGCCGAGGAAGTGTATCAAGATGTCTTTGTCAAGGTCTTCGCCCACATCGGGAAGTATGACGCAGAGAAGTCGTCGCTCCGCACGTGGATATCACGGATAGCGTACAACGAGGCCGTCAGCTTTCTCAGACGCAAGGCGATGCCCGTCATCTATTTCGAAGACAGAGGCCATGAGGCAGAGCTGCTTACGGACGAAGAGGTGGACGAGACCCTCGGCCACGCCAACCAAGAAACGGTACAGCTGATCAGGGCTGCCCTGAACCACCTGCCGCCAGAGGAACGAGCGATTATCACGATGTTCTATTATGAGGAGATGAGCCTCAAGGAGATTGCTTATGTCACAGAGTCGCTGCCTTCCACAGTAGCCTCGAAACTAAGCAGAACGAGAAAGAAACTATGTAGAATCATAAAAATGTTACAGTCATGAGCGAGGACAAACTCAAAGATTTACTACAGCAGGACCAGAACCTACGAGATGCCATCCGCCAAGAGGAGGCAGAGCGTCCTCAGATGCCTGCCGACCTGAACGCCCGCTTGATGCAGCGCGTTAGCGCGTCCAGCGGTTCAGCAGGCAGAAACAAGCGCAGCCTTTGGCCTTGGATTGTTGCGGCCTGTGTGGCTGGCATCATGGTTGTGTTCCTAACTCCGCCAAAGGAGACAGAAGGGAAGAAGAAGAATGTCGCGGAGGTGGAGCGAAAGGTAATTGTAAAGAAGAAAGAGATAAAATCTGCCATCCCTGCAAAGAAAGATCCAGAGACGAAACCTGTCACTCCTATCAAGCGCAAGAAACAGAAAGAGCGTAAGCCCATTACTCCTATAGACCCACCACAGCAGCTGCTGGCTCAGGAAAAGCTGCAATCAGTACCTGTCGAAGTGGAAAAGGAAGTGGTAAAGGAAACAGCCCCAGTGACACTCACCGAACGTGACATCCCTATCACTCGCCCAGAAAACTATCATTATACTCCGGAAGAAATCGCCCTCATGAAGAAGCAGGCCACCGAGGCGTATCTGAAGTGGGTGGAACTGGAACTCGAGATAGCCAAACATAGTCAAGAACAAACAGCACAACAATAAATACAACAACAATATGAAACGTATCATCATCATGCTCATCGTATGCAGCATCGTCTCAACAGCTATGGCACAGAAGGTTTCTGCCATAGGTAAGCAAAAGAACTATCCCGTCAGTGTGCAACAGCAACTGAAGCACATGATTGACAAGTTCGGAACAAATGAAGGACAGGTCTATTCTGTCATCAAGAATCCTAATACTGGTCTCGTCGAAATGAGCCAGCGTATCTCCAAATTCTCCTGCAGTCAAGACAATCCTAACCTGAAGTCGGTGACCACTTTCTTCATGCAGGACGAACCCTATTCTTATCAGATTCAGCACATAACACCAGGGAGTCGTGAAAGGTTCAGCATCAAGGTGGTCAGTGATACTGGTCAACCCAGCAGCACGCTCCACATCCGTACCAGCACCGCGCAGGAAATGTGGTTGATGTGTGCCAAGAACCCCGAGAACCCACAACTGCGTGATGCATATGCTATTGTATGGGAACTATCTAAAGACGAGCAGAAGGCAGTGGGCACCATCTATATGATTACCTCGCTGCGCCCCGACATCTACGAAAAGGCCGCTGAAACCTCGAAGAAGACATTCAAAATTGAGGGCCGCGTGGATGCCAACATCAAGGACTCGCTCTACAACATCTACATCGCCAACTCCGCCCAGGAACTTGCCAACATCGGCGACGATGACTACGTGGCCTGTGTGCCTGTCATCAATAAGCGCTTTGAATGGCAGACGGAACTGGACCACCCCGTTGCGGGACGTTTGCGCTGCATCTTCCCCGACGGCGAACTCTGCTCGGCCTGGATCAACCTTGACTTCGTGCCTGGCGAAACCTACCGCATCACGGTTCACAACGGCTACTACGATGAAGACCGCGACTACGAGCGCCGGGTGGGACGCTATTCGGGCAAGAGCCTGCTGAACAGCCGGCAAATAGCAGGAAATGACGATGTTTCGATAGTAGCTGAAGAGGATACCGTCGCCGTGGACTCCCCCACCAACTGGGAACCGTCACCCGCACTGAAGATGCAGTTGGAAGTAAAGGGAAAAGCTATGTGGGCTAAAATGGAATCAGTAAAGGCCTTATATCGGTCTCTCGACCCCAAGAATAGTGTTTCGTGGATGAGAAAAGACCTCATCTTCGTCCGAATCACCAAGCAGAACAAGGAGGTGGATGCGGCTTTTCATGACATATTGAAGTTCTTAAAAGACATTGTAATTCCTGTAGATGAGCGAGCAGAAATCCTTGGCAAAGGCTATGAGGAGATACTGAAGTTCTACACCGAGCAGAACAAAGGACTGACAGAAATGATGAGTTCTGGCGTCCAGCTGCCCAAGTCGGCCAAGAAGACCCAGAAAGCCCTCAACAAATACATTGAGAAATACATGACGGAGATGACCAAGCTCATCGAATAATAGGAAACAACATGTAAAAGACAATTTTGGAAGGCTGCTAAGTATGGTGCCAACAGAAAGAAAAGTGACAGATTATTTGGTGATTTGGAGATTTATCTGTATCTTTGCAACTAATATTTGATGCGTAATTCGATAAAATTAGATTTTACACATAATATATGATGCAGAAGAGTTACATATTCGACCCCTATCCATTACAGATAACCATGCAGCGGTTAGCAGAGAACCTGAAGGCGAGACGATTGGAGAAGAAACTCTCGACGAAGAGCCTTGCGGAAATGAGTGGAGTGCCGGCATCGTCCATTCAGCGCTTTGAAC
>DFGF01000095.1:0-3903 GCA_002371715.1 Prevotella sp. UBA3757
CCCATCTGGTCGAAGTCGTCCTTCGAAGAGGTGATGACATCACCCTCCAGCGGAGCGCGACCATTAGGTTCAGTAATCTTCAGTGCATAGAGGGCGAAGATGTCGCCACGGGTGCTCTCGCTGCCGAAGTCCTCAGGCTTGGCACCCCAGCGCAGCTTACACTCGGCAGGCAGTACGCTGGCAGCGATATCAGAATAGATAACCTTGTTGACATCAGCAGTATCGCGGGCACTGGCATAACCGACGATGGCCAGACCCTGGGGAACGGGCTGGAAGACGGCAAACAGCGGGTTCTGCTTCAGTGCGGCAGCCTTATCCTTGGCGGCAGCAGCCTTGTCGGCCTTCTTACCGGCAGCCAACTTGGCAGCCAGGTCGTTGGCGGCAGCGGCAGCGGCAGTCGTATCTACAGCAGCAGTATCGGCAGCAGCCGTATCAGCGGCGGCAGCGGCAGTCGTATCAGCCTCAGCACCGCCGAGGGCAGCATACTTCTGGTTCAGCTGAGCCAGCAGCGGATAGATTTCCTGTGAGTTATAGGTCTCCCAGAACTCGAGGTTGGCAGAACCCTGCAGCAGCTTACGTACGCGCTCAGGCTCCTTCACGCCAGGCATCTCAACCATGATACGGCCCGACTGTCCCTCCAGTTTCTGGATGTTCGGCTGGACGACGCCGAACTTATCGATACGGTTGCGGACAACGTTGAAAGAGTTGTCGACAGCCGACTGTACCTCGGTGCGCAGCGCGCTCTCCACCTCAGCGTCGGTAGACTGCGTGCTGACCTTGCCCTTCATCTGCTGCGTAGCAAACACAGCAGCCAGGGGGCGCCCGTTGGCATTCTTCTTCCAATGCTTGACAAACAGGGAGATAAAGTCATCCTGACTGGTCTCCTCTTCCTTCTTGGCATCTTCCAGGGCCTTGCGATAGCCAGCATCAGTCTTGTGGTCGGCCAGCACGTCAACGACGTCGGGCACAGACACCTCAAGAATCACGTTCATACCGCCTTTCAGGTCAAGACCCAGGCCAATTTCCATCTCACGGCACTGCTTGAACGAATAGATTCCGCAGTACACCTTCTCGTTCATGATAGAATCGAGGAACTCCTGACCAGCCTCCTCACCCATGGCGGCAGCCTTACTTTCGTAATGGCGTGTCACGAACGAGAAGGAAAGGTAGAAGCAGCACACGAGAATCAGAACGACTGCAATAAATTTTACAATTCCTTTGTTTTGCATTTTGTTACTTGTATTGTTTAATTTTATGATTCCACTTTTTTAGCCTGCAAATATACTCATTTTTCTTCACTTACCGAAATTTATCAGCATTTTTTGCTCATTTTTGCTATTTTCCATCCAATTTTAGCCAGCAAAGTATCGGATAATGGTCACTTGCATCCATTTCCGAGTCAACTTTACAGTTGTAAGGTTTCAGCCGTGATGAACAGAAAATGTGGTCGATACGGAATGAGAATGCTTTCTGATTATATGACAATCCGAGTCCTCGTCCGGTGGTACGGAAACAGTCGGTCAAACATTCAGCAGCGGAATGACACGAATAGGAAATGGGGTTGTCGTTGAAGTCGCCACAGACAATAATGGGATACTGACTGTGCGATGCCACATACTGCATCACCGCCCTGACCTGTCCGGAGCGCTTGGCATTGGCCTCAGCCAGCTTGATAAGCAGCGTCTTCGACTCGGCCGACAGCGAGTCGCTCGGCATTTCGCCCTTGATAATCTGTCGGTATTGCTGCCGGTCGTCGCTGCTCAGGTGACAGCTCTCCAAATGGTTATTGACAACTATCAGCGTGTCGCCGCCGACCTTCAGCCACCAGGCAACGCTGCCGTTACCCACCGACGGATAGTCAATCCGTTCGCGCTTGACGATGGGGAATCGCGTATGAATGCCTACCGCATTCAGGCTCAAAGCATTACTGGCTATGACGACCGTATCGTTAAAAGCCCAGTGCTTCTGGTACTCGCTGAAGACGTAGCTGCGCCACGTGTCTATATCCTCCTGCAGACAGACAATGTCTGGCGACTCCTTGACCAGGTATTCCACCACCTTACGGAAGCCGTCGTCATACCTGCCGTTGCCACTGTAGGCGCAGACGTTATACGACACCAGCTTCAGTCCGTCCTCAGGCAAATCCTGAGGCGCATTGAGCGGCATATATATACTAATAGGTACATACGCGCACAAAAGGCCAAGAACCGATATCCACATCATGCGCCACTTGAACACCAGCCAGAAAAACAGGAAAGCCAACGTTGCCAGTACGAAGAAAGGGAATGCCATGCCCGTCGTCGACAACAGCGGATGGTCGGCAGGATTCAGCCTGTCGCTAAAGCCTGTCAGTAACATGATGATAACAGTGACAAAGTTGGCACCGCCAATCATCCGAATCGTAAATGTCTTTAATTTCTGAAACACCGACTATCAACTCTCAACTATCAACTCTCAACTCTCCCAACTCTCACTTCCTGCTTTGTTCAAACAACCTGCGTTTCTCCTCCTTCGTCAAGCTGTCGTAGCCGCTCTTGCGAATCTTGTCGAGGATGGCGTCAATCTCTTCCTGGTTCCTGCGCTGACGGGCATTATATTCCTCATCGGACTCACGACGCGGGTCTGGCTCTTCGCGATTCATATCCATATTTGCACGACGTTTACGCTGGCTTTCCTCAAACTTGCGCTTCATGTTGTCGAAGAAGTCCATACCGTTGCTGCGCCCGTAGCGTCCGGACGAGTCGGGATGATGCTGCCAATAGCGGATGAGCAGGAATCCGAACAGCATGCCGCCCAGGTGCGCCATGTGTGCCACGCCGTCGCCAGGCCCGCTCATGGCCGAGAACAGTTCGATGGCAATATAGCCCACGATGAGCCACTTGGCCTTGATAGGAAACGGGAAGGGGATGATGAACAGGCGCTCGTTAGGGAAAATCATGCCGAAAGCCAGCAAGATGCCATAGACAGCTCCCGAGGCACCGATGGTGGTCCACAGGTTGATATAGGCATCGGTCGTCATCTGTACGCCACCGGCGCTGACATACTGGTAGGCCGCAATGCCCTCCATCTGATAGGATATATACTGCACCAGTTCCTGAGTCATACCGGCACCAACGCCACAGCAGATGTAATAAAAAAGGAATTTCTTCGGTCCCCACACTCGTTCTATCACCGAGCCGAACATCCACAAGGCAAACATATTAAACAGAATATGCGTAAAGCCACCATGCAGGAACATGTACGTGAAGAACTGGTAGACACGAAACTCGCTGGCCAGGAAGAAATGCAGACCGAACATCCTCGTCAGGTCAATACCACTGCGCTCCAGCACAAAGGTAGCAATAAATGCCAGCACATTCACCACCAGCAGATTCTTGGTCATTGTAGGTATATTATTCATGATGCACCAAATTACCGTTTTTATAATTTATCGTTTATATGGAAGGACTGATTTACACCAGTTTACCAATTTCGCCCGCAAAATTACTAAAAATATCTGTTTTAAAGCATAAAAAAGGCCGTTATCATACAAATTTTCATTAAAAACACCATTTTTTTCATTTTTTTGTTTGTTTTATCAAAGGATTCGCGTATATTTGCATCAAGAAATGACGTAAACTATAATAATTCATTATAATTCACATTTAAAAATAACAAAATTATGAACAAGACAGAATTAATTGACAAGATTGCAGCTGGTGCTGGTCTGACAAAGGTTGAAGCAAAGAAGGCTCTCGACGCAGCCATTGATGCCGTCAAGGACGCTCTCGTAGCTGGTGATAAGGTACAGTTGGTTGGCTTCGGCACATTCGCCGTTACCGAGAAGCCCGCTCGCGAAGGCATCAACCCCGCCACCAAGCAGAAGATTCAGATTGCTGCTAAGAAGGTTGCTAAGTTCAAGGC
>DFGF01000095.1:3954-4417 GCA_002371715.1 Prevotella sp. UBA3757
TTGCTAAGTTCAAGGCTGGTGCTGAACTTGCAGACGCTGTGAAATAAGCTGCTTTTTTGTAAATTAAAAAGAAAAAATACAGGCTACCATCCGATAGCCTGTATTTTTTATGCGCCACTCTAAGCTGCTTTACTTAGGCTGCTTGCCGATGTAGGCCAGGATGCCACCGTCGACATAGAGTATATGACCGTTGACAGCGTCAGAGGCATGGGAAGCCAGGAACACGGCAGGGCCACCCAGTTCTGAGGGCTCGAGCCAGCGACCGGCAGGCGTCTTGGCACAGATAAAGCTATCGAACGGATGACGGCTTCCGTCGGGCTGACGCTCACGCAGGGGAGCAGTCTGGGGTGTGGCAATGTAGCCCGGGCCAATACCGTTACACTGGATGTTATATTCACCGTACTCCGAGCAGATGTTGCGGGTCTGCATCTTCAGGCCGCCCTTGGCAGCAGCATAAGCCGAC
>DFGF01000011.1 GCA_002371715.1 Prevotella sp. UBA3757
CGGTTACACCGAGGAGAAGCTCGTCAGCTCTGACATCATCGGTATGAAGTACGGTTCGCTGTTCGATGCCAACCAGACCATGGTCAGCAAGATTGGCGACGGCAACTCTCTGGTTCAGGTTGTTGCCTGGTACGACAATGAGAACTCTTACACTTCTCAGATGGTTCGCACCATTAAGTACCTCGCCGAGCTGAAATAAGCAGCGGGAAGACTATTTCGATAGAAAAAAAGAGCCGTCCGATTTTGTCGGACGGTTTTTTTTTACTACTTTTGCAAGCAGAACAGCTTAACAACATCATATCAGACCGACAATGGAAGTAATACAGAGCTTTACAATCGACCACACGCGCCTTAAGCCGGGCATCTATGTCTCGCGCGACGACAGGCAGTTCCGTACCTTCGACCTGCGCATTACCGAACCCAACAAGGAGCCTGCCGTGGCCCCGGCAGCCATGCACAGCATCGAACACCTGATGGCCACCTGGTTCCGCAACTCACGGGTGAAGGACGACGTGGTGTATGTGGGTCCTATGGGGTGTCTCACAGGCATGTACATCGTGATGACCGGACAGTACGACGTAGCGCGGATGCGTGAGCTGACCATCGAGTGCCTGCAGTGGATACTGTCACAGCAGGAAGTGCCCGCCACGACGCCCGAGACTTGTGGCAACTATCTGCTGCACGACCTGCCCATGTGCCACTGGGAATGCCGTCGCTACCTGGACCGCCTGCAGCACGACTTCCATTCAGAGTATGCCACACTACAGGTGAAACTGGACGACGGAAAGGTGTTTGCCGATGCATAGGATGATTACCATACTGGGACCTACCGCCAGCGGCAAGACCCCCCTGGCTGCTGCCCTGGCACTGAGGGTGGGCGGAGAGATTATCTCTGCCGACTCCAGGCAGGTGTACCGCCGTATGGACATCGGGACGGGCAAGGACTTGGCAGACTATACCATTGACTGCTCAACGTCCAACGTCCAACGTCCAACGTTCAACGTTCACCGTCCAACGTCCAACGTCCAACGTCCAACGTTCACCGTCCCCTATCATCTGATAGACATCTGTGAGCCAGGCACCAAATACAACCTCTTCCAGTATCAGCAGGACTTCTTCGATGCCTACCAGCAGATACAGCGCAGGGGGGCAGTACCCATCCTCTGTGGCGGAACCGGACTCTATATCGAGGCCGTGCTGAAGGGCTATCACCTCTCGCCGGTGCCCCAGAACCAGCCGTTGCGCGACAGCCTGGAGGGGAAAAGTTTGGAAGAGTTGACAGTCATGCTCACGGAATTGAAAGCCAAGTCGGGTAGCGTGATGCACAACACGACAGACGTGGACTCCTGTCAGCGGGCCATCCGTGCCATCGAGATTGAGACATACAATCTGGAGCATCCCATGCCCAGGCGCGAACTGCCTCCCGTCGACTCGCTCATCATTGGTGTCAGCATTGACCGCGAGGCCCGCCGCGAAAAAATCACCCGGCGGCTGAAGGCTCGTCTTGAGGAGGGCATGCTCAGCGAGGTGCGTGGTCTGCTGGACGAGGGCATCGCCCCTGCCGACCTCATCTATTACGGGCTGGAATATAAATATGTGACAGAGTATCTCGTGGGCCAGACCAGCTATGACGAGATGTTCAGCCGTCTGGAGATAGCCATCCACCAGTTTGCCAAGCGCCAGATGACGTGGTTCCGTGGCATGGAGCGCCGCGGCTTCACCATCCACTGGATTGACGCCCTGCAACCGATGGAGTCGAAGGTCGAGGCAATCCTGAAATTATACAATCACCACAATAAATTGTAAATTATCAAATTGTAAATTAGAATAAATTGTCAAATCGTAAAATGAAGTGGGGCATCCTCTATTGCCCCAAGGGAAACGGACGTAAGCAGCGCGAGCGGATACAGCGCGTGCTGGACGAGCGCGGCGTGGACTACGACTTCGTGCAGAGCGAGTCCAGCGGCAGCGTGGAGCGGCTGGTCACGATGCTGATTCATAACGGCTACAAGACCATCATTATCGTCGGCGGCGACTCGGCCCTGAACGATGCCGTCAACTGCCTGATGCAGGAGGAGAAACTGGTGCGCGACGAGATAGCACTGGGCGTGATACCCAACGGCGTGCTGAACGACTTTGCGCGCTACTGGAACTTCAAGGAGGGCAGCCTGGAGCAGACCGTTGACTGGCTCCAGAAACATCGCGTCCGTCAGATTGACCTGGGGTGCATACGCTATCGCGACAAGCAGGGACAGCAGTGTCACCGCTATTTCCTGAACTGCGTCAACATCGGACTGATAGCCGACGTGATGAATCTGCGACGGCAGACGCGCTCGCTGCTGGGCTCGCAGCAACTGGCCTTCGTCGTCTCCATCTTCCTGATGATTTTCCACCGCATGGACTACAAGATGCACGTCCGCATCAACAGCGACGAGGTCAACCGGAAGGTCATGACCATGTGCGTTGGCAGCGGCCCCGGCTACGGTCAGACGCCCAGCGCCGTACCCTATAACGGCATGCTCGACGTGTCGATGGTCTATCATACGGGCATCCTGCAGGTCTTTGCCGGACTGTGGCTGCTCATCACGGGACGCTTCCTCAACCACCATGCCGTCCACCCCTACCGCACGCGCGAGGTGAGGGTCGAGGAGGCACGCCATGCGCGTGTCGGCGTGGACGGACGACTGCTGGGAGTCATCGAGGGCCCCTACCGGATAACGGTGAGCCAGGAAGTCATAAATTTCCTTATTCCCGACTGATGAAATGTGAAATAATTGAAAAAACGGGCTTTTTTTACAAAAAAAGTCCGTTTTATTTTGCAGTCCCATGAAAAATGCTTAATTTTGGAGGAGAAATGTGATTCCTAAAACAAAATTGAAAATAAAACTGAAATAAGGAACTATGAGTTATTTACGATTTGAAAAAGCGGTGATGACCAATTTGGAGGAGTCGCTCCGTCGTGAATTGCTTCGGACAAACCGTTCTGGCGCCTACAGTGCTTCTACGCTCGTAGACTGCAATACGCGCAAGTATCACGGTCTGCTCGTTGTTCCCGTACCAGAATTAGACGACGAGAACCACGTCTTGCTCTCGTCGCTCGACTGTACGGTCATTCAACACGGTGCAGAGTTCAATCTCGGACTCCACAAGTATCAGGGCAACAACTTCAGCCCTAAAGGTCATAAGTACATCCGCGAGTTTAGCTGTGATGTGGTGCCTACCACGATTTACCGCGTGGGTGGCGTAGTGTTGAAACGCGAGACTATCTTCCAGGCCTATGAGGACCGCATCCTCATCCGCTACACGCTGGAGGATGCCCATTCGGCCACCACGCTGCGTTTCCGTCCGTTCCTGGCCTTCCGTTCGGTTCGCCAGTTCACCCATGAGAATGCCATTGCCTCGCGCGAGTACCATCCCGTCGACAATGGTATCAAGACGTGCATGTATGCCGGCTATCCCGACCTTTACATGCAGTTCTCGAAGAAGAACGAATTCGTCTTCCAGCCCGACTGGTATCGCGGCGTGGAGTATCCGAAGGAGCAGGAGCGCGGCTATGCCTCGAACGAGGACCTCTACGTGCCCGGCTACTTCGAGATGACCATCAAGAAGGGCGAGAGCATCGTCTTCTCAGGCTCTACTGCCGACATCAAGACCTCCAAGCTGAAGTCACTGTTCCAGCATGAGATTGACGTCCGCCCGAGCCGCGACAACTTCTACCACTGTCTGGTGGCCGCTGCCCATCAGTTCCACTTCCGCGACCGCCGCAGCGGCAGCTCGGCCGAGCACCTGGACGACAGCGACGACCGCTACCTGCTGGCCGGCTATCCCTGGTTCAAGGCGCGTGCGCGCGATACGTTTATAGCATTGCCCGGCCTGACGCTGGCCATCGGCGAGCAGGACTACTTCGAGCACGTGATGAAGACGGCCGAGAAGGGACTGCGCGAGTTCATGGACGAAAAGCCGCTGAGCGTCAAGCTCTATGAGGTGGAGCATCCCGACGTGCCCCTGTGGGCCGTCTGGGCCATCCAGCAGTACGCCAAGGATGCCGGTAAGGAGCAGGGCTACAAGATGTATGGCCAGCTGGTGAAGGACATCGTCCAGTACATCATGGACGGCGGTCATCCCAACCTGCGCCTTGACGACAACGGACTGCTCTATGCCAACGGCCGCGACAAGGCCATCACGTGGATGAACTCCACCGCCAACGGCCGTCCCGTCGTGCCGCGTTCCGGTTATATCGTGGAGTTCAATGCCCTCTGGTATAACGCCCTGAAGTTCTGCGCCTCGCTCGAAGCCGAATTTGGCGACCAGCAGCTGGCCGCAAAGCTCGAGGAGCTGGCCGAGGTGTGCAAGCAGTCGTTCGTCGACACGTTCATGAACGAGTACGGCTATCTGCTGGACTACGTGGACGGTTCGATGATGGACTGGAGCGTGCGTCCGAACATGATATTCCCCGTGGCCTTCGACTATTCGCCCCTGAGCCAGGACCAGAAGAAGAGCGTGCTCGACATCTGTACGCGCGAACTGCTGACTCCCAAGGGACTGCGCTCGCTGTCGCCCAAGAGCGGCGGCTACAACCCCATGTACGTCGGCCCGCAGACGCAGCGCGACTATGCCTACCATCAGGGAACGGCCTGGCCTTGGCTGGGCGGCTTCTACATGGAGGCTTCGCTGAAGCTCTACAAGCGTACCCGCCTGTCGTTCATCGAGCGTCAGATGGTGGGCTACGAGGACGAGATGAACTACCACGCTCTGGGCACTATCAGTGAGCTGTTCGACGGCAACCCGCCCTTCCACGGACGCGGTGCCATGGCTTTCGCCATGAACGTTGCCGAAATCCTGCGTGCACAGAAGCTGCTTGAGAAGTACACATATCAAAAATAAATAAGGAGGAGACGCTATGAAAGTTTTAATGTTTGGATGGGAGTATCCTCCTCACGTGTTCGGTGGACTGGCCACCGCTAACTATGGTATTTCGCAGGGCCTGCACGCCCAGGGCAACATGGACATCACGCTCTGCCTGCCGAAGCCCTTTGGCGACGAAGACCGTTCGGCTGCCAATATCGTGGCCATGAATTGTGTGCCCATTGCCTGGCGTGACGTGTCGGCTGACTACGTCCGCGAGCGTTGCGGCAACATCATGGACCCTGACCTCTATTTCCGGTTGCGCGACCATATCTATGCCGACTTCAACTACATGCACGTCAACGACCTCGGCGCCATGGAGTTTGCCGGCGGCTATCCGGGTAATCTGCACGAGGAAATCAACAACTACTCGATTATTGCCGGTGTCGTGGCCCGCACGTTCGACTACGACATCATCCATGCCCACGACTGGCTGACCTATCCTGCCGGCATCCATGCCAAGCAGGTCAGCGGCAAGCCCCTGTGCATCCACGTCCATGCCACCGACTTCGACCGTTCGCGCGGCAAGGTGAACCCCACCGTCTACTCGATTGAGAAGAACGGTATGGACAACGCCGACTGCATCATGTGTGTCTCGGAGCTGACGCGCCAGACCGTCATCAACCAGTATCATCAGGACCCGCGCAAGTGCTTCACGGTTCACAATGCCGTCTATCCCTTGCCTCAGGAGTATCAGGACATTCCGCGCCCCGACCATACCGGCAAGGACAAAGTGGTGACCTTCCTCGGACGTATCACCATGCAGAAAGGCCCCGAATACTTCGTCGAGGCTGCCAACATGGTCATCCGCCGCACGCGCAACGTCCGCTTCTGTATGGCTGGTTCCGGCGACATGATGGATGCCATGATTCAGCTGGCTGCCGAGCGTGGCATTGCCGACCGCTTCCACTTCCCCGGTTTTATGCGCGGCAAGCAGGTCTACGAGTGCCTGAAGGACTCCGACGTCTATGTCATGCCCTCCGTCTCTGAGCCTTTCGGCATCTCGCCGCTCGAGGCCATGCAGTGCGGCACACCGTCCATCATCTCCAAGCAGTCCGGCTGTGCCGAGATTCTCAACAACTGTATCAAGGTTGACTATTGGGACATCCATGCACTGGCCGACGCCATCTACTCCATCTGTGCCAACGAGTCGCTCTTCCAGTACCTCAAGGAGGAGGGCAAAAACGAGGTCGACCAGATAACCTGGGAGAAAGTCGGTGCCTGGATTGCCACACTCTATAAGCGGACCCTGGGCTGGGAACAATAAAAGGTAAAAAAGTAAAAAGGTAAAAAAGTTAAAGACAATGAAAACAATTTGTTTATATTTCGAGATACATCAGATTATACATCTGAAGCGCTATCGTTTCTTCGACATCGGTACCGATCACTACTACTACGATGACTACGAGAACGAGCGCAGCATTACTGACATTGCCAATCGCAGCTACATGCCGGCACTGACCGCCATCGGCGACATGATCAAGGAGCATGGCGACTACTTCAAGGTAGCCTTCTCGCTCTCCGGCACCGGTATCGAGCAGCTGGAGTTCCACGCTCCGCAGGTCATCACCAAGTTGCAGGAGCTCAACCAGACCGGTTGCGTGGAATTCCTGGCCGAACCCTACAGCCACGGCCTGTCGTCGCTGGCCAACGAGGAGACCTTTGCCCTCGACGTCAAGAAGCAGTGCGCCAAGATTGAGGAACTCTTCGGACGTAAGCCGACGGTAGCCCGCAACTCCTCGCTCATCTACAGCGATGACATCGGCGGACAGATTGCCGCCATGGGCTTCAAGGGCATGCTCACCGAGGGTGCCAAGCATGTGCTGGGCTGGAAGTCGCCGCACTACGTCTACAACTGCAACATAGCCCCCAACCTGAAACTGCTGCTGCGCGACGTTGAGCTGTCCGACGACATCTCGCTGCGCTTCAACAATGCCGACTGGGATGGCTATCCCTTGTTTGCCGATTCCTACATCGACCGCATTGCCCGCCTGCCGGAGGAGGAACAGATCATCAATATCTTCATGGAACTCTCGGCACTTGGCATCGCACAGCCACTCAGCTCCAACATCCTCGACTTCCTGAAGGCACTGCCTGCCTACGCCAAGGAGAAAGGCATCACCTTCTCTACGCCCACCGAGATTTGCATGAAGACCAAGAGCGTGGGAGCCATCGACGTGCCCGACACCCTTTCGTGGGTCGACGAGGAGCGCGACTGCTCGTGCTGGCTGGGCAACGCCATGCAGCGCGAGGCCTTCAACAAGCTCTACTCCGTGGCCGACCGTCTGCGCATTGCCGACGACCCGCGCATCAATCAGGACTGGGACTACCTGCAGGCCAGCAACAATTTCCGCTTCATGACCACCAAGCCCTCCAACGTCGGACTGGACCGTGGCATCTACAGCGGACCGTTCGACGCCTTCACCAACTACATGAA
>DFGF01000116.1:0-436 GCA_002371715.1 Prevotella sp. UBA3757
GGGACGACGAGGGCGTGTTCAACCTGGAGGGTGGCTGCTATGCCAAGGTTATCAACCTGGACAAGGAGTCGGAACCCGACATCTACAACGCTATCCGCCGCGACGCCCTGCTGGAGAACGTCACCGTCGACGCTAACGGCAAGATTGACTTCGCCGACAAGAGCGTCACGGAGAACACCCGCGTCAGCTACCCCATCGAGCACATCGAGAAGATTGCCAAGAAGGTGAACGGCAAGAGCGCAGGTCCCGAGGCCAAGAATGTCATCTTCCTGTCGGCCGACGCCTTCGGCGTGCTGCCTCCCGTCAGCATCCTGACGCCCGAGCAGACCAAGTACTACTTCCTCTCTGGTTTCACAGCCAAGCTGGCTGGTACAGAGCGCGGCATTACTGAGCCCACTCCTACCTTCTCGGCCTGCTTCGGCCAGGCATTCCTCGA
>DFGF01000116.1:551-18047 GCA_002371715.1 Prevotella sp. UBA3757
AGAGCGGTGCCAAGGCTTATCTGGTAAACACTGGCTGGAACGGTACGGGCAAGCGTATCTCTATCCGCGACACGCGCGGCATCATCGACGCCATCCTGGGCGGCGCCATCCTGAAGGCTCCCACGAAGAAGATTCCTTACTTCAACTTCGAGGTTCCCACAGAGCTGGAAGGCGTAGACACCAACATCCTCGATCCTCGCGACACTTATGCAGACGCTGCCGAGTGGAACAAGAAAGCCGAGGACCTGGCTGGCCGCTTCATCAAGAACTTCAAGAAGTACGAAGGCAATGAGGCTGGTAAGGCTCTCGTGGCTGCCGGACCGAAGCTCTAAAGAAATGAAGAATGAAGAATGAAGAATTTTCTACCACAGCATGGTAATCATAAACTTCAAACTTCAATAAAAAACATGAGATTGGCCACGCATCAGCGTGGCCAATTTCTTTTTTTTGACCTATGTCAAAAACCCCTGATGCAGTAGCAAATTCTTCACTTTTCACTCTTCACTCTTCACTTTTCTTCGTAACTTTGCACCGTCAATCGTGAGGATTGGCAAGGATATTTAGTTTTGTTATTATGTTTTTCATTAGGTTAGTAGTTTTTAGATTTTAAGGTAAAGATTATGTTATTAGATTTTCAAACAACGGTTATATTGGCATGCACAGCTGTGGTGACAGCCCTGAGCGTTATCACGCTGATAAATACCGATATTCGTTGAAAAATGGCGCGGAGTGAGTGATTCATACCGCACCATTTTTTTAAATAAACCTAAAATATCACCTTTTATGATATATTTTACTTAATTATAAGTGCAAAAATGCTCAAAATTGAAGATTTGTGCGTAAATTTGCACCCAAATTGGAAAAAGTAGACAAATGAAACTGATTAAGATAGCTCTGATGCTGGTAATGACGACGGTCATAATGGCTTCCTGCCTGAAGTCGAGTGACACGGAGGTAACGCTATACAGCGATGCCGTTATTACCAATTTTACGCTTGGCACACTGAACAAGTATGTGGACGGTACAAAGTCAACATACTCGGCAAGCACATACCTCTTTAACATCGACCAGTCCGACAGGGGTACCCACAAGCTGAAGGACACCACCATCGTGGGACGCTGCATATACCTTGCCGATTCGCTGCCCTTAGGCACCGACCTGAAGCATGTGGTCAGCACGATAACCACCCTCAACAACGGCACGGCTATCATCGAAGACCTTGACGACCCGGACAGTTGGTTGTACTACTCTTCGTTGGACAGCATAGACTTCAGCAAGCCACGCAAGGTCAGGGTCTACTCGTCGGATGGCGAAGCCTATAACCAATACTTCATCAGCGTCGACGCCCATCAGGAGGACGGCGAGAAGTTTGTGTGGAAACTGATGAGGAACGACTGGCAGCCTAGTATGGAAGAGACACAGACACTGCCCGACGGCATCAAGAAAATCCTGGGCAGTAGCACTACCGAGCAGTATGCCCTGTCGACAGATAATAAGCTGATGGTGTCACACGACAAGGGCGTGACATGGCAAGAAGAGAAGATAGCGGAAGATGCCGACAAATTGCCAACGCGCGACCTGTCGCTCGTCAGTTATCCGTTGGCCAAGACGGACAGCACGGACTACGTGCTGCTGATAGGCAACCGCGAAGTGAACGAGCAGAACACCGAGAGCACCGCCATGGTATGGCGCAAGGTGGTGGACTACAGCCAGCGCGCTCCTAAGGCCTACTGGACGTACATTGAGCGCGATGCCGAGGACGAGACATACTCGCTGCCACGCATGGCAGACCTGACGATGGTGAAATACGACGACGGCGTTCTGGCCTTTGGCGCTGAGGGCATCGGCGGATGCGACATAACGGCACCATACTCAGACATATACCAGAGCCGCGACAACGGCATCACTTGGAAACTGACATCACGCTACGCGTTCCCCGAGGACTTCGATTTCTCTGCCTCCGACGTGAAGGCCGTGGTGGACAGCGACAACTTTATCTGGCTCTACTGCACTGGTACTGGTGAGGTGTGGCGTGGCCGACTGAACCGACTGGGCTGGAAGAAGTGACGCGGAGAGTTGAGAGTTGACAGTTGAGAGTTGACAGTTGAGAGTTGACAGTTGAGAGTTGACAGTTGACAGTTAAGAAGTAAGTAATCAGATTAGTGGTGAGAAGTGGAACAGACATAGCGTTGAGGCGGACGGTGACGGTGCTGACAGCACTATTCGCTTTCCATATTTCTGCTCTCCCCACAATGGCTCAGACGGAGCCTGAATATAGGATGGAACTGGGTGCAGGCATCGGTATGGTGTCGTATCAGGGTGATTTCAACGCCAGCCCACTGAAAAACCAGCAACCCATGTTCACACTGTTGGCAAAATACAGGTTTGACCCGCGAAGGGCATTGTCATTCAACGTCAGCTATGGATGGCTGAAAGGGTCAGCAAAGGACGCCAAGACATACTACCCGGCAGAAGCCGTAACGGGCAGCCCAGATGCAGCGGTACCGTTGAACTACGACTTCAAGCATCAGGTGGTCGACGCCGGGTTGCGACTGGAATACAACTTCTGGCCTTACGGGACAGGATTTGAGTATCGCGGAGCTAAACGCCTGACGCCCTACGTGACGATAGGACTGGGCATGACGGTGGTCAAAGCCCAAAGTACAGTGGCTGCACTGAACGTGCCAGCGGGCGTAGGCGTGAAATACAAGGTGGCCGACCGCTTGAACCTGGCAGCAGAATGGGCGATGCACATAACTGGCAGCGACCGGCTGGACGGCATTGCCGACCCATACGGCATCAAAAGCAGCGGACTGTTTAAAAACACCGACTGCTACAGCCACCTACGGCTGACGCTGACTTATGACTTCTGGACAAAGTGCCGGACATGCCATAATGACAGAGATTGAGAGATTGAGAAATTGAGACAATGAGATATTAAGATATTTAAGATATATGACTGCAGAACTGGACAAAAACCGCATACCAGCGCATATTGCCATTATCATGGATGGCAACGGACGCTGGGCTACAGATCGAGGACTGGACCGCACCTTCGGACACAAGGCAGGACTGGACACGGTCAAGAAAATCACGGCCGAGTGCGCGCGCCTGGGTGTTAAATACCTGACGCTCTACACGTTCTCAACCGAGAACTGGAACCGCCCGGCCTACGAGATTGAGGCACTGATGGGGCTGGTACTCGGCTTCATCGAGATGGAGCTATTTACCGACAACAACGTCAAGTTCAGAATGATGGGCGATCTGGCCCGATTGCCCAAAAGCGTGCAGGAGAAGATTCACTATATGGAAGACCTCACCGCCAAGAACGACGGCATGACAATGGTGGTAGCCATGAGCTACTCGTCAAAATGGGAAATCACCAAGGCCGTCCGAGACATTGCGGCCGAGGTGAAGGCCGGCAAGCTGTCACCCGACGACATCAGCGAGGACACCATCAACAGCCACCTGCTGACCAACTTCATGCCTGACCCGGAGCTGCTGATACGCACGGGCGGAGAGCTGCGCATCTCCAACTACCTGCTTTGGCAGTGCGCCTATTCGGAATTCTACTTCTGCGACACTTATTGGCCCGACTTCGATGAGGCTGCCCTCCACAAGGCTATTGCCAACTACCAGGGACGGCAGCGCCGTTTCGGCAAGACTGAGGCACAGGTGGAAGAAGACAAAATGAAGAATGAAGAATGAAGAATGAAGAATTTGCTACCGCCAGCATGTTAGGCGGGAAAGGGAAGTGTGGAATAAGAAGAAAGTACAGAATGCTGTTATGCGCCGCATTCTTCATTCTTCATTCTTCATTCTTCATTTCCGCCCAGGCGCAAGATGTCATTGTCAACCCTGACGTCTCGTATGCCGGAACGCCACGCCAGCTGGAGATTGGCGGGCTGGCCGTCAAGGGCGTTGAGGGCTACGAAGACTACGTGCTCACAGGACTGTCAGGACTCTCTGTCGGCCAGACCATCAGCCTGCCAGGCTCAGAGATTACTGAAGCCGTCAAGCGCTACTGGAAGCACGGTCTGTTCTCGAAGGTTGCCATTACAGCCGACTCCATCGTGGGGCAGAAGGTTTACTTGTGCATCCATCTGGCTACGCGCCCGCGTGTCAGTACCATCAACTACCACGGCATCAAGAAGTCGGAACGTGACGACATGGAGTCGAAGCTGGGCATCATGAAGGGCTCGCAGATTACGCCCAACATGATTGACCGTGCCAAGATACTGGCCAAGAAATACTTTGACGACAAGGGATATAACAATGCCGAAATCAACATCATCCAACGCGATGACGTAACGGGTAAGAACCAGGTCATCCTGGACGTTGACATAGACAAGAAGGCCAAGATGAAGGTGCGCCAGATTATCTTTGACGGTAACGAGCAGCTGAAGGACAGCAAAATCAAGGGCTCGCTGTTCAAAAAGGGCGCCTTCGGCAAAATCAACGAGGCCAATAAGCTACGGAACATCTTCAAGGCCAAGAAGTACACGCCCGAACGCTACGAAGAGGCCAAGAAGGCCCTCATCGAGAAATACAACGAGCTGGGCTACCGTGACGCAGCCATCCTGGAAGACTCGGTATGGACTGTCGACGAGAAGCACGTCAACGTCTATGTCAAGGTTGAGGAAGGGCAGAAATACTATATCCGCAATATCACGTGGGTAGGCAACACGGTGGTGAACAGTGACCACCTTGGCAAAGTGCTGGGCATGAAACAGGGTGACGTCTACAACCAGAAGCTGATGCACAAGCGCCTCTCGGAGGATGAAGACGCCGTGGGTAACTATTACTGGAACAACGGTTACCTGTTCTACAGACTTGACCCCGTGGAGGTGAATATCGTGGGCGACTCCATTGACCTGGAGATGCGCATCCAGGAGGGTCCCCAGGCTCATATCAGCCACGTCCGCATCTATGGTAATGACAGGCTGTACGAAGAGGTGGTGCGCCGCGAGCTGCGTACCAAGCCCGGTGACCTGTTCTCGAAAGACGCACTGCAGCGTTCGGCTCGTGACATTGCCTCAATGGGCTTCTTCGATCCTGAAAAGGTGAATCCCGACATCAAGCCAAACAACGATGACGGCACGGTGGACATCAACTGGATGCTCGAACAAAAGTCAAACGACCAGCTGGAGTTCTCGCTCGGTTGGGGACAGACGGGCGTCATAGGCCGCGTGGGTATCAAGCTCAACAACTTCTCAATGCGCAACCTCTTCGGCAAGAACAAGATGCACCGCGGCATCATGCCCATCGGCGACGGCGAACAGTTGTCACTCTCGCTGCAGTCGAACGGTAGCTACTATAGCTCCATATCTGCCGGTTACTCTACAGGATGGTTTGGCGGCAAACGTCCGAACTCGTTCAGCATCAACGCCTTCTACTCCAAACAGAGCGATATATCAAGCACCTACCGCAACTCTGCCTGGATGAACAACTACTACAACTACGTGGGTGGTGTCGGGACGTACAACACCGGCTATTACGACTACACCTCGATGATGGACAACAGCAAGTACATCAAGATGTTCGGCGCCTCCATCGGATGGGGTAAGCGCCTGCGCTGGCCTGACGACTACTTCCACCTGATGATGCAGCTCTCCTACACCCGCTACATGCTGCGCGACTGGAGCTACTTCCTCATCTCGAACGGTAACTGTAACAACATCAACCTCGGTATCACGCTGTCACGTACATCTACCGACAACCAGCTCTTCCCACGCCGAGGTTCGGAATTCACGGCCAGCGTCACGCTGACGCCGCCCTGGTCGCTCTTCGACAACAAGGACTACGGCGCAATGGCTACCGCTGAGACCTATAACTCCAATATAGACCGCTACAACTCAGAACTGCAGGATAAGTACCGCTGGATTGAGTACCACAAGTGGAAACTTAAGACCCGTACATTCACATCGCTCACAAACGGCCAGAAGTGTTTCGTGCTGATGACGCGTGTAGAACTCGGACTGCTGGGGTCGTACAACAAGGACAAGAAGTCGCCCTTCGAGACCTTCTACGTGGGTGGCGACGGCATGAGCGGCTATTCGTCGGGCTATGCAGAGGAAACCATCGGCCTGCGCGGTTACGAGAACGGCTCGCTGACGCCTTATCGCTCAGAGGGCTATGCCTATGACCGCTTTACACTGGAGCTGCGCTATCCCTTCATGCTGGGCAATACCACCATCTACGGACTCGGATTCCTTGAAGGTGGTAACGCCTGGAACGAGGTCAAGAACTTCAATCCCTTCGACCTGAAACGCTCGGCAGGTCTCGGTGTACGCATCTTCCTCCCGATGGTCGGACTGATGGGCATTGACTGGGCCTACGGCTTTGACAAAGCCTATACCGGCTCCGCAAAGGGTGGCAGCCAGTTCCACTTCATACTCGGACAGGAGTTCTAAGAAATAAGAAATTAAGAATTAAGAGTTAAGAATTAAGAGTTAAGAATTAAGAGTTAAGAAAATATGAAGAAGATCTTAATATTATTCATCGTGCTGGCATCGGCAGCGTCGGTGCAGGCGCAGAAGTTCGCACTGGTCGACATGGACTACATCTTCAAGAACATACCTGCCTACGAGCGAGCCAACGAACAGCTCAACCAGGTATCGAAGAAATGGCAGGCTGAGGTGGATGCCATACAGATTGAGGCCCAGACGCTTTACAAGAACTACCAGAACGAGGTGGTGTTCCTCTCGCAGGAGCAGAAGAAAGCCCGTCAGGACGACATTGTCGAGAAGGAGAAGGAGGCTGCCGAACTGAAGAAGAAATACTTCGGCCCACAGGGCGAGCTCTTCAAGAAGCGCACAGCCCTGATGTCACCCATCCAGGAGGAGGTCTACACTGCCGTCAAGGACATTGCCGACCTTCGCGGCTACCAGTTGGTGCTGGACCGTGCCTCAGATGCCGGCATCATTTTCGGTTCGCCCAAGATTGACATCTCCAACGAGGTGCTCTCGAAACTGGGCTACGCCAACTAAACTGAGAACTGAGAGGTTTGTAAACTGAGAACTGAGAGGTATGATTAGTTTGAGCCGAGAAAATTGTAAAATCGAAAAAATCAGAAAATAAATTGTAAATCGTAAATTGTCAAATTGTAAATCGTAAATAAATTGTAAATTGTAAAATTGTAAATAACATGATGAAAAAATTTATTCTTTGCGCCATTTGCGCTATCTGCGGCTTCACCGCAGCCAATGCACAGGCCAAGTTTGGCCATGTCAATTCTCAGGAAGTCATCCAGGCCATGCCTGAGTTTACCAAAGCCCGTGCAGACATTGAAGCACTTACCAAGCAGTACGAGGCAGACTTGAAGTCCATGCAGGAAGAACTGCAGAAGAAGAGTGAGGCTTACGAGAAGGAGCAGGCCACGCTGCCTGCCAACATCAAGCAGCGCCGCGAGACAGAGCTGCAGGAGATGTACCAGAAGATTCAGCAGAGCTATCAGGACAACCAGCAGGCCCTGGCCAAAGAGCAGCAGGAGAAGATGCAGGCCATCACTGCCAAGGTCGTCGATGCCATCAAGCAGGTTGGCCAGGCCGGTGGCTACGTCTACATCATGGACATGGCCGGTGGCATTCCCTACATCAGCACTACGCTCTCTACCGATGTCACCGCTCAGGTGAAGAGCAAGCTCGGACTGAAGTAAGAGTCAGCAAACCGGACAAACGCAAACATAAAAGCACCCTTTTCACAGAGGGTGCTTTATTGTTTGTGCACAGGACGACACGCGGCACTATAGTCGCACGCCAAAAGCAGCATTGACAAACCAGTCACTCAACCGGCCATAGCTATCGTTATGGCGATAGCGGAAGTTAAAGTACTGCCCATAGGCATTGATAAAATAACGCCCGAAATTATAGGTCAGCGAAAGGCGTGCATCGACGTTCACTGTCATGCCACTATTGAACGATGATTCGCCGGCAGGCGAAATGCTGATCGTGTCATAATACCAGGCATCCCACTCCTCGTCTGTGAGGCCCTGACCTAAAAATCGGGGGTCTTTCATCATTTCGGACACGTTGGTGGTGTAGCCGTAGGCCTTGATTTTATTGACAAAGGTCAGCATAGGCATAGCCATGGCACTGACGAGCACATTTCTGGCGGGCACCCAGTTGTAAGCATAACCGACACCGACGCTGGCCTGCCACAGTTTTATCTTGCCCAGACCTTGCATCAGGTAGATAAGGTCACCATTGGTACGGTCGGCATAGTCAATGCGCCCATAATAGTACATTGCGCCAGCCATGAGCGAGCCTGCCGAGCGCTTCTGGATGACTGACTGGTCGTAAGCGGCACTGTAAGAGAAGTGTTTGCCGTTAAACAGGTAGTAACCGTCGGCAATGAGCGTGCGCACCTTGATGGGACTGACAAGTTTTATGTCGTTCCACGACGCTTCATCCTCCTCCGTCAGTATGTCACTCTCAAGACCAAACTTGGGCGAGTCGTTCTCGAAACTATGAATGCGCAGATTGACACCGTAGGAACCGCCCGTGGCACCAAAAGTCAGATATCCACCTTTGTCACCGCCGACATTGAAAGTATAGCCGAGGCCGTAGCCACGGTAACCCACCCAAAGACCTACATATTGTGACGGCTCAGTCTGCAATTTAGGCTGGGCATTGATATGTACGTCATAAAGAGTAGTTGATGTTTTCATCTTGAGGTAGCTCTGATTGACATTTCCCTTGAGTATAATTTGCCAAGGTTCGCGAGGTGCATCGATGTAGCTACGGTCAACACCCCTGACACTCATAGAGTCAATAAAGGCACCCAACTTCCGGAGAAGTGAAAAGCCACCACCTGCTGACGCAGAGAGTACCTGAACCAAGAAAAAAGCTATCAGGACCCGACGGCAGCAAGCGTGTGAGAATATCATTCGTTTCATCATTAATTGGATATAATGATGCAAAGATACGTATTTTCATAGGAATAAACGAATTTTACCATTGGATTTTTTGGCTGGCTCAAAATTTATTTGTACCTTTGACGCCCAAAGATACTAAACATCAGAATTATGAAGAAGCTGACACTGATATTGATGATGGCCCTGATAGGGCTGACAAGTAATGCGCAGGACTCTATGGCCGTGACGCCAGTAGTGAAATATGGCTATCTGAGCTACGACTCAGTGTTCCAGGCTATGCCGGAATACACCACGATGCAAGCCAGCATGAAGGAGCTCAGGGACAAATACGAGGCCGAACAGAAACGGGTGGAGGATGACTTCAACAAGAAGTACGAGGAGTTCCTGGACGGTCAGGCCAGCTACCCGCAAACCATCCTGCAGAAGCGCCAAAGCGAGTTGCAGGAAATGCTGGACAAGAACATAGCCTTCAAGAAGGAAAGCCAGCGACTGCTGTGCAAAGCTGAGTGCGAGGCCAAGGCTCCACTGAAGGAACGCCTGACAGCCGTACTGGCCAAGATTGGGCAGGAGCGTGGCTACGCCTTCATCCTGAACACGGACGGCAACGTGGCCCCGTGGCTGAACGCCGCCATGGCTGAAGACATCACCGAGACTGTCAAGGAATTGTTGAAGTAATTGTCAATTACCAATTATACATTGTCGATTCTGAATTTGAAAAATACTCCTGGCCCCATCGGCATTTTTGACAGCGGATATGGCGGGCTGACCATCCTGCACGGCATCCGCCAGCTGTTACCCCAGTATGACTACCTCTATCTGGGCGACAATGCTCGTGCGCCGTACGGCACACGCTCGTTTGATGTGGTGTACGAGTTTACGCGCCAAGCCGTCGTCAGGCTCTTTGAGGAGGGCTGCCAACTGGTGATACTGGGATGCAATACCGCTTCGGCCAAGGCACTGCGCACCATTCAGCAACAAGACTTGCCTCAGCTCGATGCCAAGCGCCGGGTGCTGGGCGTTATCCGTCCTACGGCAGAAATCATCGGCCAGCTGACCAGGACACGCCACGTTGGCATTTTTGCTACCGAAGGCACTATCAAGAGCCAGTCGTACAACCTGGAAATCCAGAAACTCTTCCCTGACATCCAGGTGACGGGAGTGGCCTGCCCGTTCTGGGTGCCGCTGGTAGAATACAACGAAGCCGACTCGCCAGGAGCCGACTACTTCGTCAAGAAACGCATTGACCAACTGCTACGTGCCGACTCAGAGATTGACACCGTCATCCTGGGTTGCACACACTACCCCCTGTTGTTGCCCAAAATTCACAGATACATGCCCCGAGGTATCCGTATTGTGTCGCAAGGTGAATACGTGGCCGAGGCACTGAAAAACTATTTTGAGCGCCATCAGGATATGGAACAGCTATGTACCAAGGGAGGCAGCACACGCTACCTGACCACTGAGAATCCTGACAAGTTCAGAGAGCAGGCTCAAATTTTCCTACACGAGCCGGTGGCAGTAGAAAAAATCACGTTAGGATAGTCGGGCGGAGAGCAGAGCCGAAAGGCTTTCAAGCTTTACCTTAGTAACCGCCGGGCGAAATAACGAACGGGGTACCACACACTTAGGAATCCCACGGCAATGACCGTGAGGAAAATGAGTACGATGTCCCACGGATGAACACTGACGGGATAGGCATCGACCACGAAACTGCCCTCGCTGCTACCCAGACGCACAAAACCAAACTGCTGCTGCAGCCAGCAGAGCAACAATCCGACGACAATGCCGATGACGGCACCCACCACGCTGATCATGCGGCCCTCGAAGAGGAAGATGCGTGAAATCTGGCTCTCCGTGGCTCCCAGATTGCGCAACGTCTGGACATCGCTACGCTTGTCGATAATCAGCATGGAGAGCGAACCAATAATATTAAAACAGGCTATCATGAGGATGAACGTCAGGAAGATGTAGGCTATGAGCTTCTCGACCTTCATAATGCGGAACGTATCGTCCTGCTGCTCGTAACGGTCCAGCACTTGATACTTCGTACCGGCCAGCGACTTCATCTCGGTCTTTACCCTATCAAATGAGCTGCCGGGCTTCAGTCGAAGCTCGAGCGAAGAAAGCTGTCCGTCCTGCTGAAACAGATGGCGGGCAAAGGCAAGCGAGGTAAGGATGTAGTTCTTGTCGTACTTGCCCTGCTTCATACAGAATACGACACCAGGCGAATACAGCTCATCCTCAACAAAGCCATCGGTGGGGTCGGCCATGTTGAGCTGCCCCTCACGGCGCGGCGCATAGATTTTCAGCGGTTGCTGATAGGTATAGCCCAACCCCATCTGGTAGGCAATGCCAAGGCCGGGGATGCCGTAGTTCATATCAGCAGCATGCAGCTCGAAGGTACCGTCACCCTCCAGTATCTCGCGGATGTGCGTCAACTGGTCAAAATTGTCATCGACACCCTTCAGCTTCACCATCATCTGACGGTCGCCATAGACAGCCAGTGCCTGGTCCTCCAAACACTCCGTGGCCACTTCAATCTCAGGCAACTGACGGATTTTGGTCAGGATGGGGTCGTCGGCAGGTGCCGTCTTGCCCATGACGGGTACAACCTTCAGCTGAGGGTCCATTTGGGTGAAGAAGGAGGCCACCAGGTCGTGGAATCCGTTGAACACAGACAGCGTGACCACCAGGGCCACCGTAGCAACAGCCACACCAATCACGGATATGGCACTGATGACGTTGATGGCGTGGGTGGACTTCTTAGAGAACAGATAGCGCCGTGCTACAAAAAACGGGAAATTCATGCGGTAGCCTATTCTTAAATGTTCAACGTTCAACGTTCAACGTTTCAGCAGTTCATCGATGCGCTCAATATAGTCGAGCGAGTCATCTATAAAGAAGCGGAGTTCGGGAACGATACGCATCTGATGGCGAATACGGGTGCCCAACTCGTAGCGCACCTGCTTCTCGTTGCGGGTAATGTTCTGCAGCAGTTCCTCGCCACGCTCCGAAGGGAAAATGCTGAGGTAGGCCGTACAAACACTGAGGTCAGGCGAAATCTTGGTACGCGTCACACTGACCATGACGCCATGCATGGAGCGTGTCTGCTCCTGAAAGATCAATGAGAGTTCCTTCTGGAGCAGGCGCGCTATTTTGTTCTGTCTTGTCTCTTGCATATATCTTGTCAAATAGTTAAAAGCGTAGCAATGCTGCTTCTATCTTCACTTTTCAGTTTTTCCGCCATCAGCCTTCGGTTCTTCGATACCGATGACCTCGACATCGAATATGAGTGCGCTGAAGGGCTTGATCTGTCCCATGTCACGATTGCCATAGGCCAACTGCTGGGGTATGTAGAGCTGCCACTTTGAACCGACGGGCATCATGGTGAGTGCCTCCGTCCAACCGGGAATAACCTGATTGGGAGCAAACGAGGCTGGCTCGCATCCATGTTTCTCGGTGCTGTCGAACACGGTTCCGTCAATGAGCCGTCCCTCGTACTTCACCTTTACCTTGTCCGTAGCCTTAGCCACCGGGCCGTCACCCTTCACCAGCACTTTATACATCAAGCCGCTGGGCAGCACGGTGATGCCCGACTTCTTTTTCTTGGCCAGTTTGGCCTGGGCGGCCATGAAGTCCTCGCCAGCCTTCTTGTTGTCGCCATATTTCTCCAACAGGGCATTGGTCTTCACCTGCTCCATCAGGCGCTGAGCCACCTGCTGAGCGGAGTCCATCGTCATCAGGCCTCCCTGACCGGTGAAGCCGCTGACGAAACCAGCCACAAACTGATCCATCTGAATGCTCTTGGTGCTGTCGGCACCAAACAGTTCGCGGTTGATACCGGGCTTCATCTGGTTCAAAATCTGCTGACCAATCTGGATACCGGCATAGTAAGCAGCTTTCTGCTTGTCATCGCCAGCACCGGCACCATCCTTCAAGCCACGCACGAAGTCGTCCTGATAGCTGAGGTCTATCTTCAACTGACGGACGAGATAATCCTTCAACCCCTGCGTCTGGGCCATACCGATGGCATAGCTCAACGAGTCAACACGCGTCTGTGGTGCCTGCTGGGCACTTGCTGAATTGAAAGTAGCACCCGCCACAAGGAGGGCGAGTGCTACCATGACCATATGCTTCATTACTTCTTAGGATCTACTTCAAGCAGTTCAATCTTGAAAATCAACATCGAGAAGGGCTTGATATCAGCACCCTGCTGACGCTCGCCATAAGCCAGCTCCTGCGGGATGTAAACCTCCCAGGTAGAACCAGCGGGCATGTGAACCAGAGCGTCCGTCCAACCCTTGATGACCTGGTTGGCACGGAAGTCGGCAGGCTGACCGCGCTTGTACGAGCTGTCGAACACCTTGCCATCAAGGGTCTTACCCTCGTAGTGTACCTTCACGCGTGAAGTGTCGGCAGGTACAGCACCGGTACCTTCTTTCAGCACCTTGTACTGCACACCACTGGGCAGTACCTTGACACCCTCCTTCTTGGCATTCTCAGCCAGGAACTTCTCGCCTTCCTTCTTGTTGGCGCCAAACTCCTTCTCCATGCTCTTGGCCTTGATGGTGCGCATCATTTCCTGAGCTACCTTGCCGGCAGAGTCAACAGTCATCAGACCGCCCTTGCCAACGGTACCGGCCACGAAACCGGCCATGAAGTTCTTCAGGGAAATGCTCTTGGTAGAGTCGTCGCCAAACAGCTCATGGTTGATGCCCTTGACCATCTGGCTCGAAATCTGCTGACCAATCTGAATACCGGCATAGTAGGCAGCCTTCTTCTTGTCATCGCCAGCATTGGCACCCTCGTTCAGACCCTTGATAAAGTCGTTCATGTAAGCCGTATCAACACCCAGACGGCCCACCAGGTAGTCCTTCAGACCCTGAGTCTGAGCCATACCGATGGCATAGCTAACGGTGTCAATATCAGTTTTCAAATTGGCCTGAGGCGTACCATTGCCGCATGAATACATCATGACGGCAGCAACAGCTGCAATAGCAGCAAATGTAAACTTTTTCATTTTTTCTTTGTAATTATAATATAATATTAATTCTTATTGTTCAATGCTTAATGTTTGGCGTTCAACGTTACATCACCTCAATCAGCTCGACATCGAAAATCAGAGCGGCAAACGGAGGAATGGAACTGCCTGCGCCACCCTCGCCGTAAGCCAGACGGTAGGGGATGAAGAAGCGGTACTTGGCACCCTCCTGCATCAGCTGCAGGCCTTCCGTCCAACCGGCTATCACCTGCTGCAATCCGAACACGGCAGGCTCGCCACGCTGTACGCTCGAATCGAACACGGTACCGTCAATGAGGAAACCCTCGTAGTGGCATTTCACGGAGTCACGGGCCGACGGTTTCTTGCCGTTACCCTCCTTCAGCACCTGATACTGCAGGCCAGAGGGCAGGGTCACCACGCCCTGCTTCTTGCTGTTCTCGGCCAGATACTTCTCGCCAGCCTCCTTATGGACCTTACCGGCCTCAGCACGTTGCTTGTTGATCTTGGCCTCCTGCTGGGCAAAGAACTCCTGAACAATCTGCTGAGCCTCAGTGCTCTTTATCTTCAATTCATGTCCACCCAGCACGTCCTTCACGGCCTGGGCAAAATCATCGATGTTCAACTCCTGACCACCCATGTTTGCCAACTGGTGGCCGATGCCGATACCCAATGCGTAACTTACTCTATCCATTCTGTTTCTCTATATTAATAATGTATATACAAACGAAATCGGCTGCAAAGGTACGAATAAAGGAGTGAAAAACCAAATTTATTTGGATTTTTCCGAGTGAAAGTACCTTCAGTATAGCCAAAGGAACATTTTTTCTATGATTTATGAATGATATTTCGAAATAAATGACTAATTTTGTGCATTCTTTAACACTTTAGCTTATGAAAAAGATAGTTGTTTTAACAGGAGCAGGCATGTCAGTGGAAAGCGGACTCAAGACGTTCCGCGATGCTGACGGCCTCTGGGAGGAATATCCCGTACAGCAAGTGGCCACCCACGAGGGCTGGCTTCAGGACCCCACGCTGGTAACTAACTTCTACAACATGCTGCGCCGCAAGTGCTGGGGCGTTAAGCCCAACGAGGGTCACCGTCTGGTGGCCGAGCTGGAGCAGAAATACGACGTCACCGTGGTCACGCAGAACGTTGACAACCTGCACGAGCAGGCCGGCTCCACAAAAGTCATCCACCTGCACGGCGAACTGATGAAGGTCTGTTCGAGCAACGACCCTGATGACCCGCGCTACCAGCAACTGCTGACACCCGACAACTGCGAGGTCAAGCCTGGCACAAAGGCCGGCGACGGCTCGCTGCTCAGGCCGTTCATCGTTTTCTTCGGCGAGGCTGTACCCAACATCACGATTGCCGCCGAAGAGTGCCAGCAGGCAGACATCTTCATCATCATCGGCACGTCGCTCAACGTCTATCCTGCCGCCGGGCTCATCCACTACGTGCGTCCGGGCGTGCCGGTCTACCTCATCGACCCCAACCCCATCACCGCCGGTTCCAACGTCAAGCAGATACAGAAAGGGGCCTCCGAGGGCATGAAGGAACTGATGCAACTGCTGTAGCCGCCGGCTCACCAACTGCGCAACCGTCAGACCGCGAAGCCGAGAGCGCGCACACGTCAGCACATACAAAAAGCAAAGCCACCTGTCACAGGCAGCTTTACTCCGAGGAAAATGATAAATATAGATTAAAATTACTAGTTGTGTGCGAGTACAAAGGTACGCATAATATTTGACTAATGCAATACTTTTTGTGGAAAAAGTGTCTAATTAACGCTATTTTAACAATTCACCCCGCATTTTTGCCGCTCAACGGCTCTCAGCGGTGTCTTTTTCAGCATCGTCATCAGCATTCTGCGTGTGAACGGCCGACTGCAGGAGGCGCTCGTAGGCCCCCGCCTCAGTCAGAATCCTGCAAGCCTCGGCCAGCGTCTTGTCATTCCTCAAAGCCGACTGCAACTGCCCACCCTGATAGTAGTAGGCCGAGATGATGTCCATCTCCAGCATCTGCTGAATCTCCTGCCGGTGCACCTCCAGGTCGCGACTGACGTCATGATGGTCAATCTTCGCCTTCAGCGCCTCGAACTCCGCCTTCGCCTCGTCATAGTAGCCCTCAAACTTAGCCGCCTTCACCAGTTCCTCATACTGCTTCTTGCTCATCTGGTCGTAAGTGAAGCCTGCCTTGACCACGCGCTGCTTGAAGTCCTCGTAGTCGGCATCCGTCAAGTGGAAGTCGCTGGCTGCAGCAATATCCCCATGATGCGCTATGTAATCTACCACGTAGTCAAACACCACCTCCGTCGAGTCCAGCCTGTCCAGGTAGAGCGTAATGTTGGCCATCGTGTCAGGCTTCACCTCCACGTCGGGCTTGATGCCCTCCTTCATCGTAATACCACGACCGCTGGGCAGGTAGTAGCGCGATGTCGTCAGCTTCAGGTTGGCATTGTAAGGCAGGTCTACGTTCGGCACCTGTACCAGTCCTTTCCCATACGTGCGCGTACCTATTATTAACCCACGCTTCAAGTCCTGAAGCGCACCACTGGTAATCTCCGAGGCCGAGGCCGTCTCCTGGTTCACCAGCACCACGATGGGCATCACCGTGTCCACCGGTTCCATGCGCGTCAGGTATTCATTGTTGGCACGCTTCAGCTTACCCTTCGTCTCAACAATGCGCACCCCCTTGGGTACCCACATGTTCAGAATGTCGACGCACTCCGACAGCGAGCCGCCACCGTTGCCCCTCAAGTCCAGCACCAGCTTCTCAGCCCCCTGCCGTTTCAGTTCAAGAAAGGCCAGCCGCATCGGCTTCGAGGGCTCGCCCGTAAACGTGTTCAGACAGATGTAGCCAATCTTGCTGCCCTGGCCCACCATGCCTTCGTCCAGCATGCCGTACCACGTAATCTCAGGCATCTTGATGGCGCGGCGCGTAATCTTGAAGTCCATCTTCTTACCCGTCGACGGACGCTCAATCTTCAGCATGAACGTCGTACCCGGCTCGCCCCTCAGGTGACTGCTCACGTAGGGCGTCATCTTGTCCGTCATTACCGTGTCGTCAATCTGCAGTATGATGTCACCCTTCCTAAGGCCCACCTCGGCAGCAGGCATGCCCTCATACGGCTCGTCTATCACCACGCGCTTCAGCCGCTGGTGGTAACGTATCAGCGCCCCGATGCCCGCATACTTGCCCGTCAGCATCGTCTTCAGTTCCTTTTGGCGCTCCTCAGGATAGTACTCCGTATAGCGGTCAAGCGAACTGAGCATTGCATCGATACCCTTCGTGATGACCTTATTGGCATCGAGCGTGTCGACATACATCAAGTCCAGGTTCTTATAGAGTGCATTGAAAATCTCGAGGTTCTTGGCCACCTCCAGATTATGATTCTTCACGTCCTGCGCCATGGCGGTAAGGCCAGCCAGCACAGCTACTATAGATAGAAAAATACGTCTCATGATGTGTAAAAATGTTGTTTACGGGTGCAAAATTACAAAAAAATACGGTTAAAGCGATTTTTTTTCCGAAAAAATTTGCACGATTCAAAAAAAAGCCGTACCTTTGCACCCGCAAATCAGAAATGACGCGCAACCTGCTTCAGTAGCTCAGTTG